>JBBDTC010000322.1:0-2695 GCA_040904625.1 Gammaproteobacteria bacterium
GTGGTTCTATTCAACTGACGAGCAACGCCGCCAGACGGGATGAATCGGCGTTCCAAATCGTTCGGTTATTTTGCGGCGGGCCCTAACTCAAACTTTGGGATCCCGCTCCGCCTTGGCGAGCTCCCACAGTTCATCGAGCGCCGCCGGCGACGCATTGCCGAGCGCGCCGTGGCGGTCACGCGTAAGCTCCTCGACGCGCCGGAAACGCTGTTCGAACTTGGCCGTGGCACGGCGCAAGGCGCCCTCCGGCTCGATGCCGAGATGCCGGGCGATATTCACCATGCTGAAAAGCACATCGCCGAACTCGTCGACCACACGTTCCTGATCGTCGCTCGCCCCGGCATCATCGAGTTCCATCAGCTCCTCATCGAGCTTGGCACGCGCACCGGCTGCATCGGGCCAATCGAAACCGACCCGCGCCGCGCGCCGCTGGATCTTGGCGGCGCGTGACAGGGCCGGAAGCAATAGCGGGACATCGTCGAGTTCACTGCTCTCCGCGCCGCGCTCGGCCCGCCGCTGCGCCGCCTTGCGCGCTTCCCAGTCCCGCGCCACCCGCTCGGCGTCGTGTCCGCCCGTGCTGCCGGCCGCGTCAGCGCCAAAGACGTGCGGATGACGTTCGCGCAGCTTGGTTTCCAGCGCCTCGATGACGTCGTCGAGGGAGAACCGCGCCTCCTCTTCAGCCAGCTGGCAATAGAAAATGACCTGAAACAGCAAGTCGCCGAGTTCGCCCGGCAGCGCCGCGAAATCGCTCTCTTCGATAGCCTGGGCAACCTCGTAGGCCTCCTCGAGCGTATGCGGGACGATCGATTGATAAGTCTGGCGCAGGTCCCATGGACACCCACCGTGCGGGTCGCGCAGTTGGCGCATGAGCGCGCGAAGACGGAACAGTTCGGACATCGGCAGCAAGTCTCCTGGTGAAGGCATGGCACGGCGTTCATCTTGATTCACGCACGCCTTTGTGCAAAGAATCTGCTGGTTTATGCGGTCCGACGAGGCCGCGCCACCTGCACGGTGCCAGAAGCGATGGCCATACCACTGATATTGAGGCTGGATATTTCCGGCACCCCCGTACGCTGGATTCCGTGGCAGGAAGCGATTTGTCTGTACACGCGCGAGCTGGTGGGTTGGACGGCGGGAGAGAATGCCTTCACCTTCCATGGCGGCCTGTCACGGCAGTCTGGCCTGCGCTCGTCGATTACCGTTCATTCGATTATCGCCGTCAAACACTCCCAGCGCGGCCCCGGCTATCTGCGCCTCATCCCGCCGCTCAACAACCACGAACTGTTCCGGCGTGACGGCAATCTGTGCATGTACTGCGGCGGAGAATTCTCCGAAGGTGGGCTGACCCGAGATCATGTGAAGCCATTATCACGCGGCGGGCGCGATATCTGGTCCAACGTGGTCAGTGCCTGCAAATCCTGCAACACGCGCAAGGGCGGCCGCACGCCGGAGCAAGCCCACATGCCGCTGCTCGCGGTACCCTATGTACCGAACTGGGCCGAGTTTCTGGCATTGTCCAACCGCCGCATCCTGGCCGATCAGATGGAGTTCCTGAAATCGCAATTCAATCGCAGGCGCCCCCTTCCGGGATGCGTGTAACGCTCTCGGCGTTGTGCCTGCTGGCCACAATCGCGGCCGCCGCGTCGTCGATGGCCGCGGACGCCGGCGGCAATTACGCGATCTGGGGCCCTGGCGGACGCTCATGCAATCAGTATCAGCGCAGCGTGGAAGACGTCGCCGCGAGAGCCTCGTTTCGCCATTTCCTCATGGGCTATCTGACCGCCTACAACGCGCTCGCACCAAAGACCTACAATGCCTTGGGCGACATGTCGCTGGGGCAGGCGCTGGCCTGGCTCGACGACTATTGTGCAGCACACCAGCTCGACAGCTTCGATCGTGCACTCGCTCAAATGTTGATCGACCGCCACCCGTCGCGCACGCAGGCCGGCGATACTCCGGCGGCGTCCTGGGGGCGCCCACAGCGGCCCAGCGGATCACCCCCCCATTCCGTGCGATAGCGCACGGAAACGATTTGCGCACTGCAAGAGAATGATTCAGAATCGCACCAGTCGAAACTCCCCGGTGAAATTCCAGCGTCTTCGAGATTTTTCCGCACCTAACACTAGCCACTATTCCCATGAGGAGAAAAAGATGAACAAAAAACTGCTTGGACTGCTGCAACTGTCAGCTCTGTTCCTGGTTCTCGGCTTCACCAGCGCCTGCTCGACCGTCAGCCCCGAACAGCTGTCGGCGGTAGAAGCCAAGGCCACCAGCGCGATGTCTGATGCGCGCAAGGCCGCTTCGGATGCCGCCGCCGCTCTGAGTGCAGCTCAAGGCGCCCAGGAATCGGCTAGCGCCGCGCAGGCGACTGCCGACTCCGCCAAGAGCACGGCCGAAGCCGCCATGGCCTGCTGCAATGAGAACAAGGACCGCATCGAGCGGATGTTCGAAAAGACGATGAGGAAGTAAGACGCTCGCGCGTCGGAATCTTCCACAAAAAAACCCCGCTTCGGCGGGGTTTTTTTTTGCGACCTGTCGGCGGCGGCCAAGGTCCCCACGCGGCCCGCGGGCAAAACAACGGCCCGACATCGCCCGCCGCAACGTCGCAGTGGCGGCGCGGAGACGGTCGTACCTAAGGGCCCGCCGCAGAATAACTGGGCGATTTTGGGGCGTCGAGGCGCCCGGCTGGCCAGGC
>JBBDTC010000323.1:0-2688 GCA_040904625.1 Gammaproteobacteria bacterium
GGGGCCCTGAGCGCCGCGGTGGTCGCGCGGCTCGATAGCCGCGCGGTGCGGCCAGCGCTTCGTCGGACAGCGGGGGTGGTCGATGAGGGTACGCAATACGGCAGCCGGGTTCGGTCTGCTGACGAAGTTCCTGCACTGGGCGACGGCGCTGCTCATCATCGGCCTCATCGTGCTCGGCTGGTACATGGTCGATCTGACCTACTTCGATCGCTGGTACAACACCTCGCTCAGCGTGCATCGCGCGTTGGGCATGGTGGTCTTCGCGCTCGGTGTGCTCACGCTGCTGTGGCGCGCAATGTCGCCGTCGCCGGGGCCGCAGGCGTCGCTCAAACGGTGGGAACGTCAGCTCGCGAGCGCCACGCATCACCTGCTGTTGCTGATGGTGTTTGCCATTCCCATCAGTGGCTATCTGATCTCGACTTCGGCCGGTAAGGCCATCGATTTCTTCGGCTGGTTTGAGATCCCGGCCTTGATCAGCGTCGACGAGGCATTGCGCGACATCGCCATCGAGGTGCATTTCTATCTCGCCTACGCCACGGCCGGACTCGTCTGCCTGCACGCGGGGGCCGCGCTCAAGCACCAGTTCATCGACCGCGACGGCACACTCGCCCGCATGCTCTGGCGATAAATTGAGTACAATGGCAGGTCTGCTTCGCTCGTTCCCAGTTCTGTGCCGCTCACGCTCTACAATTCCCTGACCCGCCGCAAGGAAATCTTCGTGCCGGCCGATCCGGCCCGTGTCACGCTGTATGCCTGTGGGCCGACCGTCTACAACCCGCCGCATATCGGCAATGCGCGGGCAGCCGTGGTCTTCGACGTGCTGTTTCGGGTATTGCGGCGGCATTACGACAACGTCGTCTACGCCCGTAACATCACGGATGTCGACGACAAGATCAATGCGGCTGCCCAGGCCGAAGGCGTGCCGATCGGCGAGATCACGACCCGCTTCAGTGCTGTCTATCATGCCGATGTCGCGGCGCTCGGGGTGCTCGATCCGACCATCGAACCGCGTGCAACAGGGCATATTGATACCATCATCGCCATGATCGAGACGCTCATCGCCAAGCAAAGCGCCTATGCTGCGGACGGCCATGTACTGTTTCACGTGCCGTCGTTCGCGGCTTACGGCGAGTTGTCCGGGCGTGCCCGCGACGAGATGATCGCCGGTGCCCGGGTCGAGGTCGCACCGTATAAGCGCGATCCGGCCGATTTCGTGTTGTGGAAGCCGTCGCCTGACGAACTGCCCGGCTGGGACAGCCCGTGGGGGCGCGGTCGGCCGGGCTGGCACATCGAATGCTCGGCCATGATCGAGAAGCATCTGGGACGATCGATCGATATTCACGGCGGCGGCAACGATCTCAAGTTCCCGCATCACGAGAACGAGATTGCGCAATCAGCCTGCGCCCATGACGGTGCGCCGCTGGCACGCTACTGGGTGCATAACGGCTTCGTCGAAATCGACAGCGAGAAAATGTCCAAGTCTCTGGGTAATGTCCTGCTGGTAAGAAATCTGCTCGAACGACACCCGGGCGAAGCCATTCGCCTGGCGCTCTTGCGCGCAAAATACCGCGAGCCCCTGGCCTGGAGCGAGACACTGCTCGCCCAGTCGAAGAGCGAACTCGATCGCCTCTACGGTGCGCTCGAGCGCCTCGCGGACGCTCCCGTCGAAGCGACTCACGCGCCGGCGGCCTTCACGGCGGCCATGGACGACGACCTGAACACGCCGCAAGCGGTGACGGTGCTGATGGAGATGGCCGGTGCGGCCAATCGCAGCACCTCGGCAACTGCGCGAAGCGAGCTCAAGTCCGGCCTGCTGGCGGCCGGCCGTGAACTCGGCATCCTGCAGCAGTCGCCGACAGAATGGTTCCGCCACGATGCCGCCGGCAGCATCGACGCGGCGGCCGTCGAAGCGCTCATCGCTGACCGCGTCGCGGCGCGCGCCAGTCGTGACTGGGCTACGGCCGATCGCATCCGCGACGAACTCGTCGCCATGGGCGTGCAGATCCAGGACGGCCCCGACGGCACGCAGTGGCGGGTGGAGTGAGCATGGCGAACGAAACGACGAAACTCGAACCTTGTGCCGAGATCCTCGATGCACAGCGCGAGCTGGTCGAAACCTTCGAGCTGTTCGACGACTGGACCGATCGCTATCAGTACATCATCGATCTCGGCCGTGAGGCCGAGCCTTTCCCGGAAGAATGGAAGGTCGAGGAAAACCGCTTGCACGGCTGCCAGTCGCAGGTCTGGATAGTGACCGAGCGGCGCGGCGACCGCCTGCATTACGCCGCGACCAGCGATTCGACGATCGTCGCCGGGCTGATTGCCATCCTGCTCAAGGTCTACTCCGATCGCCGTCCCGCCGATATCCTCGCGACGCCGCCCGATTTTCTCGAACGACTGCAACTCGCCGAGCATCTCTCGCCGACCCGCAGCAATGGTCTGCACGCCATGGTGCAGCGCATCCGACAGATTGCGGTGGAAGCCATGGTCGAGCAGGGCGACGCTTGAGGAAGCGCTTGTGGCTTCACGTACAGGCAGCTAAATGGCTGTTCCGAAATCGGCAACTAAGCCCCACGGCCGGGTGCCGGTCTGTCCGCTGCGGGACCGTGCGCCGCAGGGAAGTGGCGCCCGAGCCTACAGGGATCAATGTCACTTACTTTAGGCGACAAATGGGTTTCGGGACCTGTC
>JBBDTC010000324.1:0-16334 GCA_040904625.1 Gammaproteobacteria bacterium
GGCCTCCTTACAGGGGCAACAGCACCGAACAATGAAAGATCAACAGGCCCTAAGGTCGTTATTCGATTTGCTCGCGCAATGCAGCGTAATCGATTTTGCCGGAACCGAGCAGCGGCAGCTGGGCGAGATGGATCACGCGGCGGGGCACCATGAGTTCGCTGAAACGTGCCTGCCGGACCGTTTCGACGAGGTCACCACGGGTCACGGCCTCGCTCTCGGTCAGCAGGACAATCTGCTCCCCTTTGCGTGGATCGGCGACTGCCACGGCCGCGTGTCGGACGTCGGGCCACGCGGTCTGGGCAAGTTCCTCGACGGCGGCCAGTGAAACCATTTCTCCACCGACCTTGGCGAACCGTTTGGCGCGCCCACGAATGCTGACATAGCCGTTCGCGTCGATGGTGACGATGTCGCCGGTGGCATACCAGCCAGCGCCGCGTGCCTCTGTCCATGGCGGCAGAATGGCGCCGTCGCTGCCGTGGAAGAGGTAGCCGAGCATCACATTGGGGCCGTGAACGACGAGCTCACCGCCATCGGCGATCCCGCTGACGGGAGCCAAGTAATGGTCGATGTGCGCAAGCAGCTGCCCCACCGTGCCGGGTGCGTGAGCGAGCGGATGATTGACCGCGATTACCGGGCTCGCTTCGGTCGCACCGTAACCTTCGAATATGCGAATACCGAATTTTTCGTGCCACAACTGACGAACGTCGTCGGTCAGTCTTTCCGCGCCCGCGATGACGAATCGCATGCGATGTAGATCATAGGGGTGTGCGCTGCGTCCATAGCCGCGCAGGAATGTAGTCGTGCCGAACAGGCAGGTCACATCCTTTTCGTAGCAGAGCTCCGGAATGATGCGGTAATGCAGCGGGCTCGGATACTGAAAGCTCGCTGCGCCCTTGAGTATGGGTAACAGCACACCGCCGAGCAGGCCGAAGGCATGAAAGACGGGCAGCACATTGAGAACGCGATCGCGATGCGTGAGGTCGATCAGCATATGGATCTGCGCATAGTTGGCAAGCAGGTTCGTATGCGATAGCACGACGCCTTTCGGAATGCCCTCGGAGCCGGAGGTGAACAGAATCACGGCCGGGTCGTCGGCCTGGCAACGGCGTGCAAGCAGGCGATGTGCAAGTCTGGGCAGCAGCGCGCACAGCGCGCCAGTCAGCTTATGCACAGGGCCAATCTGATCACGCAAATCCTCGAGATAAATCACCTCGGTGGCGGCTTCCAGGGCAGTGACCTCGGTCTGCAACCCGGCAGTCTCGATGAACGTGCGGGAGGTCAATACCGTGCGGATACCTGCTGTTTCGATAGCTGTAAGCAGGCCGCGCGAGCCTGCCGTGAAATTCAGCATGGCGGCGACCCGGCCGCGGGCCAGACAGGCGAACAGCGTGACGACGGCGGCCGCGGTACTCGGCAGCATGACGCCGACGCGTGCGCGCGGCGGGCTCAAGTGCGCGATCCGCGACCCCAGCACGAAGCAACGTGTCAGCAGTTGGCCGAAATCGAGGCGGGCGCCGCCCGCGTCCTCGAGCACGAGATGTTTGCGTCCATGAACGCTGGCCGCGCGTGCGAGCGCTGAAAACAGGGTCGCGGGTTCGAAGGCGTTGGCATAGGCTACTTCGCGCATGATCGCGGCCAGGCGCGCGGTGGCAGCGGCGCGCCGTTCGCCGCCCTGGCTGGGCGCGTCGAGTTCGAACGGGCGCGGCGGCAGAATTCGCAGCGTGACGCGCGGGAAATAACGCAGCCGATAGAGACCCTGCAGCCGGGACCAGCGCGAGTATTGCAGACCGTCGATCGCGATCGGCAACAGCGCCGCCCCGGCCTTGTCGGCGATCAAACCGGCGCCGTCGTATACCTTCATCGGTGCGCCAGTGCTGGTGATGCGCCCCTCGGGAAACACCACTGTATGACGGTTGCTGCGCAGCAACTTGACGATGGATTTGAGCGCGATCGGATTCAGGGCGTCCATCTCGCGCCAGGTGACGAAGCGCAGGAGCGGCCTGACATACCAGCGTCGGCCGGTATCCGGATGGATGGCGAATGCCGGCGGTTCGGGCAGGAACAGGTACAGCATCACGCCATCGAGGAGCGACACGTGATTGGCGACAATGAGCGACCCGGGAGCAGCCAGATGGTAGTTGGCGAGGCCTTCGATACGGACGCGAAACAGGATGCGCATGAGTTCGCGCAGCAGCAGGCGCAGACTGCGATCGACGATGCTGGTGTCCGGGTTGTCCATCCTCTTTCAGCTCTTCGATGAACGCGCGGTGCGTAGTCGCGCTCAGCTGTCCCGTGCGATCAGCATGGCGGGATCGGGTTCGCTGACGAGCAGGCGTTGTCCGGGCTGCAGAGTGAGCCGGTCGGAGAGTCCATTCCAGCGCTTCAGATCGGCGATGGAAATCTTGAAGCGCCGCGCGATGGTCCACAATGAATCGCCGCGACGAACTTCGTAGCGGGCCGGCGGGGTCGTTGGTGCGGCGGCGAGGGCGGGTTGCTCCACGCCCGGCAATCGCAGACGCCGCCCGAGGCGCAACGGCGCTTTCTGGTCTAGCCCGTTGGCGGTGGCGAGAGCGCTGACGCTGATGCCGTAGCGACGCGCGATATCCCACAGATTGTCGCCGCTGACGACGACATGGAACGGGCCCTGTGCGGCGGCTGGTGGAGGCGTGGCCCGGCGCGCGGAGGCGGGTAGGGTCGCGAGCTTGGTTTCCACGGCCGCGGCGCGGCCGTGTGGGACGAGTACCGTCGTCGGTGCGCCGGTCACCGTGAAGCGCCTGCGAAAGGCGGCATTGAGCTGCTCGAATTCAGCGCCGACCATACCGCTCCAATCAATCACGCGATTGAGGTCGAGTTCGGTGCCGACATCGACGGTCTCGAAATGGCGGGTGGCGGGTAGAGGAGAGAGTTTCACGCCGTGGGCCGCCGGATCGGAGACGATTTCTGCGAGGGCCAGGATTTTGGGGACATAGGCGCGGGTGGTACGCGGCAGATCGAGCGACCAGAAGTCGGTGCGGCGACCGCGCTGGCGATTGCGTTCGATGGCCATTTCGACGGTGCGCTCGCCGGCGTTGTACGCGGCCAGCATCAATGGCAGGTCAGCGTCGAATCGCGCGCTGAGGAACTCCAGGTAATCGAGCGCTGCGCGGGTGCTTGCGAGCACGTCGCGACGGCCATCGTACCAGCGTGACAGATGCAGGTCGAAGCGTTGCGCCGTCGCCGGGATGAGCTGCCAGATACCGGCTGCCCCGCCGGGCGAGGTCGCAGCCGGGTTGTAGGCGCTCTCGACCATGGGCAGCAGCAGGATCTCGACAGGCAGGCGGCGCCGGGAGATTTCTTCGTGGATGTGGAACAGGAACGGGCGGGCATTGGCCGCGGCATTCTTCAGATAGCGCGAGCTGTTGCCAAAATGCTCGCCAGCGTCTCCGATCGGATAGTGTCGTTGCGGGCGCTGCCGCAATTCAGCGCCGATGACCCGCCAGAGATCGGGTACCACGTTGGTATCGGCGGGTACGACGTCCTCGACAGGGGCGACGACAGGGCGCAGCAGGCGTTGCGGGCGTGGTACAGGTTCGGATCGTTCGGTGGCCGCGGTCTGCGGCGCCGCTGGCTGGTCTTTTGGTGTGGTGGCGCAGGCCGACAGGCATGCGGCCATGACGTAGGTGCCGAGCCGTGCTCGGAAGCGGTGATCCCCCAACATGGGCCGGGATACTAAGAGGCTGGCGTGCGCGCGGCAAGCCCGGCGCGAGGCGTGCTGCCGTTGCACCCGGCGCGGTCGCGTGACAAGCTCCGCTGCCATGTTGTTGCCGATTGACCCCCCTGGTTGCCCGAGTCATGAATTTGCGAACTGCGGCCGCACCGGGTGACGCGGTCGTCGCCGACGTTCTGGCGGCGTGGTTCAGGCGTCCGCCAGGGCAGCTCGCGGCCGCGCTGGAGCAGCACCTCCTGGCTGGCGCGCTGCCCGACCTGTTCGGCTACCATATCGTGCAGCTCGGCTGCCACCACAATGAAGAACTGCTCGCGTCCAGTCGGATCTCGCACCGGGTGAGGGTCGATCTCGCCGAGGGCGTCGGCGAGGGCATCCAGTTGCGGTGTGCGGAAGAGGCCTTGCCTCTCGCCGCAAATACCATCGACGTTCTGGTCTTGCCGCACGTACTCGAATTTGCCGACGATCCGCGCCGGGTCCTGCGCGAGGTCGAGCGGGTTCTCATCGGTGAAGGACACATCGTCGTTTTGTGTTTCAACCCGTGGAGCTGGTACGGCTTGTGTTCGCTGTTTCTACGCTGGCAGGGGCGGGCTCCGTGGAGTGGCCGTTTCATCTCGCTCAGTCGAGTCAAGGATTGGCTTCAGCTGTTGGGTTTCGATATCGTGCAGGTCGCGCGCGCCGGATTCCGCCCGCCAAGCCGCAGCGAACTCTTCAACAGGGCGACGGCGTTCCTGGAGCGTCTTGGCGCATTCTGCTGCCCGGCGTTGGGTAACCTGTATCTGGTAGTCGGCAAGAAGCGCGTCGAGGGCATCACACCCTTACGGGTGAGTTGGCGTCAGCGCCGGCGGGTTCTCGCCGGCGGCATGGTCGAGCCCTCTACGCGCGGCAGCGGTTGCCTCAAGGCCGACAAAGGCACAAACGCTCATGACTGACGATGCTGACATGGTGGTGATCCATACCGATGGTGCGTGCCGCGGCAATCCCGGCGCGGGCGGCTGGGGCGCTGTGCTGCGCTATCGCGCAACGCAGCGCTGCCTGCGCGGGGCGTGTCCCGACACGACCAACAACCGGATGGAATTGACTGCCGCCATCGAGGCACTGGCCGCGCTCAAGCGGCGCAGCAGGGTGCGCCTCGTCACTGATTCAAAATACCTTTTGCAGGGCGTGACGGAATGGCTGCCGGCGTGGAAACGTCGCCGGTGGCGGACGGCCGATGGCAGGCCGGTGAAGAATGTCGATCTGTGGCAACGCTTGGACAGCCTGACCGGGGCGCATGACATCGAATGGTGCTGGGTGCGGGGCCACACTGGGGATGAAGGCAACGAACTGGCGGACGAACTCGCCAATACGGCCATCGACGAGCTCCAGAACCGGCCGGTTACGGCAGGGAAGGCAGGCTGATGCGGCAAATCGTGCTCGATACGGAGACGACCGGTCTGGAGGCGACCCAGGGACATCGAATCATCGAAATAGGATGCGTGGAGATCGTCAATCGGCGCATCACGCCGCGGCAGTATCAGCAGTATGTAAATCCCCAGCGAGAAATCGACGCCGGCGCCGCCGAGGTGCATGGGATGACCTTGAACGATCTGCGTGAGCGCCCGCTATTCGCCGACGTGGTGGGGGACTTCGTCGAGTTCATTCGCGGTGCCGAGCTCATCATTCACAACGCTCCGTTCGACGTCGGATTCATCGATGCCGAGCTGGCTCTGCTCGGCCCGGCCTGGGGCAGGACCGAAGATTACTGCACTGTGTTCGATACGCTGAGCCTGGCGCGGCAGCTCCACCCCGGCCAACGCAACAGCCTCGATGCGCTGTGCCGCCGTTATGAGATAGACAACGCGCATCGCGAATTGCACGGTGCCTTGTTGGATGCCGAACTGCTGGCCGAAGTGTACCTGGCCATGACCGGCGGGCAGGTCATCCTGGCGCTCGATAGTGGCAGTCGATCCGGCAGCGCGCGTCCGCAGCGCCACATCGCGGGCGCCAAACCGCTGGCGCGAGATTTCAAGGTCGTTGTGCCGGACGCCGCCGCCCTCGAGGCGCACGCGTCCACGCTCGCACGTCTCGACCTCGCCAGTGACGGCCACTGTCTGTGGCCTACGGAGTCGTCGCGACCCTGAGTCCTGAGGATCGTCACGCCGCACCGGTGACTGCCGTGGTTCAGGCAGCCGCACCCTCGGTCATTTTCTGAAGATCGCCGCTCTGATACATGCCGAGCACGATGTCACAGCCGCCGACGAGTTCGCCGTCGATGAAGACCTGCGGAAAGGTCGGCCATTCGGAATAGCGCGGCAGGTATTGCCGGATTTCGGGCTCGGCCAGGACATCGACATGATGGAACGACGCGCCGCAAGCCTTCAGTGCTTCGACCGTGCGTGCGGAAAATCCGCACTGCGGGAACTGCGGTGACCCCTTCATGAAAAGGACGATGCGGTGGGTTTCGACAATCTGCTTGATGCGTTCGTTGATATCCATAGGCGAAGGACTCCTGTTGCGTTTTGCGGCCGTCTCGGGCCAATGCCGGGGAGTGTATGGGCTCTCGGCGACATTTCAAACGGACTCGGAGTGCGGGATTCAGGCTTTCCCCCAGGCACCACCGCCCGGTGTTTCGACCGTGAGCACGTCGCCGGGGTTGACCTTCAAGGCACATTTGCCGGCGAGAGGCGTGCCGTTGATCCAATTTCGACCGGCCAGTCCGGCGCCGCCGCCAGCGAGCCCCCACGGTGCCAGAAGCCGGCGTTCACTGAGCAGGGTGACTTCGGCCGGCGCGAGGAACTCGTATTCACGGACGATGCCATCGCCGCCGGGGTGCCGTCCCGCGCCACCTGATCGCCGCCGCAGCGCATAGCGGCGAATGCGCAACGGATAGTTCATCTCCAGCACTTCGACGGGCGTATTCAACGTGTTGGTCATGTGGGAATGAACGGCCGCGCAGCCGGCGCCGCGCGCGTGGCCGCCGGTGCCGCCGCCTATCGTCTCGTAATAATCCCAGCTCGGCCCGCCCATGGCGACGTTGTTCATCGTGCCCTGGCTGGCCGCAGGCACGCGATCGGGCACCGCCTGAGCAAGCGCACCGAGCACAACGTCGACGATGCGCTGACTGGTTTCGACGTTGCCCGCGGCCACTGCCGCGGGCGCCTTCGCGTGCAACAGACAGCCTCGCGGCACGACCAGATCGATGACCCCGAGTGAACCTGCGCAGGGCGGCGTATGTGGCGGCATCAAGGCATGGAAGGCGTAGTAGACGGCAGCCACGGTGACGGCCAAGGGGCAATTGATATTGCCGCCGACCTGGTCCGCCGTCCCCGTGAAATCGAGCCGCGCCTGCTCACCGCGGAGGGTCAGCGCGAGGGCGATTTCGACATGTTCCGCACCCACACCGTCGCCGTCCATATAGTCCGAGAAGTGGTAATCGCCATCCGGCAGAGCGGCAAGAGTTTGTCGCGCGAGGCGCCGGGCGTAATCGTTGATAGCCGTGAGCCCAGCGTCGAAAGCCGCTCGGCCGAGGCGTTCGAGCATCGCGCCGAGGCGTTCGAGTCCGACCCGGTTGGCGCTGACCTGGGCGGCGAAATCACCCAGCGTCGCAGCCGGATTGCGTAGACCGCGCTCGAGCAGCGTGCGCGTTTCGGGGTCCGGCTGCCCCTCACGGAGATAGTGCCGCGGCGCGATGACGAGGCCTTCCTCCGCCAGCGTTCGCGACAGGGGCATCGACCCTGGCGAGGTGCTGCCGATGTCGGCATGGTGGGCGCGATTGGCGCAGAAGGCGGCGAGCTCGCCAGCGACGAAGACCGGCGCGATCAGGGTGACGTCCGGCAGATGCGTGCCGCCGAGATACGGGTCGTTGACGACTACCATGTCGCCCGGGCGCCATTCGACGTCGCGCACGATATCGCGCATCGCATAAGCCATGCTGCCGAGGTGGACGGGTATGTGGGCCGCTTGGGCGGCAAGTTCACCGCGCGCGCTGAAGACCGCACAGGAAAAATCGAGACGGTCTTTGATATTGGGCGAGAAAGCGGCGCGTCGCAGCGTCGCACCCATTTCGCCGCAAACGGCCTGCATCCGGCTGACGAACAGGCCTAGTTCCACCGGGTTCACGCTATCTCACCGATTCTATTGAATTTTCCGAAAGCTGAGGCTTGCATAATACGAGACTCTTGCGGAGAATGCGCGGCCCGAATCGTAGCATTGGCGGTCACGCCGCCGATGCCCGCAGCAGGGCAGCCCGCGGCCGTCCGGCCGGCGGTGCGGACTGGTGCACCGGTGCCCCACGTCATCCGTTTGAGCAGAGGTTCCGAAATGACTGCAGGACCGAGTCCCGCGTTGATGTCGAATTATGGTCGTCTCGATGTCGTGTTCACGCACGGCCGCGGCCCCTACCTGTACGATGTCGACGGGCGCGAATATCTGGATGCCCTGTGCGGCATCGCGGTGTGCGGGCTGGGTCATGCGCAACCGGATGTCGCCCGCGCCGTCGCCGAACAGGCGGCGCGCCTGGTGCACACTTCCAATCTTTACCGCATCGAGAAACAGGAACTGCTGGCTGAAGTGCTGGTCCGGCTGTCGGGCCTGGAACGCGTGTTTTTCTGCAATTCCGGCGCCGAAGCGAACGAAACTGCAATCAAGATCGCGCGGAAATTCGGCCACGCTCGCGATATTTCCCGGCCGGCCGTGATCGTCATGGACGGCAGCTTTCATGGCCGGACGCTGGCCACGCTGAGTGCCACCGGCAACCCCAAGGTGCATGCCGGGTTCGAACCGCTGGTGGAAGGTTTCGTGCGTGTGCCGTTCGACGATGTCGATGCCGTGGGAGCCGCTGCTGGGGACGCCCAGGTGGTGGCCGTACTGGTCGAGCCGGTGCAGGGTGAAGGCGGCATCGTCGTGCCGCAAGCCGGCTATCTGTCAGCGCTGCGCAAGATCTGCGACCAGCGCGGCCTACTGCTGATGTTCGATGCGGTGCAGACGGGCATGGGGCGCACCGGGCAATGGTTCGGGTACGAACACGAACACTGCCTGCCGGATGTGGTGACGCTGGCCAAGGCCCTTGGCAACGGCGTGCCGATAGGCGCGTGTCTGGCGCGCGGCGCGGCCGCGGAGGTCTTGCAGCCGGGAACGCACGGGTCGACTTTCGGCGGCAATCCCCTGGCTGCAGCCGCTGCGCTGGCGGTCATCGAGGTGATCGAGCGCGACCATCTGGTCGCTCGTGCCGGGGCGCTCGGTGCGCGCATGCTCGAGGGCTTGAGGAGGCGACTCGGTGGCCGCACCGGCGTGGCCGACATCCGCGGCCACGGACTGATGCTCGGGATCGTGCTCGATCGACCGTGCGCGGATCTGGTCAAGGAAGCGCTTGCCGCCGGGCTGCTGATCAACGTCACCGCAGATCGCGTCGTGCGTTTGCTGCCGCCGCTGATATTGAGCGACGCTGAGGCCGATCAGGTCGTCAACCGGGTCGCGGAACTGATCGAGAGTTTCATTGAACATGCTGCCTGATGGCGGTGGCCCATGCCTGTACGACACTTCCTGACCCTGACCGATCTCGAGCATGACGAGGTCATACGGCTGATCGAGTTGGCGTTGCGCCTCAAAGCCTGGCGCAAGCGTGGCTATCGGCCGGCCTTGTTCGAAGGCCGCACGCTGGCGATGATTTTCGAGAAATCGTCGACGCGTACGCGCGTGTCTTTTGAGGTCGCCATGGCCGAAGGCGGCGGCAGCGCCATTTTCCTTTCCTCCCGTGAGTCACAGTTGGGGCGCGGAGAGCCGCCTGAGGATACCGCTCGTGTGCTGTCGGAGATGGCCGACGCCATCATGATCCGTACGTTCGAGCATGACATCGTGCGACGTTTCGCGAATGCCGCTACCGTGCCGGTGATCAATGGCCTCACCAACAGCCTGCATCCCTGTCAGCTGCTGGCCGATCTGACGACTTATTTCGAGCATCGCGGAGAAATCCGCGGGCGGTGCGTGGCCTGGGTCGGCGATGGGAACAATATGTGCAACTCGTACATCGACGCTGCAGATCTGATGGGCTTCGAACTCCGGATAGCGACGCCGCCGGGTTACGAGCCCGCCGGATTGTCGACGTCGCGTGGTGCGGCGCAGGTATCCTGGATGGCCGATCCGGTCGCCGCCGTGGATGGAGCAGATCTGGTGGTGACCGATGTCTGGGCGAGTATGGGGCAGGAAGAGGAGGCCAGTCGTCGCCGCGACGCCTTTCGAACTTATCAGGTTACCAGCGAGCTCATGCGCAAGGCGGCAACAGACGCCTTGTTCATGCATTGCCTGCCGGCGCATCGCGGCGAAGAGGTGACGGCCGAAGTCATCGACCATCCGCGCAGTGTGGTGTGGGATGAGGCGGGGAATCGACTGCATGCCCAGAAGTCGCTGCTCGATTTCCTCCTGCGCGCCCGCGATTGACTCCTCCATTGCCCGTCGTTAGCGTGTTGCGCGAATTCACCCGGTCCGAACGAGCCTGTGGCTGATCCCCGCGGTATTGGCATGACGTCGCAACGCGCCCGTAACCGGCTCGTTGAGCAGCTCCGCGGCATGGGAATACGCTGCGAGCAGGTCCTGGAAGTGATGCGAACGACACCGCGACATCTGTTCGTCGACGAGGCCTTGGCGAGCCGGGCCTACGAGAACACAGCCTTGCCGATCGGGTTTGGCCAGACGATCTCTCAGCCCTACATCGTCGCGGCGATGAGCGAAGCCCTGTACACCACCGGACGACTCGATCGTGTTCTCGAGGTGGGTGCCGGTTGTGGCTACCAAAGCGCGGTGCTCGCGGCGCTGGCAGGGCGCGTGTTCAGCATCGAGCGTATCGCGGCGCTTGCCAACAAGCTGCGCTCCCGCATGCATGAACTGCGCATCAATAATGTTCGTGTACGCCACGGCGACGGCTTCCTCGGCTGGAGCGAACACGCACCATACGACGCGATTCTTGTTGCCGCTGCGCCGGTGGGAGTCCCGCAGCCGCTCCTCGAACAACTGGCAATCGGTGGTCGTATGGTCATCCCCGTGGGCCGGGCGGGCAGCCAGGAGTTGCGTTTGGTGACCCGCTCCGCAGCCGGATATGACGAAGAGATCCTCGAACGCGTGAGCTTCGTGCCGCTGCTCGACGGCGTCCGCTGACCGGATTCCCGCATGGCATTGGTCGCTACTCCACCAGGCCGGAGCACCAGCTTGCTGTACGCCAGTGCGTGGTTGATCGTCATCATTGTGGGAGCCTGCTCGTTGAGCGGGTGCCAATCCCACCGGCAGGCGCCGATCGTGCAGAAATCGCCAACCATCGGCCAGACGCGGCCGGCGGCGGGCGCAAGCGAGCAGGCCGCGGGGCGGGGCACGACGGCCAGGCCTGCTGAGCATGTCGTGGCGCGCGGTGATACCGTGCATGCGATCGCCTGGCGCTACGGCATCGATTCCCGCGATCTGGTGCGCTGGAATCGGCTGTCGAACCCGGATTTGATTCTGGTCGGTCAGCGCCTGCGCCTGACGGCGCCACAGCCAGGCGCGACGCGGGCACCTACGGTGTCGCCCAGCGTGTCGCCGCCGTCGCCCAAGCGCGCGGCGTCGAGCGCCGCCACGACGCGGGCGCGACCGCGCGCGGGCGCTGCACCCGCCTCGCCGGCGCAATCGTCGCCACCCTCGCGCGGGATGTCGGGGTGGGTTTGGCCGGCTGAGGGCGCGGCCACTCACGCGCGCGGTGTAGCAGGCACGCGCGGCATCGAGATCCGCGGCGAAAAGGGTCAGGACGTGAAGGCGGCTGCAGCCGGCAAGGTCGTTTACAGTGGAAGTGGACTGCGTGGCTACGGGGAGCTTATTATCATCAAGCACGACGAAACTTACCTGAGTGCTTATGCCCACAATGAAGCGCGCTTGGTCGAAGAAGGTCAGTCGGTGAAAAGCGGGCAGGTGATTGCGAGGATGGGCAACACCGAAGCGCGCGAGACCATGCTGCATTTCGAGATCCGCCGCAACGGGAAATCCGTGGATCCTTACCAGTACCTACCGAAGCGATAATACGTGTAAGGCCATGTCCGATCCGCGCGGCAAGGCCCCGGGGCGCACCCGGGACCTCGACTCAGAGCCCTCCACTCGAGCGACGAAACCGGGCGGCGACCCTGCCGATGAGGTAGCCGGCCCGGATCCGGAGGCCGCTACTGACGACGAGTTCGCGCTCGACGGGGAACCGCCTGCCGTCGAACTCGAAGTTGACGAGGAAGGCGGCACCGATACCGACGCAGTGGAGGAACTACCGCAGTTTCAACCCGGCGAGGTCCCGCACGGCGACGTCGACGCGACCCGTCTGTATCTCAACGAAATCGGATTCTGGCCGTTACTGACCGCGACCGAAGAAGTCGAACTCGCGCGGCGCGCTCTGCAGGGCGACGATGCAGCGCGCAAGCGCATGATCGAGAGCAACCTGCGGCTGGTGGTCAAAATAGCGCGGCGCTACATGAATCGCGGCCTGGCGCTGCTGGATTTGATCGAGGAGGGGAATCTCGGTCTCATCAGGGCCGTGGAAAAATTTGATCCGGAACGCGGATTTCGATTTTCCACTTACGCCACCTGGTGGATACGCCAGACCATCGAGCGCGCCTTGATGAATCAGACGAGAACCATTCGCCTGCCGATCCATGTCATCAAGGAGATCAACGTCTATCTGCGCGCCGCGCGCGAGCTGGCGCAGAAAATCGATCGCGAGCCGAGTCCGGAAGACGTCGCCAATATGCTCGATCGCCCCCTCGATGACGTCAAACGTATGCTCGGCCTGAACGAGCGCACCACGTCGGTCGACATGCCCGCGGAGCGCGATTCCGACCGCTCCGTGCTCGACACCATTGCCGACGAGCAGAACACCGATCCGGCAATCATCCTGCAAGACCAGGATGTGCAGCGACATGTCGCCGTGTGGCTGACCCAGCTCAATGACAAGCAGCGGGCCGTGGTCGAACGGCGTTTCGGTTTGCAGGGGCGCGAAATCTCGACACTCGAAGAGGTAGGTAATGAAATCGGTGTGACGCGGGAGCGCGTTCGCCAGATTCAAATAGAGGCACTGAAACGCCTGCGCAAGATTCTCGAGCGTGAGGGTTTCTCGGTCGAGCAGCTGTTTGCCGACCTGTAACGCTTGCCGCCGCTCGACTGCTCCCGGAGCCTGCCTCCGAGAACATGAAACCCGGCTTCAAATCATGTATAAAGCAGCCGCTACGGCGCGGCCCTCGGCGACCAGTACGTTGTAGGATCGGCAGGCCGCTCCGGTGTCCATCATCTCGAGTCCGATACCCCGCTCCGCGAGCCACTGTACGTGCGCATAATCGATGAATCGCTGATGCGCGCCCGTACCGAGGAGGACGATGTCCGCATCGAGTTCCGCGAGCCGTTCGATATGCGCTCCGGAGAGAGCAGTTATCGCCGGCGGTAGTAAATCTGTATAGATGCCGCGAGCGGTAATAACACAGGCTTGCTCGATGCGTTGGTCGCCGATTCGCACCCAGCCGTCGGCGTAGGCGGTGACGCTGTTATGAGGCGTTTCGGTATCAAAATCCAATTTCATGAGGTCGTGCGGAATCCGGTTGTGTGCATCTGATTGTATGATCGACACACCCGCCTCTTTCAAAGACTACCGGAACGACGGTTTGGCATCGCCGCGTCTGGCAGTTGCAATCACGGCTCGCCGCGGGGCTGGCGACGGCATGTCAGGAGACTGTCCCCGGCGTAATCGGTCAGACATCACCCCGATTCGAGCAAGCTCAACCTAACGGAGGAATTTATGAGAATCATCCTGCTGGGCGGCCCTGGTGCCGGCAAGGGCACACAAGGCGATTTCGTGTGCGCGCATTTCGGCATACCGAAAATTTCGACGGGAGACATGCTGCGCGCTGCAGTCAAGGATGGCAGCGAGCTTGGATTGAAAGCGAAGGCGGTGATGGATGCCGGCGGCCTGGTGTCTGACGACATCATCCTCGGTCTGGTGCGGGATCGAGTGGCTCAGCCGGATTGTGCCAAAGGATTCCTGTTCGATGGATTTCCGCGCACGATTGCCCAGGCCGAGGGGCTGGCCGCCGGCGGCGTCGAGATCGATACCGTGATCGAGATCGCAGTCGACGATGAGGAAATCGTACGGCGCATGGCTGGCCGCCGCGTCCATCCTGCTTCCGGGCGCACCTACCACATTGAATTCAACCCGCCGCGTGTACCCGATCGCGACGATGCTACCGGTGAACCTCTGGTCGTGCGCGACGATGACAAGGAAGAAACTGTACGCAAGCGGCTAGCTGTTTATCACGAACAGACCAAGCCTCTGATCGACTTTTATTCGAATCGTGCCGCAAACGATGATGCAATGGACTATGTCCGAATTGATGGAGTCGGTCCGGTCGATCAGATTCGCGAAGCAATCTTTGCGGCGATAAAAAAATAAACGTTGGTGCAACGATTGTCTCCGCTCAACACACCGACATGTTGCATCCATGCATGAACCGGCGCGCGAAAAGTCGCGCGAAGTCGTGCCTTAAATTTTGCGATTTCATTGCAGATCTGTTTTTTGTGATGTATATAGGCCACTGTGGTGTTGTGAAATTAACCTCTAGTAACCATAGAAGGGGGGCCTAAATATGGCGAAGGCAAAGAAGAAGGCAGCGAAAAAGAAAACTGCGGTTGCCAAAAAGAAGACCGCGAAGAAGCGCGTAGCCAAGAAAGCGACGAAGAAAAAAGTCGCAAAAAGAGTAGCCAAGAAGACGGCTAAGAAGAAAGCAACGAAGAAAAAGGCCGCCAAGAAAAAGGCGACGAAGAAAAAAGTCACCAAGAAAAAAGCCGCCAAGAAAAAAGCCACCAAGAAAAAGGCCGCCAAAAAAAAAGCTGCTAAGAAAAAAGTAGCGAAAAAGAAAGTGGCCAAGAAAAAAGCCGCCAAGAAGAAAACAAGCAAAAAAAAGGCGACCAAGAAAAAGACTGCTCGAAAAAAGTAACGGCGCGCGAGCGCCAAGCTGACGAGCGCGACCCCCTGCAGATTGCCAAGGCAGAGGTGCGTGCCAAGCTCGCCGCTCGCAAAGAGGCGGTTCGGCTCAGGAAGGCCGAACTGACCAAGCGCGCTGCGATGAAACGAGCAATCGACAAATTCGCACGGACGTGGGAGCGGGACTACGATCACAAGCACAAGACTGGCCGATCGTAGATTCCGCGACGTCGCAAAGGATGGGCCCGGTGCCGCCCTGTGCGGCCCGGGATTCCGGGGCGCTTTTTCAAAGCCCTTCCGTTGGGAAGGGCTTTTTTGCTTCTGACGGCCGGTTTCTCGGCCTCGACAGGCCGTTAAAATGCGTGCTCGTCGATGTACTCCAGGTGATGGAGGCGGGTCGCAAGCGGGTATGTGCACCGCAACACGCCGTCAATACATCCCTGTCGGCTCGGGCGCCACGGTCGCGGCGCTCGTACCTACTTGCTCAGCAAGCTTGATCGACATTTACGAACACGTATTCAGGCCAGGCCCGGAAGCATTGCTGCCACCTCGCCATGACCTCGCATCAGCTCCATGCCCGCTACCAAGTCTGACCGACCCAAGCAACCTCGGCGCCCACGACAACGGCGCCGTCTGAACCGGCGCACGGGGGGACGAATTCGTATCCTCTGGTTCTATCTGCGCCACCTGCTGCTATGGCTGGTGGTCGGTTTCGTCGGCTACTGGTTGTGGCTCGATCGCGAGGTGGCCGAAACGTTTCGCGATCGGCAGTGGTCGCTGCCCGCGCGTGTCTATGCGCGGCCGCTCGAGCTCTATTCGGGTGCGACGGTTTCGCAGGAGAGATTGCTTCGCGAACTGCGCTATCTCGGTTATGAGCAAGTGGCGACGCCGCGTGCGCGAGGTCAATTCTCCGCCAAGCGAGGTGCCGTCGAACTGTACGCCAGAGGATTCGACTTCTGGGATATGCCTGAAGTGTCTCGCCGCATTCATGTGCACTTCGACTCGGGTCGCATAGCCACGCTCGCTGACGGCGCCAGCGCGACCCCTATCGATCTGCTGCGACTCGAGCCGGTCGAGATCGGGAGCATCAACCCGACGCGCTTCGAAGACCGACGGCTGCTGGCCTACGATGAGCTGCCGAGCCCCTTCGTCAATGCGCTCGTCGCGGTCGAGGACCAGCGCTTCTTCGCCCATCATGGAGTCGATTTCTTCGGTCTGGCGCGAGCGATGTGGGCTAATCTCCTCGCCATGCGCTGGGCCCAGGGCGGCAGCACCTTGACCCAGCAGTTGGTCAAGAATTTCTATCTTTCGAGTGAACGCACGCTGAGGCGGAAACTCATCGAATTGATGATGGCGGTCTCGTTGGAGCTACGTTTCGGCAAGCGTGACATTCTCGAAACCTACGTCAACGAAGTGTTTCTGGGCCAGGACGGTAATCGTGCCATTCATGGTTTCGAACTCGCCGCGCAGTTTTATTTCGGACGCCCTCTGGCAGAACTCGACATGAACCACACGGCAGTGCTCATCGGCATGATCAAAGGGCCGTCGATCTATGATCCCCGTCGTCATCCAGAGGCGGCGCGCTGGCGCCGGGATGTGGTCCTGGACGTACTTGCGCGCGAGCAAGTGATCGACGCCCGAGAGCTCGCGCGAATCAAGGCGCAGCCCATCGAGCTGCGG
>JBBDTC010000325.1:0-16269 GCA_040904625.1 Gammaproteobacteria bacterium
GATACGGGGTTACCGTATACACACTTTCCAGGAGTGCGCCTTCAGCCACTCGGCCACCTCTCCAATTCTGTCGCGTCTATCCTCGCTCACTCTACGCCAACCCGACTCAGTGCCGAACCCGCCGGGGCGGGACTGCCTTTGGCGCGGGGGCGAATTGTAGCGGATCTTGCCAGCGAATGGATTTGGGGCGCGGTGTACCGGTGTCAAGTTGCTGCGATTTTTCTGTGCCGCCGAGGTCGCGGCCTCACGCCACGGCGCGATGACGGGCGAGGCTCTGCAGGAGATCTGCTTCGCCGGCGCTGAGTTCGCAGATGCGGACGACCTCGGCGACGTCGACGCCGGTGTTGAGGAGTTGCATGGCGTGATTGACCGGGAGGTGCTCGTCGCCATCCTGCAGTTGACGGAGTTTGTCGATCTGGCGCTGCAGGGTTTCACGGGCCTGTTCGCTGCTGCGCAGGCATTCGCCGAGGCGGCGGGAGCAGGACAGGATGGCACCGAGGTCTTTTTCCAGTGCGGCCTGGCGCCGGGTCTGCTCGTCGACGCGAACCACAAGCAGGTGGCAGCGGCGGGCAAGGCGCCAACAGGCAATCGCGGCGATGGCGGCAATGCAGGCCGTTGCGGCAACCAGCGACAGCCAGATTTCAGGTATTGGATTCATGCGTAGGTATCTATGCTGTGGTCGGCGTCGTCGCGGTCGGGGTGCTGATGCTCTGCTGGCTCCTCCTCGCCCTCCCGCCGCTCTCGCGGCGGACGCTCGTGCGGGTCGATACGGCGCACGGGGCTCGGCGGCGCGGTTGGCGCAACGGGCTTGATGTCCATTTAAATAGCCCCACTATTCGCCTCGAATGGCCGCTCGTTTTGCCTCGTTCTTCCACTCGCCTCGCGGCGATGCCCTGAGTCCGACAGGTTGCTGGCCCTCCGGGCGCTTCACATGCGTCAAGATTCGGTCGCGATAAGTCTCTGCGAAAGTTCTATGCACGGTCCGCGCCAATCCTTGCTTGAAGACAGGCGTGAGAAAGTCGTCAGGGCGCCCGTGCTGGTTCGCAACGCCCCCGCCGGACGCATCAATAGGGACGCTGGCTTCAGAATCGGATCGTTTCCGTCCCCGGCAGCTTGGTCACGCGCTGCAGGGTCTGCTGCGGGAGTTCGTCGCGCTGTTGTCGCGCAGCGAGGCTGACCGCTGCATCGGGCACGCGATCGTGGCGCGCTATGGCGACCACGACGCGCTGATTGGCAGCCGGCCCGGCGGCACTCGCAGCGCTGGCCGGCGCATGCAGTTCGCCAAAACCGGTCGCGGATATCCGTTGACCATCGACCCCGGCCGCGACCAGACGTGCAGCGACGGCCGCAGCCTGCGCCGCGGAACGTTCCAGACTGCTCGCTTCGCCACCGGCGGCGGCCGCAACGCGATCGGAGAAACCTTCGACGCGCACCGCAACATCCATCGCTTGGACCAACCCTCCCAGTGTGTCGATCAGCGCTGCAGCGTCAGCAGCGAGATGCTGCGAAGGCCCATCGAAGGCGCCGGCACTCCCGAGTTCGACCTCCGTCCAGTCCCTGCTTTCACGCACCCGTAGCGTGCCGTCGGCGATGGGCTCCGCCAAGCGCGTGGCAAGGACGGCGGCGAGCTCTTCAGAACGCAACGACAGCGGGTCCAGCGCCAGAGGGTCGACGACATCGCCGACACCTGACTGGCTCGCTTCCGGGGCCGCCGCGCGCAGCCGTGCATTCAGAGCGGCATTGACCCGCGGGTCGCTGAACACATCGACCAGAGAGGCCGAGAGCACGCGGAACTTGCCGTCATTGACTGAGGAGATCGAGTACATGACGACGAAAAAAGCGAACATGAGCGTGATGAAATCGGCATAGGACACGACCCAGCGATCGCTGTGCGCATCGCCGGCCGCCGCATCATCCAGGAGCTCGGTGCGGAAGTAGCGGTGCGCATTCATGCAGCGAGGCCCTGCAAGCGCGCCTCGACGATATGGAGATTATCGCCCCGAGCGATGGCAATTACGCCGACGGCAAGCATCTCTTCGACGCGCGAACGCTCACGTACCAGGGCCTTGATCTTGTTTGCCGCGGGCAGAAACACGAGGTTGGCGAGACCGACACCGTAGACGGTGGCGACGAAGGCGACGGCTATGCCTTCGCCGAGGCGCGCCGGATCGGCGAGGTTGTTCATGACTTGAATGAGTCCGATGACGGCACCGAGTATGCCGAGCGTAGGTGCGTAACCACCGATGCCATCGATGACACGGGCAGCGCCGAGATCGCGGCGCTCGCGGGCCAGGCAGTCGAGTTCCAAAGTCTCACGGATCACCGCTGGTTCGTTGCCGTCGATGAGGAGTTGCAGCGCCTTGCGCGCATAGCCGTCCGGCTCGCGTGCCACCAGACTCTCCAGGCCGAGCAGACCTTCGCGCCGCACGATCTGCGCCCACTGGAGGACCTCCCGCAATGTGGTCGACGGTGCTGCCTGCGGTGGACACAACACCCAGATCATCATGCGCATGGCGCGCACGAACACCGGCAACGGTGATTGCAGCATCGTCGCGCCGAGACTGCCGCCCAGCACGATGAGTATGGCCGGCCCGTTGACCAGACTGGCTATGGTCCCTCCCTCGAGGTGCTGGCCGAGTACCACCGCGCCGATCGCGACGACTATGCCGGTCAGGCTCAAAGCATCGAATCGGCTCATCGGCAGACATCCGGTAGAGCTGCCACTAGCGCCGCACCGCTGCCCGGGCAGGACTGTTTTCCTGCGGTCCGCGCAACACGGCGTCGCCGCGATACCAGCACAAGCGCGCTGCGCGCGAAAATCGAACTGTCGCCGGAGACATTGGTCGCATGGCCTTGTTTCACGGGTTCCGCTTCACGCGATTGCGTGCAGCTTGGCGAAGATCCTGTGGATCTTCTGCCCCAGGGTCTGGGCCGTGAAGGGCTTGACGATGTAGCCGTTGACCCCGGCCTCGGCGGCCATCACGATTTGCTCTCGTTGCACTTCGCATATGACCATCAGCACGGGGAGTGCCGCGAGCTTGGGATCGCGGCGGATTTCGCGCAGCAGATCGATGCCTTCCATCACCGGCATGCTCCAATCCGTGATCAGGAAATCGAAGCTGCCGTTTTTCAACAGAGGTAGCGCTGTCGAACCATCATCGGCTTCCTCCAGGTTGGTGAAGCCGAGGTCGCGCAGCAAGTTCTTGATGATTCTCCGCATGGTCGCAAAATCATCGACTACCAGTATCCGCATAGTCTTGTCCACGATAGCCTCCGGTTGCCGGCAAGCACGGCAGGGCTGCGGGTCAGTCCCGTTCAGTCCACTCAGCCATCCTGGATTTGAGCCTGATCAGTGCCTGGGAATGGATCTGACAGACGCGTGACTCGCTGACGCCGAGCACCTCGCCCGTCTCACGCAGATTCAACTCTTCCTTGTAATAGAGGGACATGACCAGCCGTTCGCGTTCTGGCAATCCGGCGATTGCCTCGGCCAGTGCCGCCTTGAACAAGTCGTTCTCGACTTGCGCCGCGGGTTCGGGAATCTTGTCGCTGAGCGATTCGCTCATGCCCTCCTCGCCCGCAGGCAGATCTTCGAAGCTGAACACACGATAGCCGCTCGCGTCCTGTAGCGTGCCGTAATACTCGTCGAGCGACATGCCGACTTCCTTGGCGACCTCCACATCACGGGCGTCACGCGCGTAGCGGGCTTCGATATCGGCAACCGCTTTGGAGATCGCGCGCACCTTGCGATGCAAGGAACGCGGCGCCCAGTCGCCTTTGCGGATCTCGTCGAGCATCGAACCGCGGATGCGGATGCCGGCATAGGTCTCGAAACTCGCTCCTTGCGAGGGATCGTAGTTTCGTGCCGCCTCGAGCAGCCCGATCATGCCGGACTGGATCAGGTCATCGACCTGTACTGATGGCGGCAAGCGCGACATCAGATGGTAGGCGATGCGTTTGACCAAGGGCGCATATTCGTCGACCAACTGGTTCTGATCGCGCTGGCTGATCTCGGTCGCCGCCGTTTTCTTATAAGCCGCTATGTTTTTCATACCTGAGCTACCCTCTCCAGCGACTCCACGCGCGCCATACGCTCGACGAAGAACTCGACGCGGCCGCTGGCACTGCGGGGTGCAGGCCAGTTAGCGGTGACTTGTGCGAGTTTCTTGAATGCCAGGGCGGCGACGCTGCCAGGGCAGCGTTCGACCAGGCAGTGTCGACGTTTCAGCGCGGCCGGAACTCGAGGATCGAATGGAATGTGTCCCGCAAAATCGAGCGTGATATCGAGATAACGATCGCAGACGGCCAGCAGGCGCGCGTAGAGCCGCTGCGCGTCCGCCTCCGACTGCGACATGTTGACGAGCACACGAAAGCGATGCTGTCGTGTGCTCTGATTCAAGACCTTGATGGTTGCGTAGGCATCGGTCAGCGAAGCCGGGTCGTCGCAGACCACGACCAGCACCTCGTGCGAAGCGCTGCAGAAGTCGAGCGTATTGGCACTGATGCCAGCCGCGGTGTCGACCACCATGACATCGAGTTGACGCTCGATGTGCCCGAACGCATCGATCAATCCCGCGCGTTCGTGCGGGCCGAGTTCGGCCAGGCGCTGAATGCCGGACGCACCGGGCACGATGCGCATGCCGCACGGCCCATCGACCATGGCTTCGCTGAGTGTACAGTGGCCGTCCATGACTTCGCTGAGCGTATGCCTTGGAGTGATACCGAGCAGTACATCGACGTTGGCCAGGCCGAGATCCGCATCGAGCAGAACCACCGCGCGGCCGGTCGCGGCCAGGGCGGCCGCCAGATTGATCGATACCGTGGTCTTACCGACGCCGCCTTTGCCGCCCGTGACCGCGATGACGCGGGTGTGGCGGCTGGCACCGTGCTGCGCGACAGGCGCGCTCACGCGCTGAACGCCTGTTCGAGCCGCGTTCGATCGCCCGGGGTGGGCGCGGCCTTGGCCAGAGCTACGGCGCGTTCGATCAGCGCACGCGCATCGGCCTGGTCCAGATCGTCCGGCACCTGCTGGCCGGCGCTGGTATAGGCCAGCGGCAAGCCGGTCTCGATGATGGCCGACAACGACGGTCCGAGCGTCGCGGCCTCGTCCAGCTTGGTCAGAATGCAGGCATCGAGCGGGAGGTCGGCGGCGGCGCGCAGAGCCCGCAGCGCGGACAGATAGTCGGTCGTCGCCGAGAGCACGTTGAACATCTGGATGCCGCCGCCGAGGCGCTCGAGCATGGCGGCGAATTCGTGGCAAGCCGGGTGGCCCGGCGCATGCCCCGGGGTGTCGATGAGGACCAGCGCGCGGGCGGCGTTCTCTTCGAGCACCTCGCTCAGCTCGGTGGCGTTGCGCAAAGTGTAGACAGCGCTGCCGATGAGACGTCCGAAGGCTTTGATCTGCTGCCCTGCGCCCAGGCGGCGATCGTCCATCGATATGACGGCCACACTGTCCGCACCGTGGGCCAGGGCCTGGCGCGCCGCCAGCTTGCTGACCAGCGTGGTCTTGCCGACCCCCGTTGCACCGAGCAGCGCCACGCGGCCGCCATGACGCAGTATCGGGTCGTTCATCACGTTCAATCGCAGCACCTGCAGCGCCTGTACCCGGTGCCTGCGTGCCCTATTGTCGATCTCGTCCGGGACCTCGGCGACCTGCTCGCGTGCGAGCGTCGCCGAGATCCCGACCTGCGCGAGTACGCGCATGAGCCGGGCCCGCAGGGGGTGGCGGCTACCGAACTCCGACCATGCGAGCCCGCAGAGCTGGTTTTCCAGCAGTCCCTTCAGGCTCTGCAATTCTTCGCGCATCTGCGCGACCGTACCGGCGTCGGTCCAGAGCAGGTCACGGCTGTCGCCGCCGTCCGGAAACCAGGCCGGGCGCGGCGCCTTCGCGGCAGGACTTGCCGCGGGAACCTCAGTCTTCTCCGCAACAGCGGCAACATCCGACCGGCGCCGGCTCTCGCCGCGCGCAGCGAGTTCGTTAGCTTCCTGCTCGCTGAGCTCGTCGGCGGTGATCAGCTCGACCCCACCGTCGACCTTGCGGTTGGAGAGGATGAGCACGTCTGGCCCCTGCTCCTCCTTGATCATGTCGAGCGCCGAACGCATGTTCGAAGCGAAATATCGCTTGACCTTCATAAGCGCGATCCTCTTGTGCGGGATTCCGTCATGTGCGGACGAGTGCTCTGTTTGTTGGCGTCAATGTTTCGACACGTCTGGCGCCGTCACGCCGGCAGTGCGGCATCGCCGACAGCCGCCACGATACGTATCTGGGTATCGCTCGGTATTTCGTTGAAACCGAGCACATGCAATCCCTTGATCGACGGGCGTGCAAAGCGGGCCAGGAAGTCCCGCAGGTTATCGGCCACCAGCAGCACGCTGGGTTCGTTGGCCAACTCACGCTGTTCGTGGACCTGGCGGAGCGCGGTCAGAAAGCGGTTGGCGAGATTCGGTTCCAGGGCCATGGCACTGCTGCTCATTGTTTCCAGTGATTGTTGCAATATCCGTTCCAACGACATGTCGAGCGTGATCACCGGCAACTCGCCAGACAGTCCGTTGATCTGCTGGACGATGAGTCGACCGAGGGCGGCACGCACGAAGCCGGTCAACACGCCCGGGTCCTGTATGCGGCCGGCGTGCTCGGCGAGCACCTCGAGCACAGTGCGGACATCGCGTACCGGGATCTGCTCGGCCAACAGGTTCTGCAACACTTTCACGACCACGGCCAGAGGCAGCAGCTTGGGAACGAGGTCCTCGACCAGGCGCGGATTGCTCTTCTTCAAACCATCGAGCAACTTCTGTGCTTCCTCGTGGCCGAGCAGCGCATGTGCATGATCCTGGATGACCTGCGAGAGGTGGGTAGCTATGACGGTGCTGGCGTCGACCACGGTGTAACCGAGCGACTGGGCCTGCTCGCGCTGGTCGGCACCGACCCACACTGCCTCCAGATCGAACACCGGATCGCGGGTCACCGTGCCCTTGAGTGCGCCGTAGACCTGGCCCGGATTGATCGCGAGTTCCTTGTCGGACTGGATCTCGGAGCGGCCGATGATGGCGCCGTGGAGCGTCAGCCGGTAGGCATTCGGCTCGAGATCGAGGTTGTCGCGGATATGTACCGCGGGGACCAGGAAACCGAGTTCTTGTGAAAGTTTCTTGCGCACCCCGCGCAGACGGCCGAGCAGCTGTCCGTTCTGGTTGCGATCGACCAGAGGGATCAGACGATAACCGACCTCGAGGCCGATGGCATCCGTCGGTAATACGTCTTCCCACGACAGTTCCGCGTTCTCTGCCGCTACAGGCGCGGGCGGCGGAGCAGCCGCGGACGCAAGGCTCGCGGCTTTGCGCTTCTCGTTCTGCCACCAGGCGCCGGTCAACGCGGCGCCGGCCATGAGCAGGAAAACCAGGTTGGGCATGCCCGGAATCACCCCCATGATGCCGAGCACACCGCCGGTGACGCCCAGCACCTTGGGATTGTCGAACAGTTGCAGCAGCACCTGTTCGCCGACATCGTGATCGGTCGAAGTCCGGGTCACCATGAGCGCGGCCGCGGTCGCGAGCAGCAGGGACGGAATTTGCGCGACCAGGCCATCGCCGATGGTGAGCAGCGAGAACACTCGCATGGCGTCTGCAACCGACATGCCGTGCTGGAACGTACCGATGGCGAGGCCACCGAGTATGTTGATGAACAGGATCAGAATGCCGGCGATGGCATCGCCGCGCACAAACTTGCTGGCGCCATCCATGGCGCCATAGAAATCGGCCTCCTGCGAGACTTCGCGCCGGCGCAGCTTGGCTTCGTCCTGGTTGATGATGCCGGCATTGAGGTCGGCATCAATGGCCATCTGCTTACCTGGCATGGCGTCCAGGGTAAAACGTGCGCTGACTTCGGAGATGCGCCCGGCGCCCTTGGTCACCACCACGAAGTTGATAATCACGAGAATGGTGAACACCACCAGGCCGACGGCGTAGTTGCCACCGACGACGAAATCGCCGAAAGCCTGGATGACCTTGCCCGCGGCACCGGGGCCGCTGTGACCATTGAGCAGGACCACACGGGTCGACGCCACGTTGAGGCTGAGTCTGAGCAAGGTGGTGACCAGGAGCAGGGTCGGAAACACCGCGAAATCAAGCGGCCGCCGCGCGTAGACACCCGCCATCAACACGACTACCGCGAGTGTGATATTGAACGTGAAGAGAATGTCGAGCAGGAATGGCGGCAGTGGTATGACCATCATCGCCAACATGGCCAGCAACAACAGTGGCACGCCCAGACCCCAGCGCTGGAGATGTCCGCCCAGCCCGAGTACGGCGTTAGATCCAGCCAGCGTGGCCATCAGTGGGCGAGCTCGGTTGGGATGGGCAGGTCTTGCGGCGCAGCCACGGCCGCTGATCCGGCACGCAGCTGGAAGACATAAGCCAGCACGCGGGCGACGGCGAGATAGAGCCCGGCCGGGATTTCGTGGCCGAGTCGGGTGGTGTGATAGAGCGCGCGTGCCAGGGGCGGTGCCGACATGATCGTAATGCCGTGTGCTTCGGCGACGCCGCGGATGTTGGCCGCAACGTCCTCCACGCCCTTGGCAATCACCACCGGTACCCGCATGGTCGCCGGATCGAACCTGAGGGCGACCGCATAGTGCTCGGGATTGGTGACGACGACGTCGGCGCGCGGCACTTCTTCCATCATGCGCCGGCGTGCCATCTCTTGCTGCATGTTGCGCAAGCGACCTTTCACCTCCGGTGATCCGTCGGTCTCCTTGTTTTCCCGTTTCACGTCCTGACGCGACATGCGCAGCTTCTTGGTGTGTTCCCAGAGCTGGAACGGCACATCGGCCAACGCTATGAACAGGGTCGCGAGGCTCGCGATGACGAAGACAAAGAAGAGGATTCGTGCGGTGGCGGCGAGGCTGCTCGCGGTATCCCCGCGACCGAGCGCGAGAATGGCCGACTGTTCGCTGCGCAGCGCCGCGACCGCAAATACCAGGATGAGGATGAACTTGGCCAGCGCCTTCAGCATCTCGACCAGGCCGCGCACGCCGAAGACACGGCCCAGGCCCTTGATCGGATCGAGGCGTTCGAATTTAGGTTGGAGTGCTTCAGCGCTCACGTTCCACCCGCCCAGTGCCAGCGGCGCAGCCACGGCGATGGCCATGGCCATGGCCAGCAGCGGCGCGAGTGCGAGCAAGGCATCGATGACATGCTCGAGAAAACGCGCGGGCAGCACCCGTGCGCTGAACAGTTCGGCCCGCGGCACGGCGAAGCTCGCCCGCATGATGTGATCGATGCCGCTGAGCAGATGGCTGCCCGAGAGCTGCAGGGCGGCCACGCCGCCGAGCAGTACGAACATGGTGCTGAGCTCGCGTGAGCGCGGGATCTGGCCTTTTTCGCGTGCATCCTGCAGGCGTTTGGGGCTCGGTCGCTCTGTGCGTTCCTGGGCGTCGTCCTGCTCGGCCATGTCAGCGCGCCTCGAGCGTGGTCTGCGCGGTCTCGAAAGCGCCGCTGAAAAGTTGCACTGCGGCTTCGGCCAGCGTATCCAGCGTCAGCAGGACCACCGCGATGCCGAACAGGATCATGAGCGGGAACCCGATGGCAAAAATATTGAGCTGCGGTGCCGCCCGCGACATGACGCCGAGCGCGAAATTGATCGCGAGCAGCGCCACCACCACCGGCAATGCGAGCAGGAGGCCGTCGGCGATCAGGCTGCCGGTCCACTCGAGAATGACTTCGGCCCCCGCTGCCGTCAGGCCCTGCGGTCCGATTGGCACCAGGGTAAAGCTGCGTGCCAGCAACTCGATGAGTACCAGGTGTGCGTCGACGGTGAAGAACAACAAAGTGGCGAGAATGATGTAGAAATGCGCCAGCACCGGCACCTGGCCGCCGGTCTGCGGATCGACCAGTGAGGCGAAGCCGAGCCCGGTCTGCTGACTGACGAGCTGACCGGCAAATTCGAACACGAAGAAGGTCAAGCGCAGCACCAGGCCGATGGTGGCACCGATCACTACCTGGTGCGTGGCGGTCAGCACGGCGCTTGCCGCCAGTGGATCAGGCACGGCCGCAGGCGCCGCACCGGGGGCGATCACGGCGGTCAGTGCGAGGGCGAGGATGACCCGAATGCGCACCGGCACTGCACGGGTGCCAATGACCGGCGCGGCGAGGACGAAGCCGCCAATGCGCAGGAACGGCCACATCCAGGCGGCGAGCCAGGCGAGCAGCTGTGCTTCGCTGAACTGCATGTCGCCCGCTCAGCCGATCAGGCCCGGGATCGCTTGGTACAGGCGCACGGTGTAGTCGGTCAATGCACCGAGAATGAAATGGCCTCCGAACATCAGGACGGCAACGGTCACGAGCAGCTTGGGGATGAAGCTCAGGGTCATTTCGTTGATCTGAGTCGCCGCCTGAAACAGGCTCACGGTGAGGCCCACCGCAAGAGCCGGGCCGAGCAGCAGGCCCATCAGCACCAGCGTCAGTTCGAGGGCGTGATTGCCGATGGTAATGACGCTTTCAGGGGTCACTGTACGGTGCTCACGCGTAGAAACTCGCCGCCAGGGTGCTGACGATGAGGGCCCAGCCGTCGACCAGCACGAACAGCATGATCTTGAACGGCAGTGAGATGATCAGCGGCGAAAGCATCATCATGCCCATCGACATGAGCACGCTGGCAACCACTAAATCGATAATCAGGAAAGGCAGGAAGATCAGGAAGCCAATCTGGAAGGCGGTCTTGAGCTCACTGGTGATAAACGAAGGCGCCAACACACTGAATGGCACATCGGCGGCTGCGGCCGCCGGCGCCCGGCCCGCCAGGTCGGTGAACAGAACGAGATCGGAGTCACGCGTCTGCTCCAGCATGAAGGTCCGCATGGGTCCGGCCGCACGTCCGAGCGCTTCCCCGGCATCGATGGCATCGGCGAGATAGGGCGCGACGGCTTCACGGTAGACCGTATCGAACACCGGCGCCATGATGAAGAAGGTCATGAACAGCGCAAGGCCGACCAGAATCTGGTTCGACGGTGTCTGCGCGGTACCCAGCGCCTGGCGCAGGATGGCCAGGACGATGATGATGCGGGTGAACGAGGTCATCGCGAGCAGCATGGCCGGCAGCAGGGTCAGCGCGGTCATCAGGATCAGGACCTGCAGCGTCAGGCTGTAGGTTTGCGTGCCGTCGCCGTTGGTGGTCACCGACAGCGCATCGAAGCCGCCCAGCGCGCTCGCCGGCAGCGCCAGCCCGGTGAGCAAAATCGCGACCAGGCCGCGCATCATGTCCCCCGCTCCGCGCTGACGTCGGCCAGGACCGTATCGAAGGCCGCCGCCGGCGGGCCGCCGCGCGTATCGAAACGCGCCAGCGTCTGAATACGGCCCGGGCACATGCCGAGCAATACCCGCTGGTCGTCGACCTCGATCAGCAACAGCTTCTCGCGCGTGCCGACAGCAAGGCCTTCGACGATACGTATGTGACCACGGCCTTGCGGGCGGAAGCGCTGCAGGCGGCGGGCACCCCACGCGGCCGCGACTATCAACACCAGCACGATGGCCAGACCGGCAAACACCTGCATTGCCTGGCCGACGCCGACAGGCTCACCCGCCGCTGCCGCCAGGCCTGGCGTCATGCCGACGGCCACGACGAGGGCTGAGGAAGCTCTGCAAAAGCGAGCGAGCATGCTCGAAGGCAAGGCGCGCGGCTTTCGAGGAGCGCAGTTTATGCGTGATAAATGAGCACCGGAGAAGGCCGCGCAACACTGCCAGCGGGCTGCGCAGCCGCTTTTGCAGAGCTTCCCTACGCTGACTGTCCGCTCGCCCATGCTTCAGGCCAGTTTACGCACGCGTTCGTGGGCGCTGACGACATCGGTCAAACGGATCCCGAACTTGTCGTTGACCACCACGACCTCACCGTAGGCGGTCAGCGTACCGTTGACGAGTACGTCCAGCGGCTCGCCGGCGAGGCGATCGAGTTCGACCACCGAACCTTGATTGAATTGCAGCAGGTTACGGATACTGACCTGCGTCGAACCGATCTCGACGGCCAGCGTCACCGGGATATCGAGGATGTTGTCGAGGGTGCCGGGCGTGGCCTGCTGTTGATCCGCGTCGAGATTCTGCATCGCAGCCGGCGTGATCTCCGCCGCGCCGTCGCTGCTGCCGGCTTTCGTTGCGGTCTCCGCCACCGCTTCGGCCACGGCTTCGGCACGGTTGTCTTCGGCGACGCCAATGTCAGATTCGCTCATTTCAGCGCTCCAAGCGAGATGGTGGGGGGGACAGATCGGCGTGACAAATGGTTTCGACCACCTTCAGCGCGGCGCGCCCGCGCGATGTGCCGTAGACGCCGCGAAATACCGGCACGTCATCGACTTTGGCGACAACCGTCTGCGGCAGCTCGACTGGGAAGATGTCACCCACCTTGAAATTCAGCACGTCGCCGAGGGTCAATCGCGCGCGCGTCAAGGTGGCGTTGAGATTGACCGCGGCCCCCTTGATCTCTTCGCGCATGATCTGGCTCCAGCGCTCGTCCCGTTCGGTGACGTCGCTCTGCACACCGGCATCGAGGAGCTCGCGAATGGGCTCGATCATCGCGTACGGCAAGGTGATGTGCAGATAACCCGAGCCCGCTTCGAGATCGATGTGGAAAGTCGATACCACCACCACTTCGCTCGGCGTGACGATATTGGCGAACTGTGGATTGACCTCGGAATTGACATAATCGAACTGCACCGGCAGCACCGGTTCCCAGGCCTCCGCCAGGTCGGCGAAGAGGATGTCGAGAAAGCGCCTCACGATACGCATCTCGGTGACGGTGAAATCCCGTCCCTCGACCTTGTTGTAGAAACGACCCTCTCCGCCGAAGAAGCAATCGACCAACGAGAACACGAGTTTGGGGTTGCACACGATCAGCGCCGAACCCTTGAGCGGACGCATGTGGACGATGTTGAGATTCGAAGGCATCAACAGGGTGTGGACATACTCGCCGAACTTCGACAACTGCACCCCTTCGACGGCAATCAGCGGCGAGCGCCGCAGCATATTGAACAGGCTCTGACGCAGACTTGCGCGCGACCCGGTCATTGATGATCTCGAGGGTCGGCATGCGCCCCCGTACGATGCGATCCTGGCTGGTGAAATCGTAGTTGCGGGCGAGACCGAGCGCAGCCTCGTCCTCGATTTCAGTATCGATCTCGCCGCTGTCGACGCCGGACAAGAGGGCATCGATTTCGTCCTGTGACAGAAGGTCGGTGTTGGCCATGCTGGTGATCGTCGTCGCTCGCAGCGTGCTGCGTCAGTGCATGACGAAGTTCGAGAAATAGAGATCGTCCACACCCGGCTTACCAATCTGCTTTTCGAGCACGGACTGGACCTCGGCCAGTGCCTGCTGGCGCAACGCTTCCTTGCCTTCGTTGGGAACGAGGTCCTCGTAGACCTGGCGGCTCAACAGCAGAACCAGGTTGTTGCGAATGGCCGGCATATGCCGCTCGACCGCGCGCTCGATGTCACCATCGCGGGTCGATACCGACATCTCGGCCTTGAGGAACTTGGGACGGTCGTTGCGATCGCGGAAGTTGATGACGAATTCGGGTTTGAGGTCGATGTAGGTCGCCTCTTTCGGCTCGACTGCGGTGGCCGCGCCCGCCGCCGCGGAGTCGCCGCCGCCGAGCGCGAACATGAGGCCGACGCCGCCGCCGAGCACGACGAGCAGGGCCACGGCGCCGAAGATGATCAACTTCTTCTTGTTGCTGCCGGCCGCGGCCGGCGCGTCGTTCTCGTCTGCCATGATGGAGACTCCTGGTAGGGACTGCCCTTGCGGGATTGCAAAGCCCATGCCATGTAGTCGGAGCCTTATGATTCAATCGATTAGCCAGCGCGCTTCAGGGTCATGCCGGGTTCTTGACGGCGCACGCGAAGGCGGCTGCAGCCCTGGTGCCAGTAATCCGACACGCTGCGGCACCGGCGCGGCGTCTTTCACACGAATGCATCGACCAGACCGATCCGCACGCGCGCCAGCGGTGGGCTGTGGTCCTCGAATTCGCCGCCCTCTGGCACCGACTGGTCCGCGATGGGCCGGACGCCGCCGTCACGATGAGGATCGTGGTGATGTTCGGGCATCTCGGTGAAGACACCGGCGTTGCCCAGTGCGATACCGCTATCGAGAAAAGCCGCGCGCAGCCGTGGCAGCGCCTCTTCGAGCGCCTCGCGGGTGGCCGCATGCGCCGCGGCGAGATGCACGGTGGCCTCGTCGCCGATCACCGTGACCCGCACATCGACCGGCCCCAGATCGGGCGGGTTGACGGCCAGTCGCGCATGCTGGGCGTGTTGACTCAACATCACGGAGACTTGCTGATTGAGGCGTTCGGCAAACAGGGCCGGGTCCCGCACGGGCAGGGCGCTGGATGGGCCGACCGAGAACTGTTGCTGCAGACCGGCCGTATCACCGAGGCGATTGAGCGTCTGGACCAGCGGACTTTCGGCTTCGAGTGCCGCGGGCGTCGCCGCCTGCGACGACGGTTCGGCGACCATCCTCATCACCGCGTCGGCCGCGAGCGCTCGCGGCATAGCCGTCATGTCGCGCTCGGTGGATGGCATCACACGCAGCGCGTCGGGGACCTGGAAGACTGCGGCCACAGAGTCATCCGCAAGCGATGCTGTGAGCTGCGGTCCTTGATCCGCCGTGCCAGCGACGGTGAGCGTCGGTGCCGACTGCACGACCGTCCGCAACGCCGGATTGGCGTGCAGCGGATTGGCCGGGGGCTGCTGCCGCGCGGCAAGCACTTGCCGCGGATCCGGCAACATCGGCACCGCAGCACTCGTCCCCCCGGGGGGCGCCGCCATCGCGCTCGCCGGTGTCGCGGTCAGCGGTACGGCGTTCGTGCCGGATGCCTCCGCGGCGCTGGCCGGCGTGGCCGGCTGCAGCGTATGCGCGAGCAGCGCGGCGACAAACGCGCCTATCCCAGCCGCATCCGCGGCCATCGGCGCAGCGCGGTCCACGAGCGGGGATTTCTGGTCCAGGCTGACGGTGCCGGCCGGATTGATCGCATCCATCGAGATCTCCAGTGTGTTGATCACGGCGCGGCGCCGCGCCCGATTCGATGTGAGCAAGAGCCGTGCCAGCAGCGTCGAGGGAAATCATGAGCGGCGAGCGGAGCGCGGGGCGGGTATCCTGTCGGGCCCCGCGGGCGCCGCAATCGCCGCCTGCCTCAACCCGGGAGATCACCTGTGAACGACCCATCCTCCCAACCGGGCCAGCTGCGTAAACGGGTGCTCGTCACCGGTGGCGCCGGATTTATGGGCTCGCATCTGTGCGAGACATTACTCGCAAGCGGGCACGACGTGCTCTGCGTCGACAACTTCTATACCGGCACCAAAGCCAACCTGCTGCATCTGCTGGACGATCCGTTCTTCGAGCTCCTGCGTCACGACATCACTTTCCCGCTGTATATCGAGGCCGACGAGATCTACAACCTGGCCTGTCCCGCTTCGCCGATCCACTATCAACTCGATCCCGTCCAGACCACCAAGACCAGCGTGCACGGCGCTATCAACATGCTCGGTCTGGCCAAGCGCCTCAAGGCCCGCATCCTGCAAGCGTCGACCAGCGAGGTTTATGGCGATCCGGAAGTACACCCGCAGCACGAGGATTATTGGGGCCATACCAACCCGATCGGGCCGCGCGCCTGCTACGACGAGGGCAAACGCTGTGCCGAGACACTGTTTTTCGACTATCACCGCCAGCACGGCCTGAGCATCAAGGTCGCACGAATATTCAACACCTATGGCCCGCGCATGCATCCGAATGACGGTCGCGTGGTGTCGAATTTCATCGTCCAGGCGCTGACCGGCAAAGCCATCACGCTCTACGGCGATGGCGACCAGACCCGTTCATTCTGCTTCGTCGATGATCTCGTGGCAGGCTTGATCGCGCTGATGGAGACTCCGGCCGATGTCACGGGTCCGATCAATCTGGGCAATCCGCATGAGTTCACCATCCGTGAACTCGCTGAACTCGTCATCGAGCTGACCGGGTCGCGCTCGGCCCTCATCCACGAGCCGCTGCCTACGGATGACCCACGTCAACGCAAACCGGATATTTCGCGCGCCGAGACCATGCTGGACTGGCGCCCCGAGGTGGCGCTGCGCGATGGACTCGTCCGGACTATTGACTACTTCGATGCCCTGCTCGGCAACGGCCGTATGATGACGAGCCGATGATGCAGTCGGGAATCCAGCAAAGGAAGCTCTGCATAAGGGCCCGCGCAAGAATAATTCCCGTTTCTTGGGGGTGTCGAGGGGCCTGAC
>JBBDTC010000326.1:0-2657 GCA_040904625.1 Gammaproteobacteria bacterium
CTCGCGCCTGGCCAGCCGGGCGCCTCGACGCCCCAAAATCGCCCAGTTATTTCGCCACGGACCCTCAGGCCCGCCGATGCCGATGGAGCGGCACGGCGAAGCTCCGACAGAACCGCAGCACCTCGGCGCGCAGTGCATCATCGAGGTGCGCGAAGACTTCGTCTTCGATGGCCTCCGGCACGCCGCCGTGGAACGCTTCGGCCAGCGCGCCGGCGATGCAGGCCGTGGTATCGGTATCCCCGCCGAGCGAGATGGCGTTGCGGATGGTGGTTTCGAAATCCGTGGCCTGGAGAAACGCCACAGCGGCCGCCGGCACGGTGTGCTGACAGGTGACGTCGACCGGGCCCTCGGCGCGCAGGGCCGCCATATCGCGGTCGCAGCGGTAGCCGAAGACGTCTTCGAGCAAGGCGGCGATTTCCACTTTCGCGGATCCTTTGCGGCCAAGGAAAACCGCCGCGGCCACGGCTTTGGCGCCCTTGATCCCTTCCGCATGATCGTGCGTCACGATGGCGCTCCGCTCGGCTTCGCGCAAGACATCGTCCAGCGTCTCACAGGCCCAGCCAACGGCTGCGACGCGCATGGCCGAACCGTTGCCGAAGCTGTTGTACGGCCCGGCATCATCCTGTATCAACCAGCGACGGAACCAGCCGCCGTAGCCGGCGTGCGGATAGCGACGGCCCCACTGTCGGAGCGCGACATCGTAGGGCAGGTCGCTGGTGAAGGTGCTCGCGACGGCGACGCTGAGTACGGTGTCATCGGTGAATCGCGATTGGCTGCGAAACAGCGGGAAGCCGGCCGGCGGCGGCCCACCCCCTTCGTAGACCGAGCCGATGATGTCGCCCGCGATCGCGCCGATCACGGCAGCGGTAGGCACGCCGCGGGCATCACGCCGAACCCTGCCGCACCATGCCGACGCGCCACTTCCCTTTGGCGGCGCGCGGGTTACTCATACTCATTCATTGCGCCCTCAGTAACGCGGTACGCTCGTATCGATTTCCTGCGACCAGGCATCGATACCGCCGGCCAGGTTGTAGACATTCCTGAACCCCTGGCCGCGAAAATACTCGGCAGCGGCCTGGCTGCGTACCCCTGAATGGCAATGGAAAACCAACAGGGCGTCGCGCGCCAGGCCGTCGATTTCGGCCACCGCGGCTTCGTCGAGCCGCTTGGCACCGTCGATCCGTGCGATGTCCACTTCGGCCTGTTCGCGGACGTCGTAGAGGTGCACGGGCTCGCCGGCGTCGCGCAATGCCTTGAGTTCCTGCACCGTCATCTGGTTCACCGGCGCCGGCGCATTGGGATTGTCGATGACGAAGCCTGGGCCATCGTCGGTCTCGACGAGGTCGACGCGCAGGCCTTCGGCGCGTTTGGCCGTCGCCGGGTCGAGCAGAAGTTCGATGCCATTGTCCGCGGTGCGGATCTCGTGGCCCTTGGGCGGCGCAAGATTGAACTGATGGTTCCAGGCGTTATCGATTTTCAGATGCACGGCAAAACCGGGGCGCTCTTCCTGCACCGCACGAATTGCGCCGGCCGCGGCCTTGCTGAGCACGACGGTCGGGGGAGCGACCACCACCGGCTCCTGGCCGAGCGTGCGGTGCAGATCGCCGCTGGCGTACATCTGCTGGATGAGGTCACAACCGCCGACGAATTCTCCGTCGATATAAAGCTGCGGGATAGTCGGCCATTCGGAGAAGGCCTTGATACCCTCGCGGATGTCCTGATCGGCCAGCACATCGATGGTGTGATAGTCCTCGACGAGGCCGTCGAGGATACCGACGACGGTGGCCGAGAAGCCACATTGCGGTTGGTTGCGCGAGCCTTTCATGAACAGGACCACCGGATGGGTCGTGACGGTCGTCTCTATGCGGGTACGTAATTCGGGTGCGAGTGTCATGAGTGTGCTCCTTGGGGCTGGGCAGTAGGCAGTAATTCCGGCTTCGGGCTGGCGCGCGTTACCACTGCAGGTCATCGGGAATTTCGAACTGGGTGTAATACTCGTCGACGTCGTCGGCGCTGGCTCTGGCGTCATCTTCTTCGCGGCTCACCACCGCCATCGGATCGCGCTCGGCGATACGGGCGGCGACGCCCTTCTCGACCACGGCGTAGCCGCGCCGCAGACGTACGATGACGAGGCCTCCGGCAGTGAGCCCGGCGTGGATGTCGGGCGTGACATGGACGCGCTTGACCTTGCCGCCGTCGACGAACTGGAAAACCTCGTCACCGGGAAAGCGATCGGCGCGATTGGCGGTCACCAACTGCTCGATCTCGGCCGTGAGTGCACGCCGCGCGGCGCGTTCGTCACGCAGACGATTCCGCTCCAGATCGCGCGCGCGCTTCTCCTCCTCGGCAATTTTGGCCAGGCGTTTGGCCTCCTCCGCCGCAGCTGTGGCGGCGGCGTCGCCAGCGCGCTGGCGGCGGCCCTGCTTGTGCTTGTCCTGCTTGCTCTTCTGCGCTTTCTGGCGGCTGACGAGGCCGGCCTCGAGCAACTGCTCCTGCATTGATTTAGCCATGTCTGGATGCCTGCCTCCTGGAAATCGGTCGCGCGCCGAGCATTGACGGCAACGCCGTCCTTAGGGCCCGCCGCAAAATAACCGAACGATTCGGAACGCCGATTCATCCCGTCTGGCGGCGTTGCTCGTCAGTTGAATAGAACCACT
>JBBDTC010000327.1:0-2654 GCA_040904625.1 Gammaproteobacteria bacterium
TGGCTCATCACCGGCGGCTGCGGCTTCATCGGGCGCTCGCTGATTGCGCGGTTGCTCGCGGCCGGCACTCCGGCCGGCCACATCCGTGTGTTCGACAATCTGAGTGTCGGGACGCTGGACGATCTGCGCGGCGTGGTTGCGGTGGCGGAAGGGCCGGCGTCGTGGGCGGCCGATGCTGCCGGTTGCGAGGTCGTGGTCGGCGACATCCGCGAGCGCGAGGCGATTGCCAGGGCGGCACAGGGTGCCGACGTGATCGTGCACCTGGCGGCGTGCACGGGTGTGCAGCCTTCGGTCGAGGATCCGTTGTTCGACTGCGAGACCAACGTGACAGGTACGGTCAACGGTCTGGAAGCCGCGCGCGCCGCCGGCGTCAAGCGCTTCGTATTCGCATCATCCGGGGCGCCACTCGGCGCGGTCCAGCCGCCGATCCATGAAGAGGTGATGCCACGACCGATTTCACCCTATGGTGCAAGCAAGCTTGCGGGTGAGGGTTATTGCTCGGCCTATTACGCCTGTTTCGGTGTGGAAACGGTGGCGCTGCGCTTTGGGAATGTCTATGGGCCGCTGTCCTCGCGCAAGAACTCGGTGGTGGCGCGTTTCATCAAGCAGGCGCTGGCTGGTGAGACGCTCGAGATCTACGGCGACGGCAGCGCGACGCGCGATTACATCTTTGCCGGCGACCTGACCGGAGCCATCATCGACGCGGCCACGGTGGCCGGAGTGGGTGGTGAGATTTTCCAGATCGCGACCAGTCGCGAGACCACCGTCGACGAACTCGCCGAGCGCCTGCGCGGTGTGCTGGCCGGCTTCGGGGTCGACGACTTCAAGGTGGTCCATGGCGCGGCGCGCGCCGGCGACATGCAGCGCAATTACTCTGATACCACCAAGGCACGCGAACGCCTCGGCTGGCAGGCCGCCACCAGTCTCGACGAGGGATTGCAGGCGACGGTGGCGTGGTTCCTCGAGCGCGACGCCAGCAAGGCCTGACGCCGATGGGGCTGGCCCGGTACGCCCTCGCCCGCACGGGCGACCACGATCGATTGATTGACTATTCAAACTGGTGACTAAGCATGAAGATTCTGATTCTCGGCGGTGACGGCTATCTCGGCTGGCCGACTGCCATGCACTTGAGCGCACACGGCCACGAGGTGGCGGTGGCGGATAACAATCTGCGGCGCCGTATGTGCCTGGAGCAGGATGTCGAGCCTTTGTTCGCGGTGCCGAGCCTGCAGCGCCGTGCGCAGCTGTGGCGTGAGCGGAGTGGAAAGGACGTGCGTGTGTTCGTCGGTGACCTGGCGCAGTGGGATTTCATTGCCGGCGTGTTCAGCGAATTCACGCCGGATGCCATCGTCCACTATGCTGAACAACCCTCGGCGCCCTATTCGATGCTCAATCGCGAGGCCGCGACACTCACGCTGCACAACAATCTCGGCGTTACCGCCAACACCATTTTCGCTGTGCGTGAATTCGCGCCGGAGGCGCACATCGTCAAGCTCGGCACGATGGGCGAATACGGCACGCCCAACATCGACATCGAGGAAGGCTGGATCGATGTCGAGCACAAAGGGCGCCAGCAGCGGTTCCTGTTTCCGCGTCAAGCGGGCAGCCTCTATCACACGACCAAGATCCAGGATACGGACCTGCTGTGGTTCTACGTGCGCATGTGGGATCTCCGGGTGACCGATTTGATGCAGGGGCCGGTGTACGGCCTGTGGACGGAAGAGAACGCGGGGGAGGAAGCGCTGTTTCCTTTCTTCAATTACGACGAGATTTTCGGCACGGTGGTCAATCGTTTCATCGTGCAGGCGGTGGCCGGATATCCGTTGACCGTCTACGGCCGCGGCGGCCAGACGCGCGGCTACCTGAATATCAAGGACACACTGAACTGCGTGCGGCTCTCGCTAGAAAATCCGGCGGCGCGCGGCGAGTTGCGCATATTCAACCAGTTCACCGAGACCTTCAGCGTCAACGAGCTGGCCGACTGGGTGCAGCGCTGCGGTCAGCGCAATGGTCTCGATGTGCGTATCGAGGCCATTGCCAATCCGCGTAAAGAGGCCGAGGAGCATTATTACAATCCGGCCCATACGGGGCTGCTCGATCTCGGTTTGGAACCGCATTTCATGACCGACGAGGTGCTCGACCAGATGCTCGATATCACACTGCGCTACCGCGATCGGATTCGGCCCGATACGATCTTTCGCGGCATCAAATGGCAGTGAGCGGCGGTTGTCGTCGCACGCGCCGGACTGCACCGTCAGCATGCTGCAAGCGCGGGTGGCTTGTCCGGCGGCGCCGGTGAGCGTGATGCTGCAAGACCTCAGCCGCGCACTAGGTCGAGATCGTTATCGGCCAGCGTGAGATGCCACCCGGACAGGAAATCCGGCAGCGGTGACCGCGACCAATGGGCGGCATCGGTACCGAGTGCGCGTAGCGCACGGCCGACGACGGGCAGGTGTGCGGAGACGAAGCCGGCGCGATGCAATACCGCGATGTGCTCCGGGGTGGTTGCGAGCATCAACATGCCGGCACAGCCCTGCTGGGTGAGATCCCGTGCGGCTGCGCGGACCAGAGCACCGAGCGCGTCTGGCGTTTCAGGCAGAGTCAGGAAGTCGACCAACAGGGCGATCCGCGCCCGCGGCAGGCGACGGATGCTG
>JBBDTC010000328.1:0-2649 GCA_040904625.1 Gammaproteobacteria bacterium
TCCTCGCGCAGTTCGGCGCGGACCTGTTCGCGGATCTCGTCCTTGACGAATTCGGGCACGTAGGGCACACGGACCACTTTGCTCGCGCCGGACGTCGGCGCATCACTGGCCTGGTCCATGGGGGGCTCTTCGGTCTCTATCTCCCGGGCGGCATCGGTCCGCGCGCGCGCCGCCGCTTCGGTCTTGATCGTGCTGGCTTTCTCTTCCGAGAGGATGCCTTCTTCGACCAGGGCATCGACCAGGTTCAAGATGGTGTTCTTCATCTCGAGCAGTTCGGTGCGCTCGTCGGCCGCGGCGCCGGGCGTCAGGAAGTGTGCGAGCAGGAGAGCTGTCAGAAGTCTGCGGGTAGCTTTCATCGGTTACCGAATTCTTGTGCGGAGGGAACGGGCTCAGCTGCGCGACGAGATGCGCAAGCGAATGGGCTGCGGGAGATCCTCGGGCGGCTCATGTGACAAGCGCAGCCCCCCTCCCAGGGCGCGCTTGATGGCCGCATCCAGATCGGCATTGCCGGTGCCGCGTACGACTTCGGCCTGCTCGAGCTGGCCGTCGGCGCCGATCCAGATCTTGACCACCACGGCATAGCGGCCTTTGCGGATCTCCTCGATGTCGGCGAGCAGCGACTGCAGATCGGTCTGGATCACACCGGCATACCATTTGTTGCGGTCGCCGCCGCCGATGAGCGCGCGCCCGCCTTTCTTGGCCTGCAGCCCGAAGCCATCCGCGCCGGCGACGCCATCGGCGTCGAGGCCGAGATCTTCGCCCGGCGGTGGTTCATTGGCCGCATCGTCGGCGATGGGCTCGGGTTCGGGTTCCGACACATCGACTTCTTCGATCTCCGGCGGCGGCTCTTCAATCTCCGGCGGCGGTGGTGGCGGCGGGGGCGGTGGCTGCACGATCGAAATCTGCTGGACGTCCGGCGGCCTGGGTTTGTCGGTCGCGCCCATGCTGCCGAAAAAAAGGTACAGGCCGCCGCCGACCACCAGCAAGACGCCAGCGGCGCCGAGAGCGGGCCCGAAACGGCGCCACAGGCTGTCGCCGCTGTCGTCGTCGAGATCTTCGCGTTTTTCCATCATTTGACGAGCTTCTGGGTGACGAGGCCGATCTGGGTGATGCCGATGCGCCCGCACATGTCGAGGACGTCGACGACGAGCTGGTACTGAACCGTCGCATCGCCCTTGATGACGACGGGCAGGCCGGGATCGGCGGCATGCAGGCTGGTCAGGCGGGACTCCAGTTCGGCCATGGTCACGGGATAGGTGTCGAGGAAGATGGTGCCGTCGGCAGTGATGGTCACGGCCTTGGTCTTGGGCTCTTCGAGCGGCGGCGCATTGCTCGCCTGCGGCAGGTTGACCTGGATGCCCTGCGCGGCGGCGGTGGTCATGATGATGAAGATGATCAAGAGCACGAAGGTCAGGTCGACCATCGGCGTGATGTTGATGTCGTCGTAGGGTTCGTTGTCACCCTTGATTTCAGCGGACATGGCTCAGGACTCCCGTGCGCTCAATGGCCGTAGTACTCGTTGACCCGGGCCATGAACTCATCGGCGAACACATGCATGTCGGCCGACAGTTCCTTGACCTGGGAACCGAGGTAGTTGTAACCAAAGAGGGCAGGGATGGCGACGCCGAGACCGGCCACGGTGGCGAGCAGGGCGGCGGCCATGCCGGGCGCAATGGCGGCGATGTTGACGTCGCCAGTGGCTGCGATCGCGGCGAACGTGACCATCACCCCGACCACCGTGCCGAGCAGGCCGATGAAGGGACCGCCGGAGATGGCGATGGTGAGCAGGACCAGCTGGCTGTTGAGCTTCTGTCCTTCGCGCACCATCACCGCATCGAGGCCGGCGCGGAGCGACATCATGGCCTTTTCGTCAAGCCCCGCGGGCGCTGCGCCGACGGCGGGCGAGAAGCGCGAACGCACTTCGTCGAGGCCGCGGCGATAGACGCGGAACAGCGGCGAATCCCTGAATGTGCGGGTCCTATCGTAGAGCGAGGTGAAACCGGCGTTGGGATCGTCGATGGTCGGCGCGAGGTTTTCGTAGGCCTTGAGGAAACGGGCGGTCGCGCCGCGCGCACGGGTCAGGGAGATGCCTTTCATCACCATGACGAGTACCGAGATCATCATCATCAAGCCGCACACGCCGATGACGAGCTGTTCGATCAACGCATCGTCGTTGCCGAACACGTGCTGGAAGATGATGGCGAAATGGCCGACCGAATGGCCGCCTTCGGCGCCTTCCGTTGCCGCTTCGGCACTTTCGTCGGCGCCGTAGGTCATGGCCTGGTCGTTGCGTAGGCCCTGCAGGGTCGCGTTCAGCGCCATACGGTCGGCGCTGCGCACGACACTCGAGACCACGACCTCGTCGAGGGCGACAGCGAGATTGCCGCTGCCGTCGGTGCCGCCGCCCAAGCTCATCATGCCGTCGAGTTCGCCGAGCGGCACCGCCGCACTCGCGACTTCGACGCCGTCGAGATACAGGCTGAGCGTATCGCCGCCGGCAGCGACGGCGATGTGGTGCCATTGGCCCGCGATGAGGGGCGCGCTGCTGGCCAGGCGGGCATCGCCATAGGCGACGGCGAGTTCACCGCCGGTGGCCGTGACGCTGAGGCGCTGGCCGTCAACTCCGACCCGGTCGAGCAGGTAGCCCGC
>JBBDTC010000329.1:0-9471 GCA_040904625.1 Gammaproteobacteria bacterium
CTCCCTGCAACTCCCTGCAACTCCCTGCAACTCCCTGCAACTCCCTGCAACTCCCCGCAACTCCCCGCAACTCCCCGCAACTCCACTCTTTGGCAGCGCTCGCAAAGTGCAGCGACGGGCTATTGTTGGCAACGTTACCCATCAGATACGACTGCCGACCGCGGAGAAGGCCGTTTATACTCTGGCAGATCCGCGGTCAAACCGGTGCGTGTAGAACCCAGCACGCGATGCATCGCATCGTTCATCCGAAGCTTTCGCGGCCAGTACGGATTAGCGGACGAGTCCGCGCCCACAGGCCACCTCACAGGAGATCTGGACAACATCATGGTCGTTGAACGACGCCCACCAGTTGACGACCTGTCCGCGCCGCAGCTGACGACCATCGCCAACGATTTCTTCGAGATGGCCCTGGACCACGTCGCGGTGGCTGGACTCGATGGCTACTTCAAACGCATTAATCCAGCCTGGAGCCGCACCCTGGGCTGGAGTCACGAGGAATTGATGTCGCGACCGAGCATCGAGTTCGTGCATCCCGACGACCGCGATGCGACGCTGGCCGGCCGCGGCCGGCTGCGAGACGGCAAGGAAATGGGACCGCTGGTCAATCGCTACCTGTGCAAGGACGGCGGCTATCGCTGGTTCGAATGGCGTTCCGTGGCTGAGCCTGAAAAGGGGCTCGTGTATGCGGCAGCCCGGGACGTGACCGCCCAGAAGCAGGCGGAGGCGGAACTGCAACAGGCCGTCGAACGTGAACAGCAACTCCAGCGCCAGTTGCTGTTTGCCGACCGGATGGCCTCGGTGGGCACCCTCGCCGCCGGCGTCGCTCACGAGATCAACAACCCCCTGGCCTACGTCACCGGCAACCTTGCCCTGCTGTTAGAGGATCTCGAAGCCCTGCAGGACAGCCTGCCGCCCGAGCGCCGCGACGACATCCTCGCCATGGCCGCCGATGCCAAGGAAGGCGCTGAGCGCATCCGCAAGATAGTCAGCGGCCTGCGGACGTTCTCCCGCGCCGAGAAGGAGGAGCGCAAGGTCGTCGAAGTGCGGCCGCTGCTCGACGTTGCTGTCAACATGACCATCAATGAAATTCGCCATCGCGCCAGGCTGCATCGGGAGGACGGCCCGATTCCGCCCGTGGAAGCCGACGATGCCCGCCTCGGGCAGGTTTTCATCAATCTGCTGGTCAATGCTGCGCACGCCGTCGGCGAGGAATCAGGCAGCGACCAGGAGGTTCGCATCGTGACTGCCACCGATGACGAAGGCCGAGCGGTGATCGCCATCGAGGACACAGGCCCAGGCATCCCCGAAGACGTCCTGCCACGGATCTTCGATCCCTTCTTCACCACCAAGCCGGTGGGGCTCGGAACGGGGCTGGGGCTGTCCATCTGCCACAACATCGTCCGCAGCCTCGGCGGCAGCCTGACAGCCAGCAATCGTCCGGGGCGGGGTGCGAGTTTCCGGGTCGTGCTGCCTGCGGCAAAAGTATCGGCAGATGCCGCCAGGATGGGGGCCGAGGCAGGCGCGACCGCATCGCCTTCTTGCCAGAGCAGTGTTCCCGCGACCTGCGCCGAGGTGCTCGTCGTCGATGATGAGCCCGCCATCGGTGTCATTCTCAGGAAGGTTCTCAAGGGCCACGATGTCACCGCCGTCACCGCCGCCCGTGATGCCCTGACGCTGCTCGAAGACGGCCACCGGTTCGACGTCATCCTCTGCGATTTGATGATGCCGGAGATGTCGGGGATGGACTTTCACACTGAGTTGGATCGCCGCTTTCCCGATCTCGCTCGCCGGGTCGTGTTCATTTCCGGTGGCGCGTTCACACCCGCGGCCCATGCCTATCTCGATCGTGTGCCCAACGAACGCCTGGCCAAGCCCTTTCAAGTTGAGCAGATCAGAGCAGTCGTTCGCAGCTACGTCTGATCTGGAGGTACACGGGGACAGGCTGCTAGTACCTCTGTGTAGAGGTACTAGAAAGCGACGCGTGATAAATGAGCTTCGCTGAATAGCTGGCGTCACGCCGATCCGCCTGGCGCAGACACCGGATGTCGTACTATGGCTGTGGCCACGATACGGGAACACAGGGCCGAGCGCTGGACTTCGCCCCAGAGCTCGGTCCGCAACGTGTCGTCGTACCGATCCTGAGCACCGCAAATCCGACAATCACCGATGAGCCTCGACCGCGACGCCCCATACGGCACCTGGACCTCCCCTATCAGCCCCGACCAGCTGCTGATCGGCACGCTGGGTCTGACCCATCCGCGCGTGTGCGAAGGCGAGCTGTACTGGATGGAATCGCGTCCTGCCGAAGCGGGGCGCACAACCATCATGCGCCGGCGCACCGACGGCGTGCTGGTCGAGTGCGTGCCGGCGCTGTTCAATGTACGCACGCGGGTCCACGAGTACGGAGGGATCTGCTACGCGGTCCACGCCGGCATGCTGTACTTCTCGAACTTTACCGATCAGCGTGTCTATCGTGTGCCGGTCGACGGTTCCGCGACGCCAGCGCCGCTGAGTGCCGACGACGGCCGGCGCTGGGCTGATTTCGATGTCGATCCAGGGCATGCCAGGCTGATCGTTGTCGGTGAGCAGGACCGCGACAGCGGCGAGCCGCGCAACTTCCTCGCCGCGATCGCGCTCGCCGACGGTAGCGTGACCGAGCTCGCCGCGGGACGCGACTTCTACGCCGGGCCGCGCCTGTCGCCGGATGGCTCGCGCCTCGCCTGGCTCGAATGGAACCATCCGTGCATGCCCTGGGACGGTACCGAGCTGACGTGCGCGACAATCGACGATGCGGGTGCAGCTGTTGGTCCGAAGTGCATCGCGGGCAGTATGACGGAAGCGGTGTTCCAGCCCGGCTGGCTCGACGACGGCCGCCTCGTGTTCGTTTCCGATCGCAGCGGCTGGTGGAATCTCTATCTCGCAGAGCCAGGCGGGCAGGATGTCGGCGCGCGCTGCCTGCATCAGTGCGACGCCGATTTCGGGTTGCCGATGTGGGTGTTCGGCATGCGCACCTGGGTCTCGCTCGACGACGGGCGGATCGCCTGCATCCGGCAGGATCCGGACCGCCAGAGACTCGCTGTACTCGATGTGACGCACGGTGGGTTGAGCGATGTGGAGTTGCCGTGGACGGCGTTCGACGGTCTCGCCGTGCTGCCCGACGGGCTTGCCTTTGTTGGCGCCGCACCGGACCGCTTCCCGCAGCTCGTGCAGCTGCCGCAAGGTGGCGCGCCGCAGATCGTGCGCGCGAGCAGCGCCCTGTCGCTGAGCCCGGCCGATATCGCCAGCCCCGAAGCGATCCGCTTCCCGACCAGCGGCGGCGGCGAGGCGCATGCATTCTTCTACGCCCCGGCGCACGCAAGCTGTCGCGGCGCACCGGACGAAAAGCCACCGCTCGTCGTCATCGGCCACGGCGGGCCGACCTCGGCGACGGCACCGGTGCTCAATCTCAAGATTCAGTACTGGACCTCGCGTGGGTTCGCCGTGCTCGACGTCAACTACCGAGGCAGCACCGGCTACGGACGGGCCTATCGCGATGCGTTGAAAGGCGGCTGGGGCGCAATCGACGTCGACGACTGCGTCGCCGCGGCGCGCTTCGTCGCCGAGCGTGGTGACGTCGACCCGCAACGCATGGCGATCCGCGGCGGCAGCGCCGGCGGGTTGACCACGCTCAACGCGCTTATCGACCACGATCTGTTCCGCGCCGGCACGAGCCTGTACGGTGTCGCCGACCTCACGGCCCTCGCTGCCGACACGCACAAGTTCGAAGCACGCTATCTCGACTCGCTGGTCGGCCCCTGGCCCGCGGCGCGCGCGATCTATCGCGAGCGCTCGCCGGTCCATCGCGCCGCGGACCTGTCCTGCCCGGTGCTGTTCCTGCAGGGCCTGGAGGACCGCATCGTGCCGCCGTCCCAGCCCGAGGCGATGATCGAGGTGATGCAGGCTAACGGTGTGCCCTGGGCCTACGTCACGTTCGAGGGCGAGCAGCACGGTTTCCGCCAGGCCCAGAACATCAAGCGGGCGCTCGAGGCGGAGCTGTATTTCTATGGCCGCGTATTCGGCTTCGAGCCCGCCGACGACGTCGAGCCAGTGGAGATCCACTTGCTGGCATGAGCATGTCGCTAACCACCCCGATAATGATCAGCACGCACCTGCTTCGCTCACACGTTGAGCCTGACTGCGAACAACGCTGATCGGCACGCGGGGCGGGGTGGCCCTCGGCGCCGTCAGTAACGAGTCATCCGTAAAGGTGGGAAACGAATACGGAAGCAACCTTGTATGATGCTGCGACGATGCCAGCCAGATAGGTGTGAGTGCACGACGAAGGGGATAGCCGAGCCGGAGCGCGAAGCCGGAAAGTTGCGCGAAAAGCAATCACGCTGGAGACCGGGGAACAAAGACAAGAGCGGCATTCGAGGGCAGCTGGATTCAGATCTGGTCTATCGGCATTGGTCTGATCTTCAAACGAACATTGCGAAGAGAGGAGATGGACCATGGCTCAGTTAGATCCGGGATTGGACACCGCGACCATCGCGCAGATCCATTGCGCCATTCGTGCCGGTAGCATCAGCGCGCAGGATCTCGTGCAGATGTCCATGGCACAAATCGATGCCCATGATCAATCCGGTGCCGGCCTGAACGCCGTAGTCACGGTGAACCGGCATGCGCCGGCGGAAGCACGCATGCTGGACGAACACCTCGCCGCGTCCGGCGAGTTGGTGGGCTCGTTGCACGGCGTTCCCGTGGTCATCAAGGATTGCCTGGAAACGGTGGAAATGCCGACCTCGTTCGGGTCGGAGATCTTCGCCGATTACATGGCGAGCGAGGATGCTACCGTCGTCGCGAAGCTGAAGGGAGCAGGCGCGATCATCGTCGCCAAGACGACCTTGCCCGACTGGGCGACGTCGTGGTTCGCCTATTCTTCGCGCAGCGGCCAGACCAGGAATCCCTACGTCCTCGACCGTGATCCGGGCGGCTCGAGCAGCGGCACGGGCGCCGCGGTCGCGGCGGCGTATGCGCCGATCGGTCTCGGTACAGACTGCGGCGGGTCGGTGCGGCTGCCGGCATCGTTCTGCAACCTCGTCGGCGTGCGTTCGACGCCCGGTATCATCAGCCGCAAGGGCTGCAATCCGCTCGTCGGCATGCAGGACACGATCGGGCCTATGGCGCGCAATGTCGCGGATGCCGTTCGCCTGTTCTCCGTCATCGCAGGGTACGACGCCAGCGATCCGCTGACCTGTGCACATTCCGTCGCCCGCGCGCCGGCGTCATATCTGCCATCGCTCGTCCAGGACGCACTTGCAGGGACGCGGATCGGTGTCGTGCGCAACGCTTTCGGCACCGACTCGCTGCCGGCCGCAGCGGCCGTGAATCATGTCATGCGCGGGGCGCTCGCGGAACTGCGCGCCGGCGGTGCCGAGCTCGTCGACATCGAGATACCGAATCTCGCGCAATGGCTGGTCGAAACGTCGCTGTACCTGCTGAAATCGAAATACGACATCAACGCGTTCCTCGCCGAGCGCCCGCACGCCCCGGCCAAGTCAGTGCAGGAGATCGTCGCTTCCGGCCGCTACCACGAGAAGCTCGACCTGCTCGAAGGCATCGCCGCAGGACCGGACGCGCCGTTCGAGAACCTGGATTACTACCGGGCGTACGCGGCACGCGAGGATTTCATGCGACTGGTGGTGAACATCATGGCGCGCGGCGGCCTGTCGACTCTCGTCTACCCGACTGCGCAGGTGCCGCCGCCGCGGCGCAGCGAAACGGACTCCGGTGAATGGACGACGCTGACGTTTCCGACCAACACGCTGATCGGCTCGCAGACCTGGATGCCCGCCATGACCGTGCCCGCGGGCTTCACGGACGACGGTCTGCCGGTCGGTATGGAGATCCTCGCCCGGCCCTACGACGAGTCGACGATGTTCCGCATCGCCTACGGCTTCGAGCAGGTGCGCGGCCACCGCCGTCATCCCGAACCGGTGCCGATGGTGGGCGCCTGATAGAGCAGTTCGGGGGGCGTTCACTTATCTCAGTATCCGCGGTCAGATCGCGATAGCCCGACGATCAAGATCGGTAAACTGTCCCTTTATTTAGCGCGTCGCCGATGCCGCGCTGATGCAGAACGTGATGTCCGGCCAGCATCCGGACGACCTCTGCTCCTTGCCCGAACGGCTGGTCCTGCCCGAACGCTTTGAGGGCCTCGAAGGGTGGCGGGTCGCGCTGTCCATCGATCTCGGCTACGTGCCGATCGATCCGGAAGTCGAGCGCAACACGCGCCGCGCGGCGGAGGCTTTCCGCAAACTCGGTTGTATCGTCGAAGAAGTCTCTCTCGGCTGGGACTGGGGCGTGCTCGACTGCTGGCTGACCTACTGGGAAGGCCTCTTCGCAGGCATTGCGGCCCAGCATCTGCCGCGCTGGCGCTACGAGATGGACCCTTTTGTCGCGAATCTGCTCGACAAGGGCCGCGGCCACGATGCGGCGCGGCTCTATCAGTGCAATCTGAAACGCGGCGAGATGTGGCGCAAGCTCGAACCCATCGTGTCGAAATACGATGTGATGATCTGCCCGACGCTCGCGGTGCCGGCGGTGCCGATTACCCACGATGAGTTCAGCACGACCTACACCGTCAACGGCAAACCGGTCAACGCTTATGTCGGCTGGATCATGACCCACGGCTTCAACCTGGTCAGCCAATGCCCGGTCATGAGCGTGCCGACCGGCTTCGCCAAATCCGGCGTACCGACCGGCATGCAAATCGTCGCGCGACCGTTCGACGATCTGCGCGTGTTCCAGGCTGCGACGGCCTTCGAGAAGGCGCGCCCGTGGCGGCGCAAGCATCCGTCCGTGTGAATCGGCGTCAGGCGCTGAAGGGGCCCGCCCTGCTCATGCGGCCATCGAACGGGTGGTGATGCACCCAGTGGCCGGCCTTGTCGAAAGTCACGACTACGGCGTTGCTGCACTGTTCGGCGCGGCTGTCTTCGCGCGGATTCGAGGTGAAGCTCTCGTTGCCGTAGACGAGCAAGGTCGGGCAGGTGTTCTGTGACCACCGCAGCTGCACATCCTTGGTTGGCATGACGTCGGCAGGCCAGCGGCGCACGTAGTTGTCGAACTTCCACGAATAGCTGCCGTCTTCGTTCGGGTTGACGCCGTGGATGGCCAAGTGTCGCTCGCGCTCCAGCGACAGATGGCAGTTCTCTTCCTGCATGCGCTGCCAGGCTTGTTCGATCGACGCATAAGGGTGCGCCAGCTGTTCTCGTTCGGACCAACCCCGAGTCCGGCGGGCCCTTAGCACAATAAATAACCCGACCGTTCGAATCGGGCGCGTGCGACTTCGAGCCTGATCCAGGTAGTGTGCCCCGGTAAATTCCGCAGCGGGCGCTCAGCGCTTCAGCGCCCGTTGTCGCCAAGATCGAATTGCCACGACAGCGACGCACCAAGCGAGAGCTGGTTGGCGTCGCCGCGGCGCTCGACGAGCGGCGAATCGGCGATGTCGCCGAGCAGGCGGTCGTAGCCGCCGAAGACGACCAGGGTCATCCGCTTACCGCGCGGCACGATCACGCTGGCGCCGATGCCGGCGCTGTTCAGGCCGCCGTCTGCGTCGAACGTGGGCAGACCGGACCGTGCGGATTGCGCCGCGCTGATGCCGAAATAGGTGTCGACGAAATCGGCCGAGCCGAAGCGCAGGCGCGGACCGATCGTGTAGCGGATGCCGCGACTGCCGCCAGTATAGTCGAGCGAGAGATCGCCGACCACGCCCTCGTGACCACCGATCCCGTGACGCAACTCCGCGCGTGCGCGCCAGGGCGCCATGCGGTAGCTGACGAAACCGCCGAGCTCGGCAGCGGCATCGATGTCGCCGAGGCCGTCGAGCCCATCGACCGCGCCGGTGACGAGGAACGGCGAGCCGCCGTTATCTTCCTCACGGCCGAAACGGACGCGGGCGATCGGGCCCGCCACGAGCCGGGGCCCATGGATGACGTGGTAGCGGATCCCCTCCGGCACCGAGGCGAAGAAGCGATCGCGGTACTGGAAACGCAGGTCGGGAAACACGGAGAATCCGTAATCGTCGGCACCCTCGAATACCGGGCTCACGACCGGCGCCAGACCGATCCCGATGCGCCAACCGGCTGGCCTCGCAGGCTGTTCGGAAGCGCCCTGCGCCGCCGCCTGATCGGATATGACCGATCCTGTCAGCAGACCGAGGAGGACGAGAACGGGAAGGCAGAAGTATCGGGACATGGCGGCGGCTCGTGTTTATACCAGCCTTGTGCTACGCACAGGCGCCGAGCCTGGATCACCCGCCGAGGCCATGCGGCGTTCGCATCCGGGCCTGAGATCTTGATGATTGAGGGTGTCGGTATCGACGGTCGGCAGGGCGGCGCACCCACGCCTGCCGGGCAGCCATGTGATTGTCCGCCTCGATGGTAATGGGCTAACGTTCTCGTCACACACATAAACAGCTGGGGGAGTGTCATGTCGTACCAGGAACAGATTCCGCGTAAGCCGGTCACACGCAAGGACATGTTGAAGCGCGTCGCGCGCTTCTCGCAGATCAAGGGCTCGGATGGCGGGCTGCCGGACAGCCAGCACCCCAGCGCCGAAAGGGTGCTGTACAACGTGATAGGTTTCCAGCCGCCGCCGGCGGAAGAGGGCGGTATGGTCTCTCCCGTGGGCGACAAGGCGGCCCGCATGTCGGCGATCAAGATTTCCGAGGGTTTCAACCTCGGCTTCTGCCGTGCACTGCCGGGCAAGGGGCCGATGATGCACAACCACGACACCAACGAGACCTTCATTGCGATAACCGGCAAGTGGCGGGCGAGCTGGGAAGATCCGAAAGGCCGGGTGGAGCATATCGACCTCGATCCGCTGGACGTCATCTCCTTCCCGCCCGGGGTCATCCGCCGCTTCGAGAACGTCAGCAAGGGCTCGCGCAGCAAATATTCGACGCTGATGTTCGTAATCGCCGGCAACGCGCCCGCGGCCGAGTTCACCCGCGAAGCGATGGCGGAACTCGCGGCAGCCGGGCTGCTCGATGACTCTCCGCGCAAGCGCGGCAAAGTCCATTCGACGGCGACGGCGGCAGCGAAGCCGGCAGCCAGTAAGCAGCGCGCGGCCGCGAGGCCCGGCGGCGCACCGGCGAAGCGTGCGGCTACCAAGGCCGCGAAAGCGGCCAGCGGGCCCGGCAAGCCCGCGGCCAGGGCGGCACGTCGCCGGCCGGCCTGAGCCTCAGTCCGCGCCGCGGCGCCCGGCCGCGGCGCGTTCCTCCGGCGTGTCGATAGCCGTCGGCGCGCCGGGGTTTTCCCCCGCTACTTCCACTACCCGCGTATGCTGCTCGCGATCGACGTGCCGATGCCGGCGGCGGCAGCGCCGTGCTTCATACGCCCGGGGACGCCGCTCCGCCAAAGGCGCCCTGTTTCGTAGCGACGATTTCAGCGAGGATCGCGAGCGCGATCTCAGGCGGGCTCTTGGCGCCGA
>JBBDTC010000329.1:9571-16116 GCA_040904625.1 Gammaproteobacteria bacterium
GCGACGATTTCAGCGAGGATCGCGAGCGCGATCTCAGGCGGGCTCTTGGCGCCGATCGGCAGGCCCACCGGGCCGCGGATGCGTGCGATGCCCGCGTCGTCGATGCCGGCTTCACGCAGAGCCTCGCGCCGCGCCGCGGCCGTGCGCCGGCTGCCCAGCGCGCCGATGTAGAAGCAGTGCGAGGCCAGCGCCTCCGTCAGCACCGCGGGTTCCCATTCGTGTTCGTGAAAGAGCGACAGGAAAGCCGTCCAGCGATCCAGTTCGCCACAGCGGAAGGCGTCGGCTGTCGACATCGCCTGCGCTTCGCGCGCGTGCGGGCGCGCCATTTCCAGTGTGTCGGCCTCGGGCGACATCACGATCATCTCGAATTCGGCGGTGTTGCCGAGCTCGGCGAGCAGCGGCAGCAGCGGCCCCTTGCCGGCTGCCAGGATGCGGGTCACCGGTTCGCAGATCCGGACGTAATCCCAGTCCGGTGGCGAGTCCTCGGTGCCGCTTGTCGCGCCCAGCGTCGCAAAGTCGAAAGCGAGCCAGGCTGCCTGCCGCGCCGCATTCGCGTCGACGATGCGCGCCACCTCGTCGCTGCCGAGACAGACGTCGAAGAAGATGTCGATGCCTGAACCGCAGGGCAGGCGGATATCGATATACGGGGAATCCTTGCCATAACGCAGCAGACGGTTGGTGCCGGCCGCGAGGCGGGCTTGCGCCTCGGCGATGATAGCGGCTTCCGCGCATCCGCCGGTGATGTTGCCGACTGCATCGCCGCGTTCGTTGACCGCCATCTGGCTACCCACAGGTCGCGGTGCCGAGCCATCGACCTGAACCAGTGTGATCAGCGCGCATGCGAGGCCCTGGTCGCGCCAGCGCAACCAGGTCGGGAGTACGTCGTTCATGTACAGTGATGGCATGGACTGACCACGGGTAACACGAGTGGGTTACGGAAGCTCTGCAAAAGTGGCTGCGCCGTCCGTCTCCGCGTCGACCAGCGCGTGGACGCGCGCGAAGGCTTCCCGCGCGCTGGCCATGAAGCTGTCGACGTAGAGGTCGATCATGAAATCCGGATCCGGCACGCCGCCCAGATGGAATACGTGCTTGCGCATTATCGCGTAAATGACCGTCGCGTGGAGGCTGAACACCAGTTCTTCCTCGTAGGCCGAGACCGGCAGTTCGCCCGCGGACGGCAGCGCGAGCGCGTGCCGGAATTCGAGCACGATCGGATGGATCAGCCGGTCCCGGATGCGCGCGAAATAACGCTCACTGATGCTTTCGCCGCGCAGTGCGGAAAACAGCGAGATGCGGATGACCTCGTAGCGATCGATGCTGCGATTGTAGTCCTTGTAGAAGGATTTCAGGCGATTCGTGAGCGGTTGCTCGCGGTCGACGAGCACGTCTTCCCAGGTCGAGCTCCAGCGGTTCAGGAACACCACGTCGTAGACCCGGTCGATGAGTGCGGCCTTCGACGGGAAGTAACGGAACAGCAGGGCCTGGCTGACGCCGAGGTGCTGCGCGAGTTCGCGCGTGCGGCCGTCGAAACCGAACTCGGCAAAATAGGAGATTGCGCCTTCGAGGATCATGTGCTGTCGATCGCCCGGCTGCAGGCGCTGGCGCGGCGTTGCGGCCGCACGCTTTGCGACGACCCGCCGCGTCGTCCTGGGCCGGGGTGTCTGCTCGGCGCTCATGGGCGAGCGTTTACGGCAGCCCGCGGCATCAGTTCAGTGGCCGGCCGCCGTCGACCGGGATGATCGCGCCGTTCGTGAACCCGAGGAGTGTCGCGGCGGCGAGCACCGCCTGCGCCACGTCGCCGGCCTCGGCAATCCGCCCCAGCGGCGTCAGTTCGCTTTGTCGCGCGAGATAGGCGGGATCTGCACTTTTCGCGTAGTCGCCCATGACCCAGCCCGGGGACACCGACACGACGCGTATCTTCGGTGCGAGCGCACGGGCCAACGCTTTGGTCATGCTGTCGAGCGCCGCCTTCGACGCGCAATAGGCGACGTTGCTGCCGACGGCCGTGACGCCCGCGATCGACGAGATGTTGACAACCAGCGCCTCGCCTGCGGCGTCCAGCAGCGGGCGGAAGCCTCGCACCATCGCGAACGCCCCGCGCCAGTTGGTCTGGAAGATTTCGTCGATCAGCGCGTCGTCGAGCGCGTTCAGATCACCGTGGGGCACGACGCGGGTCGTCCCCGCGTTGTTGACGAGCAGGTGCAGACAGCCGTAGCGCTCGCGCACGGTGCCCGCCGCCGCAACGATGTCCTCGCTGCACCGGACCGACAGCGGCAGTACCAGATGTCCTTCGCCCTCCAGGCTTTCTACCAGTGCGTGGGCGCGTTCGGCGCGGCTGTTGTAGGTGACGATCAGTCGCGCGCCTTCGCGCGCGAGCAGGTGGCAGATCGCACTGCCGATCCCGCCGGCACCGCCGGTGACCAGCGCGATGCGCCCTGCAAGGGACTGTCCGGCCGTCGCCATCACTCGAGTCGGCGGGTGTCGCCGACGTCGCCGATCCAGCCGTGCGTGCAGGTCACGCCGGCCTGGGTGATTTCATGCACTGGCAGGGACGCGAGGCCGTTTGCGACATGGTATAGCGTCGGCAGGTCCTCCCAGCGGGCGTCGCGCAAGGCGAGCACAGCCGTTCCCGCCGTCGCGCTGTCCACCGTGATGTTCCGGTAGTGATGGATCGCGAGCGGATCGGGCGAGAGTGTCGCGTAGGACGCATCGGGGCCGGCCTCCGGCGGCGTCCCCGGGATGTACTTCCACTGCAGCCAGTACGGCGGATGGAAAGGGTCGTCCGGGGTACACGGTGCGGCCGGTGTGGCGGCGCTGACGTCGATCTCCGCACGCGCGAATTCATAGCCTTCCCAGGCGAGGCGACAGATGTAGTGACCGTCGTGGATCTGCGGTTCCGGAATGTCGCAGAAGATTTTCGGGTGCCCCAGTTCGTCGCGCCCGGTGATGATCGGATCGGCAAAACTTTCGAACAGCACCGCGGCGAAGCGGCCGCTTGCCGTGTCGCGACGGCCCTGGAACACGGCCGGCCAGGACACCAGGGCCAGGTTGTAGCCACGGCCGGCAAGCCATGGGATCGCCTTGATGTAGGCGAAGTCGATCGACACGACCGGCGCCGCGCCGAGCGCCATGCCGGGCGGCATCATCGCCTCGAGCCGCGCGGCATCGGTGCGAAAGCGGACCGTCGCGACGGTCGTCAACGGATACTTCGAGTGATCCACCGGCACGTGCGGCGGAATATTGCGGGGGCCCGGTGAGGGGCCGAAGTGTGACGGCATGCGGTAACGCGCGCCGGCGAGGAATTCATAGGACATCGCTCGTCTCCCTGCTGTCTCTGGATGCATTCATGCCGCGCCGGTGCCCTCGAGGCGACGGACGCGGATGTCCGCCTGTTCCTGGTGGCCGGCGAAGTGTTCGATGGCACAGAGCCTGGAGCAGTACTCGCCGATCAGCACCGCGGCTTCGTTCGTCAGCACGCGCTGGTAGGTGTGCGTCTTGATGAACTTGCCGACCCACAGGCCGCCGGTGTAGCGCCCGGCGCCGCGCGTCGGCAGCGTGTGGTTCGTGCCAATGACCTTGTCGCCGTAGGCGACGTTGGTACGAGCACCGAGAAACAGCGCGCCATAGTTCGTCATGCGCTCGAGGAACCAGTCCGGATCGCGCGTCATCACCTGAACGTGCTCGGAGCACACCGTCTCGGCCTGCTGGAGCATTTCGTCCTGCGTGTCACAAAGATAGATCTCACCGTGGTCGCGCCAGGCGACCGCGGCGATGTCGCGCGTCGCCAGACGCGCCAGCACCTGCTCGATCGCGGCCGGCAACTCCTCCGCGATAGCCGGCGATGTCGTGATGCAGACTGCCGGCGAGGTCGGCCCGTGCTCAGCCTGGCCCAGCAGGTCGACCGCGACGAGTTCGACATCGACGCTGTCATCGCAGATGATCAGGGTTTCGGTCGGCCCGGCCAGGAGGTCGATGCCGACGCGCCCGAACAGCTGGCGCTTGGCTTCCGCGACGTAGGCGTTACCGGGTCCGACGATCATGTCTACCGGCGCGATCGTCTCGGTGCCGACGGCCATGGCGGCGATTGACTGCACGCCGCCGAGCACATAGATCTCGTCGGCGCCGGCAAGTGCCATCGCGGCGATCACCGCCGGTTCCGGCTTGCCTTCGTACGGCGGCGTCGTCGCGATCACGCGTTTGACGCCCGCTGTCTTAGCCGTCAGCACACTCATGTGCGCGGAGGCGACCATCGGGTACTTGCCGCCTGGCACGTAGCAGCCGACGGAGTTTACCGGGATGTTGCGATGCCCCAGTTGGACCCCGGGCAGCGTTTCCACTTCGACATCGCGGATCGACAGCATCTGCACCTGCGCGAAGCGCCGGATCTGGGCTTGTGCAAACCGGATGTCGTCCAGGGTCTGCGGATCGAGGGTAGCAATGCAGGCCTCGATTTCCGCCTGGCTCAGCCGGAACGAGGCCGGTGACCAGCGATCGAAGCGCTCCGAGTACTCGCGCACCGCGGCTTCGCCACGCTGTTCGATATCGCCGATGATGGATTCGACGGTGGCGCGCACCGCAGCATCGGCCTTCGCGTGCTCGGCGACGGTGGCGCCGGACTTCAGTTTCCTGATCATGTCGTTTACCTCTGCATGTCTGACGGCGAGCGCGCTCAGCCCGCGAAGCGGGGCTCGGGCAGACCCTTGATCCCGAGGCCGCGGATGCGGAACAGGCTGCCGGCGCCGAACTGGGGTTTGATCTGTCTGGCGAAATGTTCGTGGGCCGCCGGGTGACGCACACGCGCCATCGACGTCACGTAGATCTCGTCGAGTTCGGAGCCGCCGAACGCGACGCTGGTGATGTTCTTCACCGGCATGCCGATGCGGCGCTCGACGCTGCCGTCCGGCGCGTAGCGTATGAGATCCCCACCGATGACGAGGGCGTTCCAGACACCGCCCTCGGCGTCGACCGTAGAACCGTCGAAGAAGCCGGAGTCCTCGCGGGTCGACGCGAAGTCGCGCCGGTTCGACACGCTGCCGGTAGCAATGTCGTAATCGTAGGCCCACATCGTCTGCTCGAAGGTGTCGGCGAAGTAGAAGGTCTTGTCATCGGGGCTCCAGCACGGGCCGTTGGAGCAGATGATCCCGGCCTCGACCTGCGTGATTGTGAGATCGGGATCGAGCCGCCAGAGGCCGCAGATAGCCAGTTCCTCCTGGTCGTCCATGCCGCCGGCGAAGAAGCGTCCGCGGCGGTCGCACTTCGCGTCATTGAGGCGGGTGCGCGGCTGCTCGGGATCGATCAGCTGGATCAGTTCCAATGCGCTGGTGTCGAAATCGAAGAGGTAGAAGCCGTCGTCGAGCGCCAGCACCGCGCTGCCGTCTCGGCGCAGCGCCAGCGCGCCGACGTCGTGGTCGAGGCGCCAGTGGCGCGTTGCGCCTGTGCGCGGGTCGAGCCGCCAGATAGAGGGTTTGCCGACGCGCCGGCCGGTGCCGTCCACCCAGTAGAGACAGCCGCTGGCGTCATCCCATACCGGACCTTCGCCCAGTTCGTTCGAGTCGGCGACGAGACACTCGATGCTGTACTTCATGAAGAGTCATTCTCCGCAAATTTTTAAATAAGCAGGTGATAATTAAAGGCTTGCGGTTGCAGGCGTCAGTCGAACAGTTTCCTCGGCTTTGGCCAGCCAAGCCTTGCTGCATTGCGTATAAGCCGGGCGTGCGTATTGGACCCTTCTTAGTTGAGCATCTGCTCATTAAAGCAGGCGTGTGCGAGAGCTTCAAGCACCGTTGACCCAGACGGCGGAGATTTCGTTCTGCCGCGTCGCCGCAATTACCCGCGGTCGCTGACCGCAACCGGGGAGGGGAGATGTTTAAGCACACATAGCAGAATGCGTGCGGTCCATGATGAACGCCGATGCATTGGCCGCGAACGCGTGCTGTGAGGAAGGCGACGAGCAACTCGACAAAGCTTGTGTCGCCGGTCAACTGGAGCGGAAAGCAACTGGAAAATAAGTGCGTCCCCTTTACGCTTTCCAAGATAATGTTTCCTCGACGTCCATGGGGAGATAGGGGGACAGTTTACTTATCTCGGGAGATAGGGGGACAGTTTACTTATCTCGTCGTCCTTGCCGAGGGAATTCAGAACGGTGGATCGAGATAAGTGAACTGTCCCCCTATCTTCCCCGGCGCCGTCTGTCGCACGGGAAGCTTGCGAAACCGATAGTCGCGTGGGGTCGTGCCGTACGTGGCCCGGAAAACCCGGCTGAAATGCGCGCTGTTGCTGAAGCCGCATCCGAGCGCAATGTCAGTTATCGAGCAGGCAAAAACCGGAGGCAAAAACCGCAAAAACCGGGACAGGCATCGAATACAGGACAAAAACCGGGACAGGCATCGAATCAAAAACCGGGACAGGCATCGAATTACGAGATCCTCAACAAAAACCGGGACAGGCATCGAATTACGAGATCCTCAAGATGATGCCTGTCCCGTGTTTCCCCGCGGCGGATCAGCGCCTGCTTGAACGCCGGCAGGAAGGCGACGGTGTTCTCC
>JBBDTC010000330.1:0-2586 GCA_040904625.1 Gammaproteobacteria bacterium
CCGCCAAAGGACCCCCCGCAGGAGAGGCCTATTCGCGCTCGAGTAAGTCTCATTGCCCCATGGCACGTTTGTTTCCCGTACGGCGCGAGCGACCATCGGCACCCAGCCGCTACCGGCTCACGCCTCGACGCCGAGTTCGCGTGCCACATCGTCCAGCTGCGTCTGCGCGTCGAGCCACGCCTCCTCCTGCCGAGCGAGGGTCTGTTCGAGCGTGCCGCGCCGCTTCAACACCGCCTGCAACTCGTCCTTGGCGTCGACGCCGTAGAGCGTCTCGTCGGCGAGGCGCGTTTCGAGTTCGGCCAGCGCGGCCCGCGTCGCATCCATCTGCTGCTCGATCTTTGCGACCGCTTTACGCAGGGGCGCTATTTCAGCGCGACGGGCGGCGGCGGCCTGCCGCGTAGCCTTCTGTTCACGCGCGCCGTGGGGCGGCGGTGCCGAGGCCTTGGCGGGCGCCCGCGAGGCGCGCTGTTCGCGCGTGGTCAGCAAGCGATGGTAATCCTCCAGATCACCGTCGAACGGTCCCACATGGCCATCGGCGACGAGCAGAAACTCGTCGACCGAGTGACGCAGCAAATGGCGATCGTGGGACACCACCACCAGCGCGCCGCTGAAGCCCTGTAATGCCATCGTCAAAGCATGCCGCATCTCCAGATCGAGATGGTTGGTGGGTTCGTCGAGCAGCAGCAGATTGGGCTTCTGCCAGGCGATCAAGGCCAGCGCGAGGCGCGCCTTTTCACCGCCGCTCATGGGCCGGATCGGGGTCAGGGCGGCATCGTCGTGAAAATCGAAGCCGCCAAGGAAATTGCGGATTTCCTGCTCGGAGACGGCCGGGCTGAGGCGCCGGATATGGGTCAGCGCACTGGCCTCGAGATCGAGCGCTTCGAGCTGTTGCTGGGCGTAGTAGCCGATGGCGAGATGCAGGCCGGCCGTGCGCTGCCCGCCACGCAGCGCAAGATCGCCCGTCATGGCCTTGATCAGTGTCGACTTGCCGGCGCCGTTGGCCCCCAGCAGGCCGATGCGGGCGCCCGGATGCAGCGTGAGATTGACACCTTCGAGCACCGGGGCGGCGTCGTAACCGATGACGCCGTCGTTCAGCACGAGCAGGGGATCGGAGAGTTTGTCGCTCTCGCGAATGCGAAAATCGAAAGGGGTGTCGACATGCGCTGCGGCCAATGCTGGCATCCGCGCCAGCTCCTTCAAACGACTCTGCGCCTGGCGCGCCTTGGTCGCCTGGGCACGAAAGCGCGCGACGAAGGCTTCGATGGCCTTGATCCGCGCCTGCTGCTTTTCGTGCAGGGCTTGCTGCTGCGCCAGGCGTTCGGCGCGCTGGCGCTCGAAGGCCGAATAGTTGCCGCGATAGAGGCGCACGCCGCCCTGTTCGATGTGCAGGATGTGCTGCACGGTACCGTCGAGGAAATCGCGGTCGTGGGAGATCAGCAGCAACGTGCCCTGATAGCGGCGCAGCCAATCCTCGAGCCAGGTGGTGGCATCGAGATCGAGATGATTGGTGGGTTCATCGAGCAACAGCAGATCGCTCGGCGACATCAGCGCCTGGGCAAGATTCAAGCGGATCCGCCAGCCCCCGGAGAAGGCCGTCACCGGCCGCCCGACTTCGGCCTGGGTGAAACCGAGGCCATGCAATAGTTGTTCGGCACGCCACGCGGCATCGTAGCCGGCCATGCCGTCGAGGGCGGCGTGTGCAGCGACGATGCCGCGCTCATCGTCCGCGGCTTCGGCCCGCGCCAGCGCCGCCTGCCAGCGGCGCAGCTCGCGATCGCCGTCGATGACATAGTCGAGTGCGCTGCGATCGGCGTACTCGACTTCCTGGGCCATATGCGCGATACGCACGCCGGCCGGCAGGCGCACCGCACCCTGATCGGTACCCAGTTCGCCCTGCAGGAGGCCAAACAGGCTCGACTTGCCACTGCCGTTGGCGCCGGTCAGACCGACGTGTTGGCCGTCATGAATGACAAAGCTGACCTGCTCGAACAAGGCCCGGCTGCCGCGCCGCAGGGTGACGTCGTCAAAAGCGATCATCGGCCGGGCCGTGCCGCGCGCTGAGGAGTCTCAGTGCTGATGGTGACCCCCGGGGCCGTGGGCATGGCCGTGCGCCAACTCTTCGGCGGTGGCGTGCCGGACATCGACGATGTCGATGCTGAATGTCAGCGTACGACCCGCGAGCGGGTGATGCGTATCCACATCGACGACGAACTTGCCGGCCTTGACTACCGTGACCTGGCGCGGCCCGTCTTCGCTGTTGATGGCGATCATCTGCCCGGTACGGAGCTTGCCGCGGGTCAGCACGTGTTTCATGGGAACGCGCTGGGTCGCCCCGCCATGGCGCGGACCATAGGCGGCCTCGGGGGGGATGGTGGCGGCAAAGGCATCGCCGGGGGCACGCCCGGCCATGGCTTGCTCGAGGCCGGGAATGATACCGCCATGACCGTGGAGGTAGAGCGTGGGATCGCCCGCGTGGGAATCCTCTATAGGTGTGCCGCTCTCGTCACTCAAGCGGTAATGAAAGGAGACGACACAATCCTTGGCGATATTCATGGTTTCGGGATCCCATCTCGTACTCGTTCAGCG
>JBBDTC010000331.1:0-2572 GCA_040904625.1 Gammaproteobacteria bacterium
CCGACTGGCTGCCCGTGCTGGCGCCCTCGCCGGTGCGCGAGCCGGCCCACCGCGCGGTGCCCAAGGAGATCGAGGACTGGGATATCGCGCGCATCGTCAGGGATTATGCCGCCGCGGCCGGCCGCATGCAGGCGGCCGGCCTCGATGGCGTCGAGCTCGAGTGCTACGGCCACCTCATCGACCAGTTCTGGTCGCCCGCCACGAACCTGCGCGGCGACGCCTGGAACGGTGCGCTCGACAACCGGCTCGCCTTCACGTTCCAGGTGCTGGGCGCGGTGCGCGAGGCGGTCGGGCCTGAGTTCATCGTCGGCTGCCGGCTGGTGGCCGACGAGGACTGGGACAAGGGACTGTCGCGCGAGGAGGGGCTCGAGATCTGCCGCAGGCTGGTGGCCAGCGGGCAAGTCGATTTCCTCAACGTGATTCGCGGCCATATCGATCACGATGCGACGCTGGCCCGTGTGATCCCGGTGGGCGGCATGGCGTCCGCCCCGCATCTGGAGTTTGCCGGAGCGGTGCGCGCGGAGACGAAGTTTCCGGTGTTTCACGCCGCACGGATCGCCGACGTCGCGACCGCCCGCCATGCCGTCGCCGAGGGCAAGCTCGATCTCGTCGGCATGACACGCGCCCACATCGCCGATCCCCATATCGCGCGGAAAGTGGCTGAGGGCCGCGAGGCCGAGATTCGCCCCTGTGTCGGAGCCACCTACTGCCTCGACCGTATCTACGAGGGTCATGAGACCCTGTGCATCCACAACGCGGCGACCGGGCGCGAAGCGACGATGCCGCAGGTGATCGCCCGCTCCGGCGGGCTGGCGCAGCGCGTGATCGTGGTGGGCGCCGGCCCTGCGGGGCTGGAGGCGGCGCGCGTCGCCGGTGAACGCGGACACGACGTGACGCTGATCGAAGCCGCCGACAAGCCCGGCGGACAGGTCCGGCTGGCGGCGCAGGTGAAGCGCCGGACGGAGCTCATCGGCATCGTCGACTGGCGCATGAGCGAACTGGAGCGGCTGGGGGTGAGCGTCAAATACAACACCTACGCGGAGGTCGAAGACGTGAGGGCGCTCGATCCCGACATCGTGGTGATCGCCACCGGCGGTCTGCCGGGCGGCCATTCGATCGAGGAAGGCGCCGAGCTTGCGGTGACGAGCTGGGACATTCTGGCGGGCGACGCCAGGCCCGGAGACGACGTGCTGCTGTTCGACGACAATGGCGCCCACCCGGGGCTGGCCGCCGCGGAGATGCTGGCGGGCGCCGGTGCAAGGCTCGAGATCGTCAGTCCGGAGCGCTATTTCGCCCCCGAGATGGGTGGACTCAACATTGTGCCCTACATGCAGACGCTGCACCGCGCCGGGGTCACGATTACTTCGATGACCAGGGTATCGAAGCTGCGGCGCGACGGCAACAAGATCGCCGTGACCCTGTGGAGTCCCTACACCGAGGCCGAGTGCGGCGAGCGCATCGTCGATCAGGTGGTGCTGGAGCAGGCGACCTTGCCGCTGGATGAGCTCTATTTCTCGCTCAAGGAGGACTCGGTCAACCGCGGCGAAGTGGATTACGACGCGCTGATCGAAGGCCGGCCCCAGGCAGTGACCGCCAACCCGCAGGGGCGCTATCGCCTCTACCGCATCGGCGATGCCGTGGCCGCGCGCAACGTCCACGCGGCCATCTATGATGCGCTACGCCTGTGCAAGGATTTCTAGCAGGTTGCTGAATGATTCTTTGCCAGCGGCAATCCTTCGAGACGCTCGCTCCTCAGGATGAGGTCTTTCATTAGGTTACCTCACCCTGAGGCCGAAGGCCCGTCTCGAAGGGTCTCTTGCACTTTTCCAGTCACACGAGTGCGATGATTCGGGACGGGCCGCCGGTGGCGCCTTCGATCTTCGGGCCGCCGACCACCATCGTTGCTCCGACAGCGGGCAAGTCGGCGAGGTTGGCCACCGCTTCCAGGCCCCAGCGGCCGGCGGGAAGCCAGGAATAGTGGGTGGCGAAATCCTGTGACGGGCCGTGGTCGAGCGACATCGTGTCGACGGCGATGCCATTGACGTTGCGCTCGAGCAGCATTGCGGACGCATCCGGGTGGAAGCCGGGAAAATGCATCACGCCGTCCTCGTCGGCATTGCGGAACTTGTCGGACCGCACATGCTCGCCCCAGCCGGAGTGCATGGCGACACAGCATCCGTCGGGCAAATCGCCGTTGCTTTCGATCCAGGCCTCGATGTCGTCGGGGGTGAGCTGAGCATCGGGATCATCCGCCGCGCGCGCTGCGATGTCGACGATGACGAGCGGCACGACCAGCTTGTCGACCGGAATCTCGTCGGCCGCGTTCTGGTCGGCGGAGAAGTGGATGGGCGCATCCATGTGGGTTCCGGTGTGCTCGACCAGATGCCATCTGTACTGATTGAAGCCATCGTCCTCGAAGGAGAACATGCGCTCCATCTCGAGCCCGGGCTCGCCGAAAAAGGTCGGGAAATCGGGCCACAGCGTGTGGGTGAGGTCGACGGACTTGCTGAAGCTCATCGCCTGGGCCCGCGCCGGCGCCGTCGGCGCCACGATGGTGGAGACGCCCGCAGCC
>JBBDTC010000332.1:0-15626 GCA_040904625.1 Gammaproteobacteria bacterium
GGGCGTGCGCCGCGCGCTTTAAACGTGCTATTATCGCGTCTTCCCGGCGACGGGAAATCTCCTTCCCGAATCAATAAGTTATTTTGCCTCCGATGGCCGATTTCGCCCGCCAGCTGTTGCCCGTAAACATCGAAGACGAGATGCGTCAGTCCTACATGGATTACGCCATGAGCGTGATCGTGGGGCGCGCACTGCCGGATGCCCGTGACGGACTCAAACCCGTGCATCGCCGGGTGCTGTTCGCGATGCAGGAAGCGAACACGGTGTGGAACCGCCCGTACGTGAAATGCGCCCGCGTGGTCGGCGAGGTGATGGGTAAGTACCACCCGCACGGTGACAGCGCTATCTACGATACGTTGGTGCGCATGGCGCAGGATTTCTCGCTGCGCTACACGCTCATCGACGGCCAGGGTAATTTCGGCTCCATCGATGGCGACGCTGCTGCAGCGATGCGCTACACCGAATGTCGCCTCGATCGCATCGCCGGCGAGCTGCTGGCCGACATCGACATGGAAACGGTCGATTTCGTGCCCAACTACGATGGCAAGGAGCACGAGCCGACGGTGCTGCCGGCGCGGGTGCCGAACCTGCTCGTCAATGGCTCGAGCGGCATCGCGGTGGGCATGGCGACCAATATCCCGCCGCACAATCTGCGCGAAGTGATCAATGCCTGCGTCGCCCTGGTCGACGAGCCCACGCTCGACATCGATGCCCTGATGCAATACATCCCGGGGCCGGATTTCCCCACCGCCGCGATCATCAACGGTTCGGTCGGCATTCGCGAAGCCTACCGGACCGGGCGTGGGCGAATTCACATGCGCGCCAAAGCCGACATCGAAGAGGCCGACGGCGAATATTCGCGCATCGTCGTCACCGAGCTGCCCTACCAGGTCAACAAGGCGCGTTTGATCGAGAAGATTGCCGAGCTCGTCAAGGAAAAGAAGATCGACGGTATTCGGCCGGATGGCTTGCGCGACGAGTCGGACAAGGACGGCATGCGCATCGTCATCGAACTCAAACGTGGCGAGAGTCCCGAAGTTCTGCTGAATAACCTCTATCAGCAAACCCAGATGCAGTCGGTGTTCGGCATCAATACCGTCGCCCTGATCGATGGTCAGCCCAGAACGCTCAACCTGCGTGAGTTGCTGGATTGTTTTCTGCGCCATCGCCGCGAAGTGGTGACCCGGCGCACGCTGTTCCTGTTGCGCAAGGCTCGTGATCGCGCTCATATCCTCGAGGGGCTTGCCGTCGCACTGGCCAACATCGATCCCATCATCGCCTTGATCAAGGCTTCGCCGACGCCGGCCGAAGCCCGTGAGGGATTGATGGGGCAGGCGTGGCCCCCGGGCCTGGTGCTCGACATGCTCGAGCGCGCCGGATCCGATGCCTCGCGTCCGCTCGACCTGGCACCCGAACACGGTCTCCAGGCGGATGGCTATCACCTGTCCGAGCGCCAGGCGAAAGAAATTCTCGAAATGCGTCTGCAGCGTCTGACCGCGCTCGAGCAGGACAAGATCCTGGACGAATATCGGGAAGTTCTCGTGCGTATCGACGATCTGCTCGACATTCTCGGTCGGCCGGAGCGCCTGATGCAGGTCATCCGCGACGAACTCGTCGAAATCAGCAATCAGTATGGCGACGAGCGTCGCACCCGGATCCTCGAGACCCACGAACACCTCTCTCTCGAAGATTTGATTTCCGAAGAGGATGTCGTGGTGACGCTGTCCCATGCGGGCTATGCGAAATCGCAGCCGCTCGAGGCTTACCGCTCGCAGCGGCGAGGCGGCAAGGGCAAGACGGCGACGACCATGCGCGACGAGGATTTCGTCGAGAAGCTGTTCGTTGCCAATACCCATGACACGCTGCTGTGTTTCTCCGATCACGGCAAGCTCTACTGGCTCAAGGTTTACGAACTGCCGCAGGCCGGGCGCATCGCGCGCGGACGGCCCCTGGTCAATCTTTTGCCACTGGCGTCCGGCGAACGCATCACAGCGGTACTGCCGATCAAGGAATTCGACCCCGAACTCTACGTCGTGATGGCCACGGCCAGCGGCATCATCAAGAAGACCTCGCTGGATAATTTCTCACGGCGGCGAACGAGTGGCATCATTGCGGTGGATCTGGTCGAAGACGACCATCTCGTCGATGTCACGTTGACCCAGGGAGCCGCCGATATCATGCTGGTCAGCAGCAGCGGCAAGGCAATCCGCTTTTCTGAACAGACCGTGCGGCCGATGGGACGCACCGCCCGCGGCGTGCGCGGCATCCGGCTTGCCGCCGGCCAGGAAGTCATTGCGCTCATCGCCATCGAAGGCGAGGGCACCGTGCTCATCGCCACCACCAATGGCTATGGCAAGCGCACCCGTTTCGAGGATTTTCCGGTCAAAGGGCGCGGCGGCCAGGGTGTCATCGCCATCCAGGCCAACCGCCGTAACGGCGATGTCGTGGGCGCCGTTTCGGTCAGCGACGATGACGAAATCATGCTGATCAGCAACCGTGGCACATTGGTACGTACGCCGGTCAGCGGTATTTCGATCATCGGACGCATCACCCAGGGTATTCGACTCATATCGCTCGGCGACAACGAGGCCCTGGTCGGGGTCGGCCGGATCGCCGATCTGGGCGGCAGCAACGGCGAGGGCGAGGGGCAGGAAGAAGACGAGGACGGCGGTGACGGCCTGGCGGCCGACACCGACAGCGAGTAGTCACACTTGTCTGCGCTGGGAGAGAACGCGGTGGCGTGGCGCATGGGAAAGCTGGTGCGGGATTGAACGGTATGTCGTCGGAGCAGCGTTTGATCGAGCTACGCCAGGCCATCGATGCGGTCGACGACGAATTGCTGGTGTTGTTGAACCGGCGCGCCGGATTGACCATCGAGGTGGGTGAAGTCAAACGCGCCGCGGGCGCCGCGGCCGACGAGTTCTATCGCCCCGAGCGCGAAGCGCAGATCCTGCGCCGCCTGCTGGGCGATAATCCCGGACCTCTACCGGACGAAGCACTTGCCCGCCTGATGCGCGAGGTCATCTCCAGTTGCCTGGCGCTGGAACAGGTGCTGAGAGTCGCCTACCTCGGTCCGGCCGGTACCTTCACTCACGCAGCGCTGCTCAAACATTTCGGCAGTGCGGTCATGCCCGTGGCGCAAACGGATGTGGCAGACGTGTTCCGCGAGGTCGAAGCTCGAGTGAGTGATTACGGTGTGGTGCCGATCGAGAACTCCGTCGGCGGCTCGGTCAACCAGACGCTCGACTGCCTGGCTGCATCGAATCTGAAGATATGCGGTGAAGTCGTACTTGCCGTACACCATCAACTTCTCAGCCGCGCGCCGGAGCTTGCCGGGATCGGTCGTGTCTACGCTCACGAACAGGCGCTCGAGCAATGTCGCAGCTGGCTCGATCGTCACCTGCCGGGAATCGAACGCACGGCTTTGTCCAGCAATGCCGCGGCGGCCTGCCGCGCGGCGGACGAGCCCGCCGCCGCGGCGATTGCGAGCATCGAGGCCGGCGCGCTGTACGGTTTGCCGACCCTGGCTGCGAACATCGAGGACAACCCGCACAACACCACCCGCTTCGCCGTGCTCGGCCGGGTTCTGCCGCAGGCGACGGACGCCGACCGTACGGTGGTGATGTTCAGCATGGACAATCGCGCGGGGGCGCTCGCCGACATGCTCGGCGAACTCGCGGCGCGCGGTATCAGCATGTCACGGATCGAGTCGCGTCCGCTGCACACGGGTGTTTGGGATTATCTGTTTTTCATCGATATCCTGGGCCATGTGGGTGACCCCCCGGTGGCCGCTGCGCTGGCCGCGATGGAAGCGCGCGCCGCCGCCTTCAAGGTGCTCGGTAGTTGCCCGCGCGCCGTGATCTGACGGCTGCGGAGGATCGGGGAAATGCGTTGATCAGACGTCTCGCCATCATCGGCGTGGGGCTCATCGGCGGTTCGTTGGCGCTGGCGTTGCGGCGCGCGCGGGCTGTAGAGGAGATCGTTGGCGCCGGCCGCGGCCGCGCCAATCTGGAACTCGCCCGCGACTGCGGCATCGTCGACCGCTATACGACGGATTTGTCAGCGGCGGTGGCCGGCGCGGAGATGGTCGTCATCGGCGCTTCCCTCGGCGCCAGCGAGGCGATCCTGACCGCCATCGCGCCGCACCTGGCGCCCGATACGGTGGTGACGGATGTCGGCAGCACCAAGACCAGCGTCGTCGCGGCCGCCCGTCGGGCACTGGGTACGCGGATCGCGAACTTCATTCCCGGTCACCCCATCGCCGGCACTGAGCACAGCGGCGCCGCTGCGGCCTTCGCCGAACTCTACGACGGTCACAAGGTGATCCTCACCCCCTTAGCCGAAACCGATCCCTCGGCGCACGCCCGTGTGCGCGCGATGTGGACGGCGGCCGGGGCGAGCGTGGTCGACATGCCGGTAGAATTGCACGACACGGTGCTGGCGGCGACTTCGCACCTGCCGCATCTGCTTGCCTATGGTTTGGTTGATACGCTCGCCGCGCACGCCGCGGCCGATCAGATTTTTGCCCATGCCGCTGGAGGATTTCGCGATTTGACGCGTGTCGCATCCAGCAATCCGCGGATGTGGACGGAGATTGCGCTGGCCAACAAAGCGGCGTTGCTCGAGATCAGCCGTGCCTACATGGCGCGTCTCGATACACTCGTGCAAGCCCTGGAGCGCGATGATGCGGCCTTCCTCGAAGCCGTGTTCACGCGCGCCAAAGCAGCGCGCGACAGCTGCGTCGTACCGGAGTCCAATCGCCGTGAATGAAATGCTGGAAGTCCGCGCCGGCGGCACCCTACGCGGTGAAGTCGAGATCCCGGGCGACAAGTCCGTCTCCCATCGTGCAGTGATGTTCAGCGCGCTCGCCGACGGCACCTGCGAGGTCAGCGGCTGTCTCATGGGTGAGGACGTGATTTCGACTATCGATGCGTTTCGCGCGATGGGGGTGGCCATCGACGAACTGGGGGGCGGGCGTATCCGTGTCCAGGGCGTTGGTATCGACGGGCTCGAGGACCCGCGCCACGCGCTCGATCTCGGCAATTCGGGGACGTCGATGCGCCTGCTGTGCGGCATTCTTGCCGGTGCCGGAGTGGCGGCGACGCTCACCGGAGATGCCTCTCTGCGACGCCGGCCGATGTTGCGCGTGGCCGTACCGCTGAACGAGATGGGCGCCCGGATCGAGACCGCGGACGGGGGTACGCCGCCGTTGGTGCTCATCCCCGGCGGGCGTTTGCGGGCCATCGACTACGCCTTACCGGTTGCCAGTGCGCAGGTCAAATCGGCCGTTCTGTTGGCCGGCCTGTATGCCGACGGCGTGACCCGCGTGACCGAACCCGCGCCGACCCGCGACCATACCGAACGTATGCTCGGCGCCTTTGGCGTGCAGCTCGAACGCGGCGACGGACAGGCGGCGATCGCCGGCGGGCAGCGCCTGCGCGCGGCCGACGTCGTCGTTCCGGCGGATCTATCCTCGGCGGCTTTTTTCATCGTCGGTGCCAGCATCGCCCCCGGCAGTGCCGTCGTCCTGCCCGGTGTAGGCGTGAATCCGACCCGCACCGGTATCCTCGAGATCATGGCCGCCATGGGCGCCGACATCGAACTAGGGCATCGGCGGACCTGTGGCGACGAACCGGTGGCCGATCTCAGGGTGCGCTCGGCAACGCTTCGCGGCATCGATATCCCGCCGCATACGGTGCCGCTGGCGATCGACGAATTCCCAGCGATTTTCGTCGCCGCCGCCTGCGCCCGAGGCACCACCGTGCTGCGCGGGGCGAGCGAGCTTCGGCACAAGGAGTCGGACCGTATCGCGGTCATGGCGGCCGGTCTGCGCGCGCTCGGTATCAGCGTGGAAACCTACGACGATGGTATCGCCATCGAGGGAGGCACGGTGCGCGGTGGCCGCGTCGATGCCCATGGCGATCATCGTGTCGCGATGGCCTTCGCCATGGCCGCGCTGCGTGCGACCGGACCGGTCATCATCGACCGCGCTGCGGCCATCGCGACCTCGTTTCCCGAGTTCTCCGCCCGCGCCGCTGCCGCCGGACTCGATATTCGCCCATGATCATGGCTGCGAATGCCGTGCCCGTCATCGCCATCGATGGCCCCAGCGGTACGGGCAAGGGCACGGTGGCGCGTTTTCTCAAATCCTGGCTTGGATGGCATCTCCTTGATTCCGGGGCACTTTATCGCGTGCTTGGTCTGTCTGCGGCAGACCGCGGCATTGCCCTGGACGATGCTGCCGCGGTCGCTGCCGAAGCCCGCGAGTTGGTCCTCGAATTCATCGAGGGCACGGGCATGACGCGGGTCCTGTTGCGCGGCAACGACGTCAGCGATGCCATCCGTACCGAGACCTGCGGCACTCTGGCGTCCCGCGTGGCCGCGCATGGTGCCGTGCGGGAGGCCCTGCTGGAACGGCAGCGGGCATTCCGGCAGCCTCCTGGCCTGATTGCCGACGGACGCGACATGGGGACGGTGGTTTTCCCTGATGCGCCACTCAAAATCTACCTGACTGCGAGTGCGGAGGAGCGTTCGCGCAGACGATATAAGCAGTTGATAGGAAAAGAGAAGGGTGTTAACCTCGCGCAGCTTTTAGCGGATATCACCGAACGCGATCGACGCGATACCGAGCGCAGCGTTGCCCCGCTCAAGCCCGCAGCCGATGCCATCATTCTCGACACGACCCAGTCCGACATTGTCGGCGTCGAGGAGCAGGTGAAGCAATTGGTGCGTGACAGTGGTCTGGTCCAGGCATGATGACCCATCTGCCGGCGCCGGGCCTTAACGATCAACCATCATCAGGAGACTAGGACGTCTGTTGCAAAGCCGTCGATGATTCAATCGCGGTGAGACAGGCTTTCTTTACAACATCATCATGGCGGAGAGCTTCGCAGAGTTATTCGAACAGAGTCAGATTGAAACCAACATGCGCCCCGGTACTATCGTTCGCGGAACGGTGGTTGAGGTGCGTCCGGACTTCGTGGTCGTCAACGCCGGGCTGAAGTCCGAAGGCGTCATCCCGGCCGAGCAGTTCCGCAACAGCGAGGGTGTGGTAGACATCAGTGTCGGCGACGTCGTCGATGTCGCTCTCGAAGCTGTAGAGGACGGCTACGGCGAGACGCGCTTGTCGCGCGACAAGGCCAAACGGGCCAAAGCGTGGGAAGAACTCGAAGCTGCCTGCGAAGAGAACGAGACCATTTCGGGCGTCATCAGCGACAAGGTCAAAGGCGGGTTCACCGTCGACATCAATACCATTCGTGCCTTCCTGCCCGGTTCGCTGGTCGATGTGCGGCCGGTGCGCGATACCAGCTATCTCGAAGGCAAACCGCTCGAATTCAAGGTTATCAAAGTCGATCGACGCCGCAACAACGTCGTGGTCTCGCGCCGCGCGGTGGTCGAGAGCGAAAATTCCGCCGAGCGCGAAGCGCTGCTCGACAACCTGACCGAAGGCGTCACCATCAAGGGCCTGGTCAAGAATCTCACCGACTACGGCGCCTTCATCGATCTCGGCGGCATCGACGGTCTGCTGCATATCACCGACATGGCCTGGCGTCGTGTCAAACACCCGTCCGAAGTGGTCAATATCGGTGATGAGGTCGAGGTCAAGGTGCTCAAGTTCGATCGCGAACGCCAGCGCGTCTCCTTGGGCCTCAAGCAGCTCGGCGATGATCCCTGGGTCGATATCGCACGGCGCTATCCGGAGCACTCGCGCCTGTTCGGCAAAGTCTCCAATATTGCCGACTATGGCTGCTTCGTCGAGATCGAAGAAGGCGTCGAAGGCCTCGTCCACGTGTCTGAGATGGATTGGACGAACAAGAATGTCCACCCCTCGAAAGTGGTCCACGTCGGTGAGGATGTGGAAGTCATGGTCCTCGATATCGACGAAGAGCGCCGCCGCATCTCGCTGGGCATGAAGCAGTGCCGTTCCAACCCCTGGGAAGAGTTCGCTGCAACCCACAACAAGAACGATCGTGTCGTCGGCAAGATCAAGTCGATCACCGATTTCGGTATTTTCATCGGTCTCGATGGCGGTATCGACGGGCTCGTCCATCTATCCGATTTGTCTTGGGATGCCGCCGGTGAAGACGTGGTTCGCAACTTCAAGAAAGGCGATGAACTCGAGACCGTCGTGTTGGCCGTTGATGCCGAACGTGAGCGCATCTCGCTCGGGGTCAAGCAGATGGCACAGGATCCGTTCTCGACCTACCTGGCGCAGCATCCGAAAGGAACGCGAGTTGTCGGTAAGATCATCGCCTTGGACGCGAAGAGCGCCACCATCGAACTCGCGGAAAACGTCGAAGGCTCGATGCGGGCTTCGGAGATTTCCATCGATCAGGTCGATGATGCACGGAAGTTCCTCAAGGAAGGGGATGACGTCGAAGCGATGATTATCGGTGTCGATCGCAAGCGCCGGGTCGTCAATCTCTCGATCAAGGCGAAGGAAAGTGAGGAAGAGGCGACGGCGCTGCAGGAATACGGCGGTGAACGGGAGTTCGGGCGGACCACGCTCGGCGATCTGTTGAAGGAGCAGTTGGATTCAAAGTAAGCCTATTGCCCTGGATTCTGGTCGCTGACTGATTTGAATCGAGAACAATAATGACTAAGTCCGAACTCATCGAATCGCTGGTCAAGAAGCAGTCCCAGCTCGGTTACCGCGATGTCGAACTCGCGGTAAAGACCATGCTCGAGCACATGGGGCAGACCCTGGCCGCCGGTGAACGAATCGAGATTCGCGGCTTCGGCAGTTTTTCGCTGCATTACCGTCCCCCGCGCGTCGGGCGCAACCCGAAGTCGGGGGATCCGGTTTCTCTTCCGGCCAAGTATGTGCCGCATTTCAAACCCGGCAAGGAGCTGCGTGAGCGGGTCAACCTGGGTGCCGTCAACGCTCCGGTGATCAAGCTTGCGCGGGATGCGGATGGCGATCAGGACACCGACGATTGAGCGTTCATCGCTGTCATTGACGCCGCGGACGAAGATTCGACTGCCCGATCCAGACCCTTCATGACACGCGTCCTCTATCTCACCTTCGCCATTCTCGTTGCCTTGATAGGCCTCGGCCTCCATGTGCGAAATGACACCGTGGTCGAGGTCAACTACCTGTTCGGCACCATCGACATCACCCTCTCCTGGGTGTTGGTAGCTGCGCTGGTGGTTGGGGCGATGATCGGTGTTATCGGCATGACGGCAACCGTGCTGCGTTTGCGCTATGCCAACCGACGTCTCACGCGCCGTAACGAGCGGGTCGAGCGCGAAGTCGCAAATTTGCGCGCGCACGCCCTGAAAGATGCCGATTGAGTATTTATTCGCCCTGGTCGTAGCTCTGTTACCGGTGGCTGCTCTGTCCGGTTGGTATGTCGGCCGCCGCGACCGGGCTGCGAAGGGCCGCGGCAACGGAGGTATGTCTCCCGATTATTTCCGCGGCTTGAATTACCTCCTCGACGACCGCCCGGACAAAGCCATAGAAGTATTTCTCAAAGTTCTCGAAGTCGAGCAGGAGACCGTCGAGACGCACCTCGCGCTGGGTAATCTGTTTCGGCGGCGCGGTGAGGTCGATCGGGCGATTCGCATTCACCAGAATCTGGTCGCCAGACCTGCGTTGGCCTTCGAACACCGCTCCGCGGCACTGCTCGAACTCGGGCTCGATTACATGCGATCGGGTTTGCTCGACCGGGCCGAGAGCCTGTTCAAGGAGCTTCTCGAGGTCGGCGCGCATCAACGCCAGGCGATTGGCCATCTGATCGACATCTACCAGCAGGAGCGCGATTGGGATAAGGCACTGGCCTGCACCGAAAGGCTCGAAAAGCTCGCCAACCGCAATTTATCGGCGCGACGGGCACATTTCCTCTGCGAACAGGCCGCCGCGCTCGGCCAGGAAGGCAATGTCGAGGAAGCCAGCGACAAACTGCGTGAAGCTCTGGCGGCCGACCAGAACTGCGTGCGCGCGAGTCTCATGCAGGCCGATTTGGCAATGACGGCCGGTGCCTACGGCGCAGCTATCCGGCATCTCGAATGCATCGAATCGCAGGATCTCGCGTTCCTGCCCGAAGCCATTGCCCCGCTGATCGAATGCCACGAGCAACTCGGTAGCCGCGAGCAGCTCATCGCCTATCTCGAACGCCTGAGCGGGCGGCGCGCCGGTATTACGCCGTTGCTCGCATTGGCCTCTTTATTGTGTCTGGACGGCCGTCAAGCCGAAGCTAAAGCGCGTCTGGTGACCGAGTTGCAGCAGCGGCCCACGGTGCGCGGGATCGACCGACTGGTCGATTACGCGCTGTCCTATGCGATGGGCGAAGCCCGCGAGGATCTGATTTTGCTCAAGGATCTCACAGCCACCTTGATCGAGCAGAAGGCGAATTACGTCTGTAATACCTGCGGTTTTCGCGCCCGCACCTTGCATTGGCAATGTCCGAGCTGCAAGTCCTGGAACGCAGTCAAACCGGTGCAGGGTATCGAAGGAGAATGATGGCGCTGTCTGGGCAGGCGACGATCGACGGTAGTTCGCTGTAAACTGCGCGCCGCCCCGCTTCCGTACGATACCGCCGCCGCACTCGTCGCGCCGGCGTCGAGCCGCTATTTCGAACACTATGAACGAACCTCATAAACCCATTATCGTGGCCCTCGATTTCGCCTCGCTCGACGAAGCCTGTGCGCTGGCCGACCGACTCGACCCGACGACTTGCCGGGTCAAGATCGGGAAAGAACTCTATACGCGCTCCGGCCCGGCCGCACTCGAGGCGCTGGCTTCGCGCGGTTTCGAAATCTTCCTCGATCTCAAGTTCCACGACATCCCCAACACGGTCGCCGCCGCCTGCCGAGCCGCGGCCGACCTCGGCTGCTGGATGTTGAACGTCCATGCCAGCGGCGGTCGGGCGATGATGGAATCCGCAGTGAATGCGCTGGTCGATCGCGGAGAACGCCCCTTGTTGATCGCTGTCACGGTCCTGACCAGCCTGGACAACGTGGCCCTCGCCGAAGTCGGGGTCGCCGATGACGCTGCCGAACAGGTTGTTCGACTGGCGACGCTCGCAGCCGGCTGTGGTCTCGATGGCGTGGTCTGTTCCCCGCTCGAGATCGCGGCACTGCGCGCGTGTGTGGACAGCGATTTTGCCCTGGTTACGCCTGGGGTCAGACCGCTCGGCGCGGGCCGTGACGATCAGCTTCGGATCGCGACGCCGACTGCGGCCATCCGTGCCGGAGCGAATTACCTCGTGGTCGGGCGTCCGGTGACCCGCGCAAAAGATCCAGCCGCCGCGGTCGCCGCACTCAACGCAGAATGCAGCGAGGCCCAGGCTTGATGTGCGCGGCAGTATCGGCCGAGCGCCGCCATTCGGCTGTGCCCGCATGAGCGCGGCAGATACCGTATCGCTGAGTCCACTGCAGCCTCCGCCGCTGCCGCCGACCGGTGCGCACGCGCACTGGACGCGCCTCTATGGCGCGTCGCGAGCGATGGCAATAGCGTCGGCGGCGGTACAAAACCAACGCCCGTTCGTGGTAATAGCGGCCGATGCGGCCACGGCTGCCCGGCTCGAGCAAGAAATCGCGTTCTTCGCGCCGAGCCTGCCGGTTCATGTACTGCCGGATTGGGAGACGTTGCCCTACGATCGTTTCAGCCCCTACCAGGACATTACATCGGAGCGCATCGCCACGTTGAGCAGGCTGCCGGCGATGCGTCACGGTATCGTCATCGTCGCGGTATCGACGGCCCTGCACCGTCTCGCGCCGCGCAGCTGGCTCGAAGGCCGGGCGTTCAATCTCCGCTCCGGTGAAGTCCTTGATCGAGACGCCTTTCGACGCCGCCTGGAAGCCGCCGGCTATCGTGCCTGCACCCAGGTCTCTGAACATGGCGACTTCGCCGTGCGCGGCTCACTCGTCGACGTCTTTCCCATGGGCGCGAGGCAGCCCTTTCGCATCGACCTGCTCGACGATGAAATCGACACCCTGCGCCTGTTTGACATCGACACCCAGCGTTCTTCGCAAACGGTCGAGGAAATCGCGATTCTTCCGGCGCGGGAATTTGCGCTCGACGACAGTGCGATACGCGAATTCCGGCGCGCCTGGCGATTGGAATTCGAAGGCCGAGCGCAGGAAGCGCCCATCTACCGTGATGTCTCGGAGGGCCTGGCCCCGGCCGGGATCGAGTATTACCTGCCGCTGTTTTTCGACGAACTCGATCTGCTGCCGGCGTATATGCCCGACGATGCCGTGGTGGTGCTCGATGAGGGCGCAGCGGCAGGAGCGGCGCATTTCGAACAGAGTGTGATCGAACGTTACGAATCGCTGCGGCACGACGTCGAGCGACCGTTGTGTGAGCCGCAGCGCGTGTTCAGCGAATACGCAACCCTTACGGAAGCGCTGTTACCGTTCACGCGGGTCGAAGTCGGCGGACTCGATCTGGCGGGAGAGACTGCCGCAGCCTTTGCGACCCACGCCCCGGTCCGTGTACCGGTTGACGCGCGTGCCGCCGAACCCTTTGCGCTGTTGGCCGATCATGTCAGACGCAGCGAGGGACGTGTACTGTTTCTCGCCGAATCCCTGGGGCGGCGCGAGACGCTGCTCGAGCTGTTCCAGGAGCAGGCCTTCCGTCCGCGCGCGTTTGATTCGTGGGCAGAATTCCTCGCCGCCGACCATGTCGTCGGTATTGCGGTCGGTGCAGTGAGCGAGGGTGCCGAGCTAGACCAACCACGCCTGAGCATCCTCACTGAATCGCAGTTGTTCGGCGAGCGCGCACAACAGAGCCGGCGCCGCCGGGCGAGCGTCGACAGCGATGCCATCGTACGCAATCTGAGCGAACTGCATGCAGGAGCACCGGTGGTGCACGAGCGACATGGTGTTGGCCGCTATCGCGGCCTCGAAGTGCTGGCCGTAGGCGGGGTGACGAACGAGTTCATCAAGATCGAATATGCCGACGGCGATAACCTCTACGTGCCGGTCGGTGCGCTCGATCTGATCAGCCGCTACTCGGGCGTCGATCCCGATCGCGCACCGCTGCACAAACTGGGTAGCGGGCAGTGGGAGCGGGCCCGGCGCAAAGCGGCGGAAAAAATCCGCGATGTTGCCGCCGAACTGCTCGAGATCCACGCGCGTCGGGCAGCTCGCCGCGGACATGCGTTCACCGTCGATCGTCACGCTTTCCAGGCCTTCGTGCAGGCATTTCCGTTCGACGATACGCCGGACCAGGCCAATGCTGTCGACGCGGTACTGGCGGACATGGCGCGCGAACAGCCTATGGACCGACTGATCTGCGGGGATGTCGGTTTCGGCAAGACCGAAGTCGCGATGCGGGCGGCTTTCGTTGCCGTCAACGATGGCCGCCAGGTCGCGATTCTGGTGCCGACGACACTGCTGGCGCGGCAGCACTACGAGACGCTGCGCGATCGCTTCGCTGATTGGCCGGTCAAGGTCGAGCAGTTATCGCGTTTTCGCGACGCAGCCGAGACGCGCACCGCGCTCAAGGGGCTCGCCGACGGCACTGTGGATATCGTCGTGGGCACGCACAAGCTGCTGGGCAAGGAGGTCAAGTTCAAGCAGCTCGGGCTGCTGATAGTCGACGAGGAGCATCGTTTCGGGGTCCGCCAGAAAGAGAAAATCAAAGCGCTGCGAGCCGACGTGGATATCCTGACGCTGACGGCAACGCCGATCCCGCGCACCCTCAATCTTGCTCTGTCGGGCACACGTGAACTTTCAATCATCGCCACGCCACCGCAAAAGCGTCTGGCCATCAAGACCTTCGTTCGCGAGTGGTCGGATGCTCTGCTGCAGGAAGCTATCCTGCGTGAGATCGCGCGCGGCGGCCAGGTGTATTTCATTCATAATGAAATCGAGAATATCGTGGCGATGGCTGAATCTATTGCCAAGCTGGTGCCAGAGGCGCGGGTCGCTGTTGCCCATGGCCAGATGCCGGAGCGGGAGCTCGAACGCGTGATGCTCGATTTCTATCACGCCCGCTGCAACGTGCTCGTCTGTACGACCATCATAGAGACCGGCATCGACGTGCCCAATGCCAATACCATGGTCATCAACCGAGCCGACAAGTTCGGTCTCGCGCAGCTCTACCAGCTGCGTGGGCGGGTCGGACGCTCGCATCACCGGGCCTACGCCTATCTGGTGGTGCCGCATCGCAAGTCCATCACTGCCGATGCAATCAAACGCCTCGAAGCGATCGAGTCACTCGAAGAACTCGGTGTCGGCTTCACGCTCGCAACGCACGATCTCGAGATCCGGGGCGCCGGCGAGATCCTCGGCGATGAGCAGAGCGGGCACATTCAGGAAATCGGTTTCGGTCTCTATGCCGAACTCTTGAACCGGACGGTCAGCGCCCTCAAGGCCGGTCATGGCATCAGCCTCGATGACGCGCTCGACACACGGGTCGAGGTCGAATTGCATATTCCCGCGCTGTTGCCAGAGGATTATCTGCCCGACGTGCATGCACGTCTGATGCTCTACAAACGCATCGCCAGTGCCCGCAGTACGGAAGAGCTCAAGGATTTGCGAGAGGAGATAATCGATCGCTTCGGGCCGTTCGAGGAACCGGTGCGAAATCTGTTTCGTGTAACATCCTGCAAACTGGCGGCCGAGCGTTACGGCATTCGCCGTATCGATCTCGGTAGCCGCGGCGGGCGGATCGAGTTCCATCCCAATCCGAGTATCGATCCGATGACCATCATCGATCTGGTACAGAAGGATCGCGATTATCGGCTCGACGGCGGCGACAAGCTGCGGGTGAGCAAGGAGCTGGGGGATGCGGAGGCGAAATTTACGGAACTCGAGTGTCTGTTCGAACGCTTCGGCCGGCGCCATGCAGCGTAACGCCATGAAACTGCTGCTGACCGTGCTGCTGATCGCCATGGCCAGTGCAGCCCAGGCCCGTTGGTACCAGGTCGACGTAGTGGTTTTTCGCCATTCCAGCGGGATGACGACGGCTGGTGAGCAGTGGCCGGAGCTCGAGAACTTGCCGGATTTTCGCAGGAGCGTGCGCCTGGACGAGGACGGTCAGCGGAGCGGCGAGGCCCCCCAAGGCGGCCCGACCGCGTTTCAGCGTCTGGCCCGTGGCGAGCGGCGCCTCGACGGCGCCGCCGGTCGCGTCAGTGGAGGGGATTACGAGTTGTTGCTCGCCGACGCCTGGCGGCAGCCCAGTTTCGGCGTTGCCGGCGCAAAACGGGTCTACCTGTCCGATCTCAGTGACGGCAGCGATCCGGCAACGCTGGTCGTCGGACCGGGCGGCGTCGTCGCTGCGATCGAACCGCGTATCGAGGGGACGGTAGCCATCAAGGTCGCGCGTCTATTGCATATCGAGGTCGATGTTCTGTATCGCCACGAGGATGTGGTCGTCCGCCTGAGCGAAACGCGGCGAGCCAAACTGCGTGAGACCCATTATTTCGACCACCCCTTGTTCGGTGTGCTGGTACAGGTCTCGCCCTTCGTGGTGCCGGAGGTGGCCGCGACCGATGGTCTCGACGCTGCTTATGCGTCAGTGGACGAGGCAACGCCGTCAGTGGGTGGCGCAGCCACTCCTGCAGAGCTTCCCTGACGCAAAGGCCATTCCGCTGTTCCTGTGCAGAAGGCGTAGGAATCACTTAGGGCCCGTCCCAGAATAACTCGGCTGTATGGGGCGTTGAGGCGCCCGGGCT
>JBBDTC010000333.1:0-2546 GCA_040904625.1 Gammaproteobacteria bacterium
GGCATCCACGGCAGATCAAAGAAGGCCGAGAGTCCCGTGCCCGAGAGAAAGCCGCGGATCTGGTCGACGCTCCGCAGCGGTTGCACGGCATCCGCCCTCGGACCCGCCACCAGCGGCAGCCGCACCAGGACCTCGAAGGCGCTGCGCGCGAGCCGCGCGTCGAGTGCCGAGCCGATGCGCACGAGGACGCGGCCGCGGATGAAATCGAAGAGGCCGAGAAAGGCGTAGAGCATGGCCACCAGCGCCGCGAGGCCGACCAGCGTCGGCACGCTCTGGCTCGGCAGCACCCGGTCGTAGACTTCGAGCATGAAGAACGAGCCGGTGAGATAGAGGAGGTTGATCAGCGCCGAGACCAGGGCCACGCCGACCAGCGCCCCGCGGCCGGCGCGCGTCGCCTCGCTTAGGAGGTTCGCAGCCATGCTGTGGTCGGTCGCTCGGGACATCGTGCTCCTCTGGCGCTGAGGCCGGTGCGCATCAGCTTTGCGCCGCACTCGTTATAGAAGAGTGAGCGCCGCCTCTCTATTACACGGGATTAAGATGGAACCACGACCAGTCATGCCACCGCAGTCGCCGCTTCCGGCCTCACCGGCGGCCCAGTTGGGAAACCGCCATTGCGCCGAGGTCGGCCTCTTCGAACGGCACCGGCTCCCAGCCGATGGCGGAGAGAGCATCGGCGTCGACCAGGAGGTCGTCGAACAGCAGCGTCGCAAGGTAGCTGCGTCCTGCGAGCGCGAGGGCCGACTTCATCGGCGCCACCGGAACGGGTACCAGGCGCGGCGGCAGTGAAGCGGCGCGACGTATGGTGAGCGCGATTTCGCGAAGCGAAAGCGGGCGGCCATCGGCGACATGGAATATTTTCCCGTCGACGGAAACGGACGGTGCCTCGGCGAGAAAAAGAAGGACACTCTCAAGATTGGTGATGCTGACCATGCTGCGCCGGTTCTCGACACAGCCGAAGGGCAAGGGCAGGCCAGTGAGGCAGAGCCGTGTCAGGCGCTCAAGGTTTCCTTTGGCACCCGGTCCGTAGACGAGAGGCGGGCGGAGCACCACCATCTCAATTCCCGGCAGGGACAGCAGGGCCGCTTCTGCCTTGGCCTTGGTAGCCCCATATTCGCTTTTGGGGTTGATCGGATCGTCGGGGCGCAGCACGCCGCGGTTGCCGGCCACGACGTTGATGGTTGAGACGAAGAGGAACCGCGGAACATGGGCATCGCGGGCCGCTTCTGCGGCGGCCAGGGTGAGGGCGAAGTTCGTCGCTTCCAGCTCGTGAACCGCCGGTGCACCGACATGGGTCAAGCCGGCGAGATGAATGAAGGCTTCGCACTCGAGCAACTTCTCCCGCAAATTGTCGGTGAAGTCGCGGCGGCCGATGGTGACGACGGTGTGCCCCCGCGCCCGCAGGTAGGGTACCAGGTGCGTCCCGATAAACCCCGTTGCACCCGATACGGCAATTCTCATCGTCGTCGCCCTCAGAACCTACGTCCCGGTGCTCGCCAGATCGCAAGTTATTGTCTAGCACCTCAACAGCAGATGATGACAGCGCAATCGGGCTGGGTCGCCCCAGGGCCGGCGCGTCGCCTCTGCCGGCAGGCTGGCACCCGTCGCGTCATCGGCGATTCGAATTCATCTTGCTCCTTGCAACGAGGGCCGCCGAGCGCGCTTGGCGAGCAAAATCCCATGATCGGATCGATGGCGGGGCGCAAGGGGCTGACGCTCAGAGGGATGTGCACCGCACTCGTTAGAGAAGATTGAGTGGCGCGGCCTCCATTACACGGGATTTTGATCGCGACGTTTGCGAAACCGGCTGTACCGATTCAAACTGCATGCCAGAAGACACGCGCTGTTTAGCTTTCCGGGCGCAGGAATGGCGGCAACCCTCAGGAGAAGATCGTGGCCGCTATTGCCTCCGTCACCAGCAGCTCTGACCCCTATGTCAGCGGCCTGCTCGGCAGTTACAAATGGGCCTCGGGAAGCCTCACCTACAGCTTTCCGACCTCCTACACGCAATTCGAGGGGAGTTACGGATCCGGCGAACCGCTCAACAATTTCGAGGCCCTGAACGCCACCCAGCAGGACGTCGCCCGCGCCGCCTTCGCCAACTTCGCGGCCGTCGCCAACCTCACCTTCACCGAGCTCACCGGCGCCGACGCCGCCAACGCCACCCTGCGGCTGGCGGAGTCGGATGCGCCGAGCACCGCCTGGGCCTACATGCCGCACACCGCGCCCGAGGGGGGCGACACCTGGTTCAACAACTCGAACGGCTGGTACGACAATCCGCGTCAGGGCAATTACGCCTATACCACCTTCCTCCACGAGATGGGGCATACGCTCGGCCTCGAGCACCCGCACGAGAACGGCATGCCCGCCGACGGCGACTCCATGGAATATTCGGTCATGAGCTACCGCGCCTATGTCGGGGCGCCGCTGACAGGCTACCCGAACGAGACCTGGGGCTTCGCGCAGTCGCTGATGATGTACGACATTGCCGCCGTGCAGCACCTCTACGGCGCCAACTTCTCGACCAACAGCGGCAACACCACCTATTC
>JBBDTC010000334.1:0-2544 GCA_040904625.1 Gammaproteobacteria bacterium
CGGAAATAAAGCGGACCGCAGGGAGCCATTCCGTCAGAGGACCGCCCGCAGGAGAGGCCTCTCCGTACTGCAGGGCCCACCGCAAAATAAGTTCGTCACATCGAGGGCATCGCTGAGTCGTCGCGGCAAGGCGCGTTTCGCCGCCAGTGGCAGCGTCCTTGGCAAGAAATGCAACGCCGCAGCGGCGGCTCCGCGGCGGCCGAATGTAGAACTTATACTGGGACGGGCCCTAAACCGCACGCAGGTACCGAGCTTCCTGAATACGCGCGCGTATTCAGGAAGCGGCGTCCGCGTGCGCATCGCGCTGCCAGGTGCCGGAGCGTCCGCCGGATTTGCTGTCGAGCCGGACCTCCTCGATGACCATGCCACGATCGACTGCCTTGCACATGTCATAGACCGTGAGCAGCGCAACCTGCACGGCATTGAGCGCTTCGATCTCGACGCCGGTCGGACCATGCGTCTCCGCACAGGCACGGCATACGACGGCGTGAGCTTCGACATCGGCCTCGAGCTCGATGTCGACTTTGCTCAGTGCGATCGGATGGCACAGTGGGACGAGGTCGGGCGTGCGCTTGGCAGCCATGATGCCGGCGATGCGGGCCACCGCCAGTACGTCGCCTTTCTTGTGACCGCCATGGACGATGAGACGGAGCGTCGCAGCCTGCATGGTAATGCGGCCGGTCGCGACGGCGCGACGGTGCGTGGCCGGTTTGTCGCCGACATCAACCATGCGGGCATGGCCTTCGGCATCGAGGTGGGTGAGTTCGTTCATTCGGGAATTCCGCCGCCAGCGCGGAGCTGGGTTAAGATAGCGACCTGTAGACACGCTCTGGCGCTGCCATGCGCCACCATTTCCTATGTCCATCAAGATTCGATTCTTTGCCAGTCTAGCCGAGACCGTCGGGTATCGCGAGACGGCTTGCCCTTATGCTGCCGGGCTGACCGTCGAAAGCGCCTGGCGCGAGGTCACGGGGCAGGAGACGTTGCCGTCGGGCGTGATGTGCGCGGTCAATCACAGCTACTGCGAACCTGCCGACCTACTGCATGACGAGGACGAAGTCGCCTATTTCCCGCCCGTAACCGGAGGTTGAGCGTGACTGTCCTGATCGTCGCCGAGCCGTTCGACCCACTCGACGCCGTGCGCACAGCCGAGCGAGGCCTGGGCGAGCGACGCAAATCGATCGGAGCGGCAGCGACCTTCGTCGGCTCCATGCGCGATTTCAACGAAGGTGAACGAGTCGAGACCATGGTGCTCGAACACTACCCCGGTATGACGGAAAAGCATGTCGAAGGCATTGCGGACGAGGCGCGTCGGCATTGGGAGCTCGACGAGGTACTGGTCGTCCATCGCGTCGGGGAGGTGCATCCAGGCGATCCGATCGTCCTGGTTGCGGTATGGTCGGCCCATAGGGCCCACGCGTTCGAGTCCTGTCGCCACATCATGGAAGCCTTGAAATCGACCGCGCCCTTCTGGAAAAAGGAACACACGGTGGATGGTCAGCGCTGGGTTGTGAGCAACACACCAGGATCGACCGGCGCTGACGGACATTGAGCGAGGAGACACACGTGCACATCAGAGTTTTGGGATCGGCCGGCGGCGGCGGCTATCCGCAGTGGAACTGCAACCACCCCAACAGCGCGCGTGCCCGAGCCGGCGATCCGGCAGCGCCGCGCCGTACGCAGTCGTCAATTGCACTGAGCGCGGATGGCCGCGACTGGATCCTGTGCAATGCGTCCCCCGATCTCCGCCAGCAAATTACCGACAACGCATTCCTGCACCCGCGTGAGGGGCTGCGTGACAGCCCGATCAAGGCGGTGGTGTTGACCAATGCGGATGTCGATCATGTCGCCGGCTTGCTCAATCTGCGCGAATCGCAGGCATTTGTCCTCTACGGCACGCAGCGTGTCTTGTCGGTACTCGAGGCGAACTCCATTTTCAATGTTCTCAATCCGGCGTTCGTCGAGCGACGCCCGCTCGTGCTCGAGCAGGCCTGCGCGCTCACGCGCGGTGACGGGCGGGAGCTCGGAATCAGCATCACCCCGTTCGCAGTTCCGGGCAAAGTAGCGCTGTGGTTGGAAGATACCAGTCGCGGCGAAGATTTCGGCACTGTCGCCGAAGATACCATTGCGCTGGAGATTGTCGATGCAGCATCCGGCGTGAGCTGTTTCTATATTCCCGGCTGCGCGCGCGTCACCGATGAACTGGCCGATCGCATCCGCGGTGCGAGCCTGGTTTTCTTCGACGGTACGCTGTGGACGGATGACGAGATGATCCGCGACGGTGTGGGCGTGAAAACCGGCCGGCGCATGGGGCATCTCAGCGTATCAGGTGATGAGGGAACCATGGCACTGCTGGGTGGGCTCGATATCGCGCGCAAGGTCTTCATCCATATCAATACGACCAACCCCATCTTGATTGCCGACACGCCCGAACGCCGCGCGGTGGAAGCAGCTGGATGGGAAGTGTCCTATGACGGGATGGCGCTGGAACTCTAGCAGCCTGTCGGACTTAGGGCATCGTGACGAGGCGAGTGGGAGAGCGAG
>JBBDTC010000335.1:0-1738 GCA_040904625.1 Gammaproteobacteria bacterium
GGCCTCCTTACAGGGGCAACAGCACCGAACAATGAAAGATCAACAGGCCCTAGCAAGACTCGGCACACGGCGCCAGCAGACCAGCCCCGGCGAGACGGCTACAATCGCCCCGATGAAGTCCCGCGCAGATGACACGTTACGCTCACCATGAGCCGTTTGTTCGCCGAACTCGATTATCGCGAGACGCCGATCGGCGCCCTCAGCTTGCGCCGGCGCCGCGAACTGCGTCTCGACCAGGATGTCTGGGAGATCAAGCTCGATGACGAGTTCCTGATGTCGAGCCTGTTCACTGTCTCGGAAGTCGCGCTCGCGCGCCTCGGACTCGGCCTGCACGGCGGCACCGCGGTCGATGTCGTGGTCGGCGGTTTGGGCCTCGGTTATACCGCGGCGACGGTGCTCGAACAGGCTTCCGTCAACTCCCTGATCGTCATCGAATATCTGCAGGCGGTCATCGACTGGCATGCGGCGACCTTGCTGCCGCTCGGCCGGCAACTCTGCGATGATCCGCGTTGCCGCTTGCTGCAGGCGGATTTCTTCGCCTGCGCCGCGGCGCCCGACGGCTTCGATCCAGACCGTCCGGGACGCCGCTTCCATGCCATCCTGCTCGACATCGATCACAGCCCCGACGCCTGGCTCGATGATCGCAGCCGCGGCTTCTATACCGTGCCCGGGCTGACTGATCTCGCCCGGCACTTGCTGCCAGGCGGCGTCTTCGGCCTGTGGTCGAACGAGGCGCCGGACGGCGAATTCCTCGCCCGCCTGCGCGCAGTCTTCGCCGATGCCCGTGCCGAAGCGGTCCGCTTCCATAATCCGCTGCAGGACAGCGAGGTCACCCAGACTGTCTACCTCGGGCGCACGGCCGCGGCGTAAGCGTGCGATCCGCAGGCCACCACGGCGCGTACCCGCCGGAGTCTCCAGGAGAATCGCTCATGCGCCTTTTCATGTCCCTCCTCGTGCTCGGTTGTCTATCTTTTGGCGGCATCGCCGCGGCCGCACCGGGCAGCGACGAGGACTCGACGCAGGAGGATCGATACATCTTCGCCTGGCCCTTCGTCGACGGCGCGGCCATGCAACCACGCGGCGGCACCACGCGCGGCACTGCAGTCACATTGGACCTCGCTGCGGGCGTTGCATGGCAGGCCCTGCGCGAACCCGGCCTGTCATCCTTCGAGCGCGACCGACGCGCCATTCTCGCCATGACCGGAGAATATCGAACCAGCTTCGATTTCCTCGAAATCGCCGGCTACACCGCGAACTACACCCCCCAGCGGCCCTATCGGAGCTGGGGCACCGAAAAGGTCTACGTACTCGAAGACAGCGGCGATTTCATCTCCCTGCAGCACGTGCTGGTCATGCGTATCCTCAACCGCGATGGCGAGCAGAGCACGCCCATCGTCACCAAGCATTGGCGCCAGGACTGGCAATTCGAGCCTGACTCGGTGCTGGCCTACCGGGGCCGACACACCTGGGAACGGATCCCGGTCAGCGCGGCGGCACGGCGCGGCGCCTGGTCGCAGACCGTCTACCAGGTCGACGATTCGCCCCGTTATGGCGACATCGCCCGCTGGCAGCACCGGGGCAATCGATCGTCCTGGGAGGCCCAGGACGGTTGGCGACCATTGCCGCGCCGCGAGTTCGCCATCCGTGACGACTACGATGTCCTCATCGGCAGCAATCGGCACACCATCGTGCCGACCGGCTGGGTGCACGAACAGCACAACGACAAAGTGGCGCTCGC
>JBBDTC010000335.1:1748-15264 GCA_040904625.1 Gammaproteobacteria bacterium
CCGCGGCTTTCACGAGCGCGAACTGACCGTGTTGGCCAGCGAGATCGGCGTCAATCGCTACGAAAGGATCCGTGGTTACGACTTCGGCCCCGGCGATCGTTATCTCGCGCGCACCGCCGAACTGTGGGCGCTGGTGCGTGACGCCTGGGCGGAACTCGCGATGCGCCCCGAGCCCCTGCGCCTGCGCGGTGCCCCCGATGAAGATCGGCTGTTTCTGCCGCTGTGGACCTACGCCGCCGAAATCGATGGCGGTGAGGAGGTCGCGCCGGCTACGCTCGCTCGGCGGGTGCGCGAGTTGGTACGGGCTTATCTGATCGATGCCGAGGGCAGCGCCGCCGACTGACGAGCCGGCCGCAGCCTCACGCAGCCGGTTACCTCAATCGCGGAACAAGCGCGGATTGCGCCGCACGAATTCGGCAATCCAGCGCGCGATGAAGAACCGTTCACGACGATGCATGTACCACCAGCCGAGCCCGCTGATGAAGGCGGCGCCGAGGGTGTCGACGATCAGATCCCACATGGTATCGGTCAGGCCCGACGGGTCGCCGAACATCGGTTTCTGCATGCCTGTACCGGCGACGCTGTCCATGGTGAACTCGAAGATCTCCCACAGTGCGCCGACCGCGACGGCAAAGGCGAAGGCGAACAGCGCGACGAAGCGCGGCCGCATGCGGAATTCGACCCGGGAACTCGCGTTGAGCACATAGACCAGCAGGAATCCCAGGATCCCCAGCAGCAGACCGGATGTTGTATGCAAGGCGATGTCCCACCACCAGAACCTGGCGTAGTAGCCACGCACCTCGCCGAGAAACAGTGAGGCAAAGATGAACAGCACCGCCAGCGCTTCGAACTCGATCGGTACATCGATTACGTGGAAGCGCCGCACCAGCGCCGCGGGAAGGAACATCACCAGCGTGATCGCGAACACGATCGCGGCGTTGAGCCAGAGTTGTTCGTAAATCGCGCCTGCCAGGCTCAGGGCCATCACCACCTGCAGGCCGACGAAGACGAAACGTTGGATACGTGCCGTCGCCGCCGGGATCTCTGGCGGGCGGCCGTCTTCATCCTGCGAGGTCAAGGCGGAGGCCGGATCGCGGGGGGTGTCACTCACGGCGTCACCTGCATGTACTCACGGGCAGCGATCAAACGGGCCCAGGCCAACGGACTCATCTCGAACCCGGCGAACACGCCTGCACCGAGCGTGGCCAGCCCGGTAATCAGCGGGGGTAACAGCAACAGCCATGCGGTCTCTCGCCAGCCGATTGCCGCTATCTGTTCTTGTGGCCAGGCCGGCGGCGGCCGCAGCAGCCAGGCGCGATAGAGGATGGGAAGAAAATAGGCGGCATTCAACGCGCTCGAGGCGAACAGTACCCAGGGAACCCAGTACAGTCCCGCTGCATCCGCGCCCATGTTCAACCAGTGTTTACTGACCGCCCCGGCGGTCAGCGGTGCACCCATCATACCCAGCGCGGCGATACTGAAAGCGACGCTCGTCGCCGGCATGCGCCGTCCTACGCCGTTCATTCCGCTGACCTTGTGCACGCCCAAGGTCTCGGCGTAGTTGCCGGCACAGAAAAACAGCGTGATCTTCATGATGCCCTGATGGACGAGATGCACCAATCCGCCAACCGTCCCGGCCGGACCGAACATGGCCACCCCGAGGATGATGTAGGAGACCTGGCTGACGGTGGAAAACGCCAGGCGTCGTTTGAGTTCGTCCTGGGTCAAGGCGCGCAGACTGCCCCAGATGATGGTCAGCGCGGCGACCCAGGCCAAGGGCTGGAGGACCCCGAGCATCTGCGCGAACTCCACGCCGAAGACCTCGTAGACCACGCGTACGATACCGAACGCGCCGGCCTTGACCACGGCCACGGCGTGCAGCAGTGCGGAGACGGGCGCCGGCGCGACCATGGCGTGCGGCAGCCAGCCGTGCAGGGGCACCAACGCCGCTTTCACGCCAATGCCCGCCACGAGCAGAACGAAGGCGACACGCAGCTGGCCGGCGTGCCCCTCGCCGAGATGGGCGAGCGTACCGCCCGGCGTGAATTCGATCGGGCCGCCAAGACTGCGCACGGAGATGATGCCCGTCAACACCAGTGCCCCACCCAGCAAGGTATAGCCCAGATAGATATTCCCGCCGCGCAGAGCTGCGGGCGTGCCACGATGCACCACCAGCGGATAGGTCGCCAGTGTGAGCAGTTCGTAGAAAACGAAGAAAGTGAACAGGTTGGCCGCCATCGCAATACCGATGGTGGCGGTGACGCACAGACTGAAGAAGCCGAAGAAGCGGCTGCGGTGCGGCGAGCCCTCCAGGTAGCCGATGGCATAGACGGTCGTCAACAACCACAGCCCGGCGGAAAGCGTGACGAACAACAGCGCCAGTGCATCCATCTTGAAAGCGAGTTCGAGCCCCGGTATCACCTCGTGGTTGAAGCCATAGGTCGCCCCGGCGCGCACGCCGAACAGCATGACCACGATGAGGACGAGCTTGACCACCGCCCCGGCCAGGTTGAGCAGCGAACGCAGCATCACCTGCTCCTGGGGCAGGGCAAAGATGATCAAGCCGGGCACCAGGGAGGACGCCAGCACGGCCAGCGGCAAGGCCTGCGCGCTGTTCATGTGCTCCCTACCAGGCCGAGGATCTCGACTATCGCCGTCGCCTCGATGCCGATCACAACGCTGGCCGCAGCCAGCAGGAAGGCCATCCATTCCATGATCCGGGGCACTGGCTTAAGCACGGCCGCCGACGCCTGCGGCGCAAACGCGCGCTTCAGGATCCGGAACAGGTAGGCAGCGCCGAGCAGACCGCCGGAGATGATCAACCCCACCATCAACCAGTACTCACCGGCGACCGCGGCATCGATGAGCAGCCACTTGGCCAGGAAGCCACCGGACGGCGGCAGACCCATCAGGGTGACCGCGGCAAGACCGAAGGCGAACCAGGTCACCGGCAAGCGTCCTGCGAGTGCAGCCAGAGCCGCGACACTGTCGCGCCCGGTGGCGACGAGGACGATGCCGGCGGCGGCAAACAGCGCCGCCTTGGCCAGTGCATGGGCCACCATCTGCAGTGCTGCCGCGGCGAGCGCGAGCTCACGGGTGTCGAGCAAGGGGAAAATCAGGAACAGGTAGCCGAGCTGGGCTACCGTCGAATAGGCGATGAGCATCTTCAACTCCGCGCAGCGGAAGGCACGCCAGGAACCGTAGAGGATGGCCGCCCCCCCACACCCCGCCAGCAACCAGTCGAGCGTCAGATCACCCTCCGCGAACACCGTCAAGCGCAACCGCAGGATGACATAGAACGACGCTTTCACGACCAACGCCGAGAGCAGGGCCGAGGCCGGTGCGGGCGCGCTGCCATGCGCGGGCGGCAGCCAGAAATGGAATGGGAACAAGGCCGTCTTGGCCATCAGGCCGACCAGCATGAGCGTGCCCGCCAGCACCACCGCGAACGGCGGCTGCGCATCCATGACCGCGACGAGCGTCGCGATCGAGACCGTCCCGTAGGCGGCGTAGAACAATGCGACACCGAGCAGATAGGCGGCTGCTGCGAGCAGACTGACCAGCAGGTAGTGGAGCGCCGCGCGGAGCTGCTGCGGCTTGCCGTCTCCTGCGACCAGCGCAACCGCACACAATCCCAGAAGTTCCAGCGCGACATAGACATTGAACAAATCCGCGGCGAGGAACAGCGCGTGCAGTGCGGCGAGCATAAATCCACACAGCGGCCACACATAGCCGGCCGCACGGTCGGCGGCGCCGAGCCAGGCGCGCGTGTACAGCATCAGTGGCAGCGCAACCACCTGGGTCAGCAGCAGCATGAGCGCAGCAAGACCATCGACATGCAGTTCGATGCCGAGCGGAGCAGACCAGCCGCCCACCGGCAGCACCTGCGTCACACCGCTGTCCAGCGCTGCGACCAACTGCATCGCGCACAAGCTTTGCACCGTGATCCCGAAGAGAGCGAAACGCCCGCCCCAACGAGGCCCGAACAGGAAGGCTAGCGTGGCCCAGAGCAGCGGTATCAGGATCAGCCAGGCTGCGGGGGCCGCCGCCCATTCAGGCATCGGCGGACGATCCCGTGCCGGCCGGCACCGCCAGACGTCGCAGCAGCGCGACCGCCAGCGCAGTCGCGGCCACAGCGACGACAATCCCGGTCAAGACCATCGCCTGCGGCACCGGGTCGGCTTCGCCGTGGCGCTGCGCGAGCCCGACCAGGATGAGAAACACGCCGCTTCCCATCACATTGAAAGCCAGGATGCGACGCAAGAGATGCTTGAGCAATACCGTCCCGGCCACACCACAGCCGAACAGCAGCGCACCGCTGCACGCATAGATCAAACCCGTACTCATCGATCTTCCGTTGCCAGCGGCGGCGACTGCGGTTGGGGCTCGCGATCCAGAGCCAGGCACAAGAACAGCGCCGCCAACAACAGTCCGAGAGAGATCAGCAGGCTCGTCTCGATCGCCAGGATCATGGACCCGGCCCACTCTGGCGGGAAGCCGAGCAAGGTACCCGGTACGTATACCGGCGCCGCTGCCACGACGAAGCAGACCAGGCCGCCGGCGAGACCCACCCGCAACCAGGCCCGGGGCAGGCCCCATGCCGGAAGGATTTGCGCCAGATTCAGGAGCACGGCGGCCGCAGCCACGATCGCCGCAGCCTGGAACGCGCCGCCCGGTCGATGCGCGCCGGCCCAGAGCAGGTAGCCGGCGACGACGAGCATGACCGGAGCGAGACCGCGAGCCAAGGCCCCGAGAACGTCATCGGTGAACGCCGGCGGTGGCTCCCCGCCCGCGGGTTGCGCGACAACGAAAACACCGAACAGCGCGACCAGCAATACGGCAACTTCGAGCAGCGTGTCGTAGGCGCGAAAATTGAGTAGTACGGCCGTCACCGGATGACGTACCCCGCTCTCGGCAAGATGACGAGAAACCTCCGCGGCCAAATCGACGCTGCTCGATGGGGGCAGACTCTGCATCGCGGCCAGCAACAGCAGGGTGAAAGCGCCGACGGCCAGCACCACCAGCCCTGCCAGGATCTGCCGCATCATGTGTCGTCACCTCGCGCATCCGCGCCCAGGCCGCCCAATGCGTCGAGTAGCAGCGCACCCGTCAAACCGGCACCGATGGCAGCTTCGGCCAATGCGATATCGGGCGCCGCGAGCCGTACCCAGGCCAAGGTCATGAGCAGGCCGAAGACGATGAACAGCACAACCGCGCGGCAAAGATCGCGCGAGAGCAACGCACTCACCGCGCTCCACACCAGACCGGCAGCGAGCACTACGTCGAAGGCCAATCCGATATTCATGCCGACGGCTCTTCTCCGGCCGGCACGATACCGAGCGTCGCTGCGCGGCCGGCGATGGCGTAACTGACCGTAGCGCTCGCGACCAGTGCGAGCGGCCACACCAGCAGGATCTTCAACGCGATAATCAGCGAGTCGGCCTGCACGGCGAGGCCCATCGCAATACAGCCCAAACCCAGGTTATCGGCTTTGGTCAGGGCATGCAGACGGCAATAAACATCGGGAAACCGCAGCAGGCCGGCCGTCCCTGCGAAATAAAACACGGCGCCTACCAGAAGCAGCGCCCCACTTGTCAATTCAAGCATCCGCGTCCTCCATGATATCGGTCTGCACCCACGCCCGGCGGGCGAACGCAATGCCTGCAATGGCCGCCAGCAACGCAAGTACCAACGCGACATCGAGTAAAACGCGGCCGCCGCCGGCATGGGCCAGCAGCAACAGCACGCCCACCCCGGTCGTCCCGAACAGCAGCGCGGCGAGCATACGATCGGCGGCAGTCGGCCCGCGGGCGACGCGCACCAGCGTCGCCGCCAGATTGACCAGCAGAAAGAGCGCGACGGGTGCCTCCAGGCCGGTCACGTCACGCCTGTGAACAGTTGTGCGATCAACGCTTCGGTACGCGCGACTTCGGCCGCGATCGGCAGGCGGCGATCGAGCACGTGTAGACGCAGATCATCGCCGCTGCAGCGCACGCTCACCGTTCCTGGCATAAGACTGAGTACATTCATCAACACGACCCGCGGCAAGCCCGCCGGCAGCGCGAGTCTGACATCGATCCACCCCGGCGCGAGGCGCAGGCGCGGGTGCAGCGCGAGCAGCGCGACCTGGGCGCCCGCTTGCACCGACTGGACGATGAAATACGCTGCAAAACGACTAAGCGCCAGCGGCGCAATGGGCCATGAGCGGGCCGGTGGTGCGAGCCGCAGACTCACGGCCACTGCCGCCCCGACGACCAACGTCCCCAGCCCCCACAGTGCGCCGTCGCCCTCGACCAGTATCCACCACAGCACAGCGGCAGCGGTGCCGCGCACGACCACGGCACGGGCCGTCGTTGCAAACGCGGCGGTCTCCCGGCGCGGTTCAGCCATCGTTTTCCGGGTGCTCCATGCCGTCATGTTGCGCCGGGTGATCGGTACCATCAATCATGCCGGCTGCGCTAGAGAAGCTCTGCAAAAGTGGCTGCGCCGCCCGCTGGCGGCAAAGCGCGGCCCTCTGCGGTGCTCATTTATCACGCATAAACTGCGCTCCTCGGAGTCCGCGGGTCTTGCTCCCGGGCATGCTCGCTCACTGTTGCAGGGCTGCCCCGGCCGGTGTCGCGTCGGTCAACGCACGATGGTGACCGGGCAGGTTGCATGATTGGCCACTGCATTGCTGATACTGCCGAGCAGGGCGCGCTTGAAAGCCGAACGGCCATGTGAGCCAATGACCATCAAATCGACGTCGTTATCGACGGCGTAGCGACAAATCTCCTCTGCCGCATGCCCCCAGCGGTAAACCAGATCCGGCGGCGCGGCCAGCTTGCCGATCGCCTCGCCGGTCCTGGCCAGTTCGTTCTCTCGCGCGCGCTCCTCGAGCATCGTTCGTACTTCTTCGACCGTCATCGAGGCATACGGCACCGCGACCGGATACTCGCCGACGCCCCAGGCGTGCGGCAGGACGGCTTCTTCACTCTGGACCATCAGCACGGTGACTCGCGCGCCGAGTCCACGGGCGAGATCACCGGCGAACGCGGCCGCCTTGAACGCGCTTTCCGATCCATCCGTCGCCACCAACAGATGCTTGATTGCAGTCATCGTTGTCTCCCTCGAAGCAAGTACCTTGCATGAGCATAACGCGAATATCGCGCCTGCCGGTAATCGGGCATGGCCACCCTATCAAGCATCATTCCTCGTGGGCGATATTGCGGATGATATAACCGCCCGAGCGCTCGTCGAGTTCGAGTTCGAGCTGCCCGCGCACCTGCGCTTCCTCGAGCAATTTGTTGAACGACCGCACGCCGTAATAACTCTCGTTGAATTCGGGGCGACGCCGCTTGAGCGCCTGTTTGACCATCGAGCCCCACAGCGTATCGTCGTCGCCGCGCTCGTCCTGCAAGGCCTCGGCGGTCTCGATGATCAAATCGATGCCCTGCTGCAGCTTGTCTTCCTGTTTGCTCTTCGCGGTGTCCGGCGCGGCGCTCTGCTGCTTCTTGGGCACAGGCTTGCGGCGGCTGCGCTTGCGCGTTTCCTCTTCACGGACCAGATCGTCGTAGAAGATGAATTCGTCGCAGTTGGCGATGAGCAGATCGGAAGTCGAATTCTTGACCCCCACCCCAATCACGGTCTTGGCATTCTCGCGCAGCTTCGACACCAGCGGCGAGAAATCCGAGTCGCCGCTGATGATCACGAAGGTGTCGACATGGGCTTTGGTGTAGCACAGATCCAGGGCATCGACGACCATGCGGATGTCGGCCGAATTCTTGCCGGACTGGCGGGCATGCGGAATTTCGATGAGTTCGAATGCCGCCTCGTGCATCTGGTTCTTGAAATCCTTGTAACGCTCCCAGTCGCAGTAGGACTTCTTGACCACGATACTGCCCTTGACCAGCAGCCGTTCGAGGACGCGCTTGATGTCGAACTTCGCATAATTGGCGTCACGCACGCCGAGCGCAACGTTCTCGAAATCGCAGAAAAGAGCGAGGTTCATAGTTCGTGGATCCTGATCCTGGGGAACGACGCGCGCCATAGCTCGGGTCTGGGAAGGACGCCGCTGGCGTCTCACCTGCTGCAGTCGAGGCAGCGCCCGTCGGCGCGGGGTGCCGCCAGCCTAGCGAGTGGCGCCCGCAGTGACAAGCGGCAGCCCGGCCGGCGGTCAGGCGAATTGGGCTTGCGTATACTGTCAGCCGGATTCCGGCAAGGACACACCATTGGCTCAGAAGAACTCGCCGTCATCTGACCCCCCTGTGGCGGACGCGTTCGAACGCGCTCTGAGCGCGCTGCTCGCCCGCGTCGTGCCCGAATTCAGGTCACTAACCGCGGCGCGCCGGCTGTCCGGTGGCGCGAGCCAGGAAACCTATGCCCTCGACATTACCACCGGTTCCGCGACCCGCCGCCTGGCCCTGCGCCGCGCGCCCGGCGGTGCGCTCGAGGCAACCGACTATGGCCGCCCGGGGCTCGACGTCGAGGCACGGCTGATCATGCTCGCGCGGAGCAGCGGTGTCCCCGAACCGGAGATCCTGCATGTACTCGAACCCGGGGATGGTCTTGGCGAAGGCTTTCTGATGAGCTGGGTCGATGGCGAGACGCTGGGTGCGCGGATCGCTCGTCATGAGGACTTCGCCGCCGTGCGACCGCAGCTGGCGCGTCAATGCGGCGAGATCCTTGCCCGCATCCATGCCATCGACGTCGACGCCGAGGGTCTGGACCGGGTCCTCGAGCGCCTCGATCCGGAAACCTTCGTACGCCGTCAATGGACCCAGTACCAGGCCTTCGGCTCACCACAGCCGATGATCGACTACACCGCACGCTGGCTACTCGCACATCTGCCGCCGGCGCGGCCCCTGACGCTGGTCCACAACGACTTCCGCAACGGCAATCTGATGGTGACGCCGCGCGCCGGGATCGTCGCCGTGCTCGATTGGGAAGTCGCCCATATCGGCGATCCGATGCGCGATCTGGGCTGGCTGTGCACCAACTCCTGGCGCTTCGGGGTCAGCGACCGGGTGGTCGGCGGCTTCGGCGATCTCGACGACCTCATCGCCGGCTATGAGTCCGTCAGCGGTGCAGCAGTCGACCGCGACGCCGTGCATTTCTGGCAGGTCTTCGGCTCGTTCTGGTGGGCGATCGGCTGTCTGACCATGTTTCAGCACTATCGCAGCGGCACCGACGCCACGGTCGAACGGCCGGCTATCGGCCGCCGCAGCTCGGAGTGCCAGGTCGATTGCGTGAATCTCATCATCCCGGGTCCGGTGATGCTGCCCCCGACCGTACCACCCATGCTGCCGGTGAGCGAAATGCCGCGCACCGAGGAGATCCTGGCCAGTGTCGGCGCGTTTCTGCGCGAGGAGGTGGCTGCCAACGGTGAACAGCGCGCCCGCTTTCTTGCCCGCGTTGCCGCCAATGCACTCGACATCGTCGCACGCGAGTTCAGCCTGGGGCCGGCGCAGGCCGCCGCCGAGCATGGCGCACTGACTGCGCTACTCGACGAACGCGGCACCCTCGACGCGCTGCGAAAACGGCTCGCCGAGCGCTTGCGCGCCGGTCAATTCGAACTCGACGACCCTGCACTCACCACGCATCTGCGCAACACGGCAGCCGCTCGCGTGGCCATAGACCAACCCAATTATTCCGGGCTGCGCAGCGCGCTGGCGCAGCCGGCGGCCTGAATCGCTGATGCCTTCGAGGCGCCGGCGCCTCGAGCAGCCAGTCGGACTCAGGGCATCGTAATGAGGCGGCCCAAATCCGACAAACTGCCAAATAGCTGCTCCGAATTCCCGGACACCGCGTGTGGCCGGTCGCCCGTCTGTCAGCTGCGGGACCGTGCGCCGCAGGGACACTGCGCCCGAGCTACAGGGGTCAATGTCACTTAGGGCCCTGGCCAAAATTATCTGGACATTCGGCCGCCCCTGAGCGGCTGCTGCGATGTTGCGTTTTTTGGCAATAGTCCCGCTATTACCTGCAAAACGCGCCTTGCAGCACCCGCTCAGGAGCACCCTCGGTGTTGACCAGATAATCTTGGCCAGGGCCCTTGCTTTAGGCGACAAATGGGTTTCGGGACCGGTCCGGCCTCCCCGCAGGAGAGGGCTTTGGTGGAAATAAAGCGGACCGAAGGGAGCCATTCCGCCAAAGCCCTCTCCTAAGGACCCTGGCCAAAATTATCTGTACATCCGGCTGCCCCTGAGCGGCCGCTGCGGCGTTGCGTTTTTTGGCAATAGTCCCGCTATTACCTGCAAAACGCGCCTTGCAGCACCCGCTCAGGAACACCCTCGGTGTTGACCAGATAATATCGGCCAGGGTCCTAAGGGGAGGCTTCTCCGCACTCAAGGAAGTGCCATTGCCTACAGGGATGTATCCACGGCATGTCCCGCAGCGGATTACCGGCGACCGGCCCTTGGATTTTGTTGCCGAATTCGGAAGCGCTATTCAGGCACGGCAATTGACATTGCGCCGCTTACGCTGAGCTAATCACGCTTGCACCATGAGTACAAAGGACCAGACCCATGTGGGACTTCGAAACCGAACCCGAATTCCAGCAACAGCTCGACTGGATCGACGACTTCGTCCGCCGCGAGGTCGAACCGCTCGATCATCTGCTCGGCAGCCAATGGAATATCCACGATCCGCGCTTCGTGGCACTGGCCAGACCGCTGCAGGCCAAAGTCCGAGAACGCGGCCTGTGGGCCTGTCATCTCGGCCCTGAACTCGGCGGCCAGGGTTACGGCCAGGTCAAGCTCGCGCTCATGAACGAGCTGTTCGGGCGCTCCCGTTTCGGCCCCATCATCTTCGGCTCGCAGGCACCCGACACCGGCAACGCCGAGATCCTCGCCCACTACGGTACGCCCGAGCAGAAGAAGCGCTTCCTCGAACCACTGCTCGCCAACGAAATCGTCTCCTGCTTCTCGATGACCGAACCCCAGGGCGGTGCCGATCCCCTGGTGTTCAAGACCAGCGCCGTGCCGGATGGCGACGACTGGGTGATCACGGGAGAGAAGTGGTTCTCGTCGAACGCACGTTATGCCGCCTTCTTCATTGTCATGGCCGTGACCGACGCCGATGCCGCGCCCTACAAGCGCATGTCGATGTTCATCGTGCCGGCCGACACGCCGGGCATCGAAATCATGCGTAACCTCACCTTCTACGGCGAACCCGAAGCGACCCATGCCTACATGCGCTACAACGACGTGCGCGTACCGGCCGAGAACATGCTGGGCGCGCGGGGCGAAGCCTTCATCGTCGCCCAGACCCGGCTTGGCGGCGGCCGCCTGCATCACGCCATGCGCACCATTGCCCAGGCCCGGCGCGCGCTCGAGATGATGTGTGAGCGGGCCCTGTCGCGCGTGACCAAGGGCGAGGTCCTGGCGCACAAGCAAATGGTGCAGGAGAAGATTGCCGACTCCTGGATCCAGCTGCGCCAGTTCCGTCTGCTGGTACTCGAAACCGCCTGGATGATCGATCGTCACCACGACTACAAGCTGGTGCGCAAGAACATCGCTGCAGTCAAGGCAGCCATGCCGGGCGTGCTGCACGACATCGCCGCGCGCGCCCTGCATCTGCACGGCTCGATCGGCCTCTCGACCGAGATGCCCTTCACCGACTGGCTGGTCAATTCCTACCACGTCGGTCTGGCCGACGGCCCGACCGAGGTGCACAAGATCACCGTCGCGCGCGAGGTGCTGAAAGAGTTCGATCCCACGGACAAGCTCTTCCCCGACTATCATCTGCCCGCCGAGCACGCCCGAGCGCTCGATCTGTATGGCGATTTGCTCGCGGGCCTCGAAGGATGAAGTCGATCACCGTCGCCGCGAACGCAGTCGGCTTCATGCACATCCGAAGCGGGACGAAACCCCCTATACTGTGCAGCCCCGCCCTCTTCCATCGTGACCGGATCCCGACATGATCATCGACCCACGCGAGACCGAGCCGGTCAATGTCTACAAGCTCATGATCGGATCGATTCTGCCGCGCCCGATCGCCTTCGTCTCGACCCGCGGCCTGGACGGCATCAACAACCTGGCACCGTTCAGTTTCTTCACCGGGGTCAGCGCCAATCCGCCGGTCATCGGTTTCAGCCCGATGGTCAATCTACAATCGCGCCGCCGCGACAGCCGCATCAACGCCGAAGCACGCGGCGAATTCTGCGTCAACGTCGTCTCGGAATCCTTCGCCGCGCAGATGAACCAGACCGCGGTCGATGTGCCGCCCGAAGTCGACGAGTTCGAGCTCGCCGGCCTGACCCCGATTGCCTGCGATCTGATCGATGCGCCGCGTGTGGCCGAGTCCCATGTCGCCATGGAATGCAAGCTGCTGCAGGTCGTCGACATCAGCCAGGCCGTGATGGGTGGCGCCTTCGTCATGGGTGAAGTCATCCGCTTTCACATCGACGATGCCCTGTTCGACAACTACCGCATCGATCCCGCTCAGCTCGACGCGGTCGGTCGCATGGCCGGCAACAGCTACACGCGTACCCGCGACCGCTTCGACCTCGTGCGCCCGGTCATCGAGGGCCAGCCGCGTATCGAGCGCTGACGGGTTGCAGAATTGTCCAGCGTTCCTGGTGTAGGTCATCCTGGCGACGCTGGTGCTGCCCCGGCGCCGGCGTCGAGCGTGCGCCGCTGTCTGACTGCTGCGCGCATCGCAGCCCTCCTCCTCGGGCTGCCACTGATCATGTACTGGGCTGGCCGCGAAGCGGCACTCGTCGGCGGCTGGAACTTCGGAATCGTGTTCGGCATTCTGCTCAGTCAAGCCGCGATGCTGATCTACGCCTTGCGCTTCCGCCTGGTGGTGGGCCTGGTCGGTATCCAACTCGGCTTGCTGGAAACGCTGCGCATCGCCACGCTCGGCTTGTTCTATCAATGCTTCGTGCCATTCGCAGCCGGCAGCGACCTGACCAAATTCGTCAAGCTCAAGGCACGCAAGCACGGTACGCTGGCTAGCGCCGCCGGTATCGTGCTCGACCATCTGCTCGGCGTTTGCGCACTCACCCTGCTCGCAGTAACGCTCGCCGGCGCCTATCGTCCACTCGAACTCACTGTCGACCCCCGCTTCGGGGCCGCCCTCGCGATCGCCATCGCCACCCTTGCTGCGCTGATACTGCGCTGGCTCGATCACAGCGGCCGCGTGCCAGCCGTCCGCGCGGCGCTGCGCGTATTGCGCAAGCAGCGGCGCGGCGTCGGCCTGGCTGTCGCCGCTGCGCTCGCTACCTACATGCTGCTCGCCGCGGCGGTATGGAGCGCCGCCCGTGGTTCGGGCCTGGAAACCGACTATCCAACGATACTCTTCGTCCTCAGCGCGACTTCGGTGCTGCAGGCGGTACCGGCGCAGTTGCTCGGGATCGGCGTCGCCGAGCTCGCCGCGACCGCGCTTTATGTTGCCGTCGGGCACTCGCCGGCAGCCGCCGTGCTGCTGACCTCTTTCATGGTCGGCTACCGCCTGCTCATGGCCCTGATCGGAGGACTGTGGGATTTAGGGCCTGTTGATCTTTCATTGTTCGGTGCTGTTGCCCCTGTAAGGAGGCCAA
>JBBDTC010000336.1:0-2492 GCA_040904625.1 Gammaproteobacteria bacterium
TGCGGCTTCCCTACAGCGTCATCCTCGCGCTTTTGGGCACCCTGATCGGCTCGGCCGCGATCTTTTTCCTCCGCACCGACCTGACCGACGCGCTCAATCCGGTAGCGGCGGCGATCGTAGCGCTGCCGATCCGGTCCAACGTCTTCCTGTATGTCCTGCTGCCGACCCTGCTGTTTCAGGCAGCGCTCGGCATCAACCTGCGCCGCATGCTGGACGACTGGGTACCAATTCTGGTTCTCGCGGTGGTTGCGGTCATTGTGGCGACGCTGGCCATCGGCTATGCGCTGCATTGGTCGAGCACGCTACCGCTGACCGCCTGCCTGCTGCTCGGCGCGATCGTCTCGACCACGGACCCTTCCGCGGTCGTCAGCATCTTCCGATCGATCTCCGCGCCGCGGCGTTTGGCCCGGATCATTGAAGGCGAAAGCCTGCTGAACGACGCTGCAGCAATCGCGTTGTTTGGACTGTTCATGGGGTTCGTCATGGTCGGTGCGCCCGATCCCGACTTACGCGGCGCGCTGGCGCGGTTCCCGGTGCTGATCGCTGGCGGAGTGCTGGTTGGTTGGGTGACCGCCCGCGCGGCGGTGTGGACGATGGCGCTGTTCGCGCGCTACGAGCTGGCACAGATCTCGATTTCAGTGGCGCTGCCCTATCTGGCCTATATCATTGCGGAACAAAGTGTCGGCGCGTCCGGGGTGATTGCGGTGGTCGCCGCGGCCCTGACATTGAACCTAGCGGGTCCCGGCCGCCTGCCGCCTGCCGCTTGGGTCAACCTCCGTGAGGTCTGGGACCTGCTGGCGCACTGGGCCGGGGCGCTGATCTTCATCCTGGCGGCGCTTCTGATTCCCAGGCTTCTCGAAGAGGTGAGGTTCAGCGACTTTGCGCTGATCGGGGTGGTCATCCTGGCAGCGACGGCGGCACGCGCCGCGATCTTGTTCGGGCTGATGCCGGTCCTAACCCTGATGCGCCTTTCGCCCGTCGTCGAACAACCTTACCGCATCGCCATCCTGTGGGGCGGGCTGCGCGGCGCGGTCACGCTGGCGCTGGCGCTCGCTGTCACTGAAAGCGTGGTTATCCCGGTGGAGGTGAAGCGCATCGTCGGCATCCTGGCCACGGGATTCACGCTGTTCACCCTGGTCGGGCAGGGTGCGACGCTGCGCTGGATCGTCGCAAAGCTCGGCCTCGACAAGCTTTCACCGATCGACCAGGCGCTGGCCAATCAGGTCGTTGCGGTGGCGCTGCAGACCGTGCGCGAGGACCTGGCGAAGACCACCGAGAACTACGACCTGACCAGGGACACAGTGCGCTCGGAGGCGAAACGCTTCGGAGACCGGCTTGAGGAGTCGGTGAGATCAGCCGAGGTCAATGCCGAGATTCTAGACCGCGACCGTGTAACCCTGGGGCTGATCGCGTTAGCCGGTGCGGAGCGCGACACGATCCTGGCGCGGTTCCGCGAGCGGACGATTTCGTCGCGCCTCTCGGACCGGATGCTGTCGGAAGCCGACCGGCTGATCGAGGCGACCCGCTCCGGAGGCCGGACCGGCTATCGCCGGGTGGCGCAGCAAAGCCTCGTCTACGGTCTGGCTATCCGCGCCGCGGTTTATCTTCACAGCCGGCTCGGAATGGCGACCCTGCTCGGGAGGATGACTGCCGACCGGTTCGAACTGCTGTTGTCCCAGCTCCTCGTCCTCCGTGATCTCCGCGGGTTTATTGCCGGACGCATCCGGCGCATTCACGGGCTTCGCGTGGCAGACCTGCTGCGCGAGCTTCTGAATCGGCGGCTCGACGCCGTCGACACCGCGTTGCAGGGGCTGCGGTTGCAGTATCCCGGCTACGCCGAGGAACTCGAGCGGCGCTTCATCCGGCGAATCGCGCTCCGCCTCGAGGAACGCGAATACGATGCTATGCGTGAGGACGGACTGATCGGGGAGGAGCTTCATACCGCGCTGATGCAGGATATCGCCGCGCGACGGGTCGCGGTGGAGGAGCGCCCGCCCCTCGACCTTGCGGTGCGCAAGGCGGAACTGGTGCAGCAGTTCCCGCTGTTCGCCGACATGGACGAGCGCATCCTGAAGCAGCTCAGCCGGGCGCTGGTCACGCGATACGCCAATCCGGGCGAGACGATCATACGCAAGGACACCGGGGCACAAAGCGTCTTCTTCATTGCCTCTGGAGCAGTCGAGATGGGGACAGCGGGACAGACCTGGCGTCTCGGCCGCGGCGATATGTTCGGCCAAATGCAGGTCCTGATGCGGCAGCCGCGGCGCACCGAAGTTCGCGCCATCGCGCCGTCGATGCTACTGGTCCTCGACGAGACGCGTTTCCTGAAGATTTTGAAGCGCAGTCCGACCCTGCAGGCGGCGGTGCGGGAGAGCGTCGTTCCGGTCTATGCGAAGCAAATTTACGTCATGGCCCGGGTCGCACCCGGCTCATGACATTATGCCGACACTTTGTCCGTATCGCGGACGATCAATGCAACGTGGCGGGCGGCA
>JBBDTC010000337.1:0-2489 GCA_040904625.1 Gammaproteobacteria bacterium
CCGAGAAACAGAAAAATCAAAGGATGGGCGTAAGCAGCCGCTACCGCACTTGCGTCGTGCAATCCGAGCAGCGGGAAGAGCGTGACGGGCAAGAGCGCTGTCGCGGCTACGGGCAGCGCTTCGGTCAACCACCACAGCGCCATCCAGCTGGTCATCGCGATGGTCCCGCGTGCCGCGGGACTGAGCGGCACGAGCACGCCGTCCGGATCACGGAACTCGGCGGGCAGGGCGACGAAGACCACTACGGCGAGCAGTGGACCGCCGAGGAGCGCGATTTGCGCCGGACGCAGCTTAATCATACGTTCAGCCGCCGTGGGCGGCACCCCGAGGCACGCGAGTGAACATCATGATGCACTATACCGAGCCCAACATGAATCGCGGCACGGGCGAGGTGCGCTGCTGTTTAAAGACGGAACGTACTGTTAACATGCTGGTGCTGTTGGAACTATTGGCATAATGCGTACCGAGAACGAGCCTGTGTCCACAATCAGTTTCGACATCGCCGGTTCACAAATCGACGGGGCACGGGATTATCAGGAAGATGCATTCCTGATCACCCGCCTCGGTGACAGGGATGCCGACAGCGCGGCAGCGCTGATCGTCGTGGCTGACGGCATGGGCGGCCACGCGGCCGGCAATGTCGCCAGCAACATGGCGGTACAGACGTTCAACCGCCACCTGTCGAAGAACTACCCGAACGATAATCCGGCCGAAGTCCTGCACGAAGCCATCCTCCAGGCCAATGGTTCGATCGCCGCCACCGTAGCCGAAACCGCGGCCCTCAAGGGGATGGGCTGTACGCTCGTTGCCTGTGTACTGGAACGCGGCAAACTGCGCTGGGTCAGTGTCGGGGACAGCCACCTCTATGTGCTGCGCGACGGCCAGCTGTTGAAGAAGAATGCCGACCACAGCTATGGCGGGTTTCTCGATCGCATGGCCCAGGCCGGTACGCCCATCGAAGCGGAGTCCGGCTTCTCCCGCAATATGCTCATGAGTGCGTTGACCGGCGACGATATCGCCGAGATCGACTGCCCGGACGATGCCATGACGCTCAGGAGCTCGGATCGCATCATCATCGCCAGTGACGGGCTCGATACTCTGGGGCCCGAGGAAATAGTGGAAATCTGTGCTGGCAGCAGCTCGGCCAAGCAGTGCGTCGACCATCTACTCGAAGGCGTCACCGCCGCCGGCGCGCCGCGCCAGGACAATACCACCATCGTTGTCGTCGATTGCACCGAAAAAGCCGACGCCGCAGTCGCCGGCACGGTGCCGGAAGCACCGCTCGAACCGGCCTCCCCGCCTGCCATCGACCTAAATGACGCGCTGCCGGCAGGCGCGCCGCGGCCCGGACCCTTCCCGATCGAAGATGAACCCCGCAAGAGCCGATTGCCGCTCATCGGCGCCGTCGCGGTCACGCTCGCGCTCGTCGCCGGCGCCGCCTACTGGTATCTCAGTCCAACCGATTCCACATGGCCGGCGCCGCTACTCGAAACCGATCCAACGACCGATCCGGGCACACCGGAAATTGTCGCCGACGCTGCTCAGGAAGCAGCACAGGCCGAGGATGATTTGACGGAACTCGCGCCGGTCGAACCGGAACCCGTCTCACCAGCGGCGCGAACACCGGATCCATCATCCCGTAGCGGCGAATTCAGCGATCCCCTGGCGTCCGGCGGTCGCGGACCGCGCATGGTCTGGATCCCGGCCGGCCGATTCACCATGGGCGGCCTGCTGCCGACCGATGACGCCAGCGAGTTTCCCCAGCATGAGGTGCGGATCGCCCAGTTCGCCATGAGCGTACACGAGGTCACGATCGCACAGTACCGTCGTTTCGCACGAGCGACCGGCACGCGCATGCCCGATGTCGCCGCGTCGGCGGGCACGGACGAAGAACGATTTCCGATGTACTTCGTGTCGTGGAACGATGCCCTGGCCTACAGCAAATGGTTGTCAAAACAGACCGGACACGACTATTCCCTGCCCACGGAAGCACAATGGGAGTATGCAGCGCGCGCCGGGACGACCAGTCCCTATCATTGGGGACGCCACCTCGGCCGCGGCAATGCCCACTGCTTCGCCTGTGATACCGGGCTCGACCCCCGCCAACCGACCGCGGTGGGTCGTTTCGAACCCAATGCATTCGGCCTGTATGACATGGCCGGCAATATCCAGGAGTGGGTCTACGACTGCTTTCATCCGAACTACCAGGGTGCGCCGACGGACGGTTCGGTGTTCGAGGGCGGCGACTGTACCGTCCGCGTCCTGCGCGGCGGGGGCTACGCCAGCGGTCCTGGCGCGCTGCGCAGCTCGGCGCGCGACACGCTGCGCTTCGATCGCGGCAACGATCAGACCGGTATTCGCGTGGTTCGCAACCGGTGAAGGCCTGCTTGACGGACACGCGGCCGGGATGAACACAGGACCGACATCACGCCGCAGCTTCGCCAGTGACAACGCCTCAGGCGTTCATCCGCGGATACTCGCCGCGATCG
>JBBDTC010000338.1:0-2475 GCA_040904625.1 Gammaproteobacteria bacterium
GCCGAGGTCATGCTGTTCGATACCTCGCTCGATCGCCTGCGCCAGCTCGACGACAAATACCGTGGCCGGGTGCAATGCATCTATCCCACGCGCGAGCGTATCGAAAGCGCGGCGCTGACCGCCGATCTGGTGATTGGCGCGGTGCTCATTCCCGGTGCTGCGGCGCCCAAACTACTGACTCGCGACAGTATCGCGCGGATGCGCCCGGGCGCGGTCGTCGTCGATGTCGCCATCGATCAGGGCGGTTGCTTCGAAACCTCGCACCCGACCACCCACCAGGAACCGACATTCGTCGTCGATGAGGTGGTTCATTACTGCGTCGCCAACATGCCGGGCGCCGTGCCACGGACCTCGACGCTGGCGCTCAACAACGCCACCCTGCCCTACGTGCTCGCGCTCGCCGACCATGGCGTCAATGCGGCACTCGCGGCCGACCCGGGCTTGAGCGCCGGGCTCAACGTACATGCCGGCAAGATTACCTGCCGTGCAGTGGCCGAGGCGCTGGGCTACGACTTCTCCGCACCGGCTGCCGCGCTCGCGGCCTGATTGGCGGCGCTCCGTGCCCAGCCTGATTGGTATACTCCGACAGCGCCCCATTGAGTGGCGGCCCACTCTGCATCCCGAACATCAACCGCAGGAATCTGACGTATGCCCTATCGTATTTCCGTCGACACGGGGGGGACGTTCACCGACGTGGTCGTCACCGATGAACGTGGACGGTTCACCGTCGGCAAGGCCCTGACCGATCGCCAGCGCGCCTTTGCCAGTATCGCCGCCGCGCTCGAGGTCGCCGCCGAGGAACTCGGCCTCGATGCCGACACCCTGCTGGCCGAGACCGGCATGTTCATCTACGGCACCACCCGCGCCACCAACGGCATCGTCGAACGCAAGATTGCGCGCACCGCGTTTCTCACCACGGCCGGCTTCCCCGACATCCTGCTGCTCAAGGAAGGCGGCAAGGCCGAGCCTCACAACCTCGAGATGGAATACCCCGATCCCTATGTCCCGCGGCGCCTGACGTTCGAAGTGGCCGAACGCGTGAATGCCGAAGGCGGCATCGAGACGCCGCTCGACGAAGCGGCACTGCGCGAACTGCTGGCGGGCTTCCCGTCGCGTCGCATCGAAGCCGTCGCGGTGTGCCTGTTGTGGTCCATTGCCAATTCCGCCCACGAAAAGCGCGTCGGCGAACTCATCGAAGAACTCCTCCCCGGCATTCCCTACACGCTGTCGCATCAGCTGAATCCCATTCTGCGCGAATATCGGCGCGCCTCCTCGACGGCCATCGACGCCTCGCTGAAACCCCTCATGCAGGAATACCTGCTGACCCTGGAAGCCGATCTCCGGGCCGCTGGTTACAGCAACGACATCCTCGTCAGCACGTCGTTCGGCGGCGTGATGCATCTGCGCGATGCAGTCGAGAAGCCCATCTTCCTGGTCAAATCCGGTCCCGCCATGGCGCCCGTCGCCGGCCTCGCCTATGTCGGCGCGGAAGACCTGCCCCAAGACATCATCGTGTGCGATGCGGGCGGTACGACTTTCGACGTCAGCCTGGTCCGCGACGGCCAGGTAGAGTTCTCGCGCGACACCTGGCTGGGGCCGCCGTGGACAGGCGACAATCTCGGCATGGCCTCCGTCGCCGTGCATTCGATCGGCGCCGGCGGCGGTTCGATCGCCTGGATCGATTCCGGCGGCCTGATGCGCGTCGGCCCGCACTCGGCCGGTTCCGATCCAGGGCCGGCCTGCTACGGTGCCGGCGGTGACGAACCGACGGTTACCGACGCGGCCGTGGTCCTCGGCTATATCGATCCGGACCATTTTCTCGGCGGCCGCATGCAGCTCGACGGCGCCGCTGCCCGCCGCGTGGTCGGTCGTCTCGCCGAGACCCTCGAGGAATCGGAGGAACGCACGGCATTCGCCATCCTCGCCGTGGCCAACGAGAACATGATCGAGGCGATCAAGGAGCTGACCATCAACGAAGGCATCAATCCTTCGGAGTCGACCCTGGTCGCCGGCGGCGGCGCGGGCGGCCTCAACATCGTGCCCATCGCGGCCGAGCTCGGCTGCCGCACGGTATTGGTGCCGCGTACCGCGGGTGCGCTCAGCGCATCGGGTATGCAGTTCTCCGACATCATCACCGAGGCTGGCGCGAGCAAGCTCACCGCCACCGACAACTTCGACTTCGACGGCGTCAACGCCGCCCTCGGCGAGATCGATGCTAAGCTCGAGGAATTCGCTGCGCGCCTGCGCGAACGCGGCTTCACCGACGTCTCCAAACGCTATTTCGTCGAAGCGCGCTACCGCTTCCAGGTCTGGGAGTTGGAAATCGAGGTCGGCCGCGAACGCTTCGATTCCCCGGCCGATGTCGATGGCCTGGTCGAAGCCTTCCACGCCATGCACGACCGGGTATTCGCCATCACCGATCCGGGCCAGGCGGTGGAATGCCTGAACTGGCGCGGGCGCCTCATCGCCCACGTC
>JBBDTC010000339.1:0-15095 GCA_040904625.1 Gammaproteobacteria bacterium
CCAGCCGGGCGCCTCGACGCCCCAGATCGCCCAGTTATTTCGCGGCAGACCCTTAGCTCGTCGAAGCCCCGCGCAGCTGCGCGGTCGCCGTCGTGTCGATGACCAGCCCTTCCGGATCGCGCTCGGGATCGCCTGTGATGACGACGCCGTAGAGTGCTGCCGCGGCAGCGATGCTGACATAGCCATCGCGCACATCGGCCAGTACGCGTTGGGTTTCGCGGCTGCGCGGATCGCCGTAGCCGCCGCCGCCGTTGGTGATGTAGCGGGAAGCGGCGCCGGGGCGGGTGCGCCAGACTTTCTGCCGCGCGAAGTAGAAATACTCACCACTCGGATCGAGCGCCTTGGTCGCCGGGTCGAGAACGCCCGCGATCGGCGTGGTCCTGGCGTAGATACCGTCGTCGGCGGCCGGCAGCAGCTTGCCGGCGTCGAGCACCGGGTCTTCGGGTTCGAACAGCCAGCAGGCGCCGGCGCGGCCGGTCGAACCGCCCTGCACGCCGTTGCCGGTACCCTGCTTGTAACGGATGGGGCTGCTGTAATGTTCTGCTGCGGTTTCCCAATAGGCATCTTTCAGCACACCGGCGCCGCCACGGTTGTAACCGGCGCCGGCGCTGTCGATGACGTACTCCTTGCGCATCAGCAGCACCGGTGAATCCTGCTCCATGGCTTCGGTGGCCGGATCGAGGCCGTTGACCATGTAGGGCACGGTGTAGTTCTCGCCGTCGTGATGGCGATCGGCGCCCCACGGCCCGTGCTCGCCGCCGACCAGGCCGATGTTCTGCCAGGGGCGGCCGTCGGCGTGGAAACCGTGCGCGTTGTGCACCGCCACGCAGCCATAATCGCCGCCGAAGGCCTGCTCGCCGAGCACCGCGCCGAGCTCGCGGATGATGCCGGTCAACAGCGCCTGCGAGACCTCCCAGTAGAGCATGATGGCGCCGTCCGGCGGCATGGCCGACATCACCGTACCCGGTGGGACGACGATGTCGATGGGGCGGTAGGCGCCCGAGCTGAACGGCGTATGCCGATCGAGCAACAGTTTGAACGCCGCGCCGACCGCAGTCTTGGCGTCGAGCGGCCCGGCATTGATGCAGGTGCGGGCCTGGCGCGAAGAACCGCTCAAGTCGACTTCGAGGCGATCGTCCTGTTTGCGAATGGTGGCGCGCACCACGATCGGTTCGTCGTCGCCGGCGCCGTCGGCGTCGACCGGCTCCTCACTGTGATAGGTGCCGTCCGGCAGTGTCGAGATCGCATCGCGCATGGCTTCGGCCGCGGCGTCGCAGCAGTAGCGGACGGTGCCGCGGAAGGCGGCTTCGCCGTAGCGCGCGATGCTCTCCTGGAGCAGGCGCTCGCCGAGTTCCAGCTGGCCTTTCATGGTCATGAAATCGGGCTTGAGCAGACCAGCGAAGCGCGTGTTGTCGAACACCAGGCTGAAGGTCGAGCGCACCGGTTTGTCGTGTTCGAAGAGCAGCATGGGACCGAGCACGAGCCCGTTTTCGTAAACGTTCGCCTTGGTGCCGCTGAAGCCGCCCGGCGTCACGCCGCCCATGTCGAGCTGGTGCGCGCGCACGTTGACGAAGGCGATGGGCTTGCCGTCGTGGAACACGGGGCGGATGAAGCAGGTGTCGTTGACGTGCGTGCCGACCCGGTAGGGATCGTTACAGAGCAGCACGTCACCCGGCTTCAAGCGCTCGACACCGTATTCCTCCACGGTGTTGCGCACCGCGTCTTCCATGGTGCCGAGGAAGACCAGTAGCGAGCTCGATACCGCCGGCATCGGGTAATCCATGTCGGGCGGGCCGGAGATGGTGATGGCGAAGTCGTACCAGTCGCGAATGATGGGCGAGAAAGCGCTGAACATGAGCCCCGTACTCATGTGGCCGACGGTGTAGCGCAGGCGGTTCGACAGCACCATCGCGGTGAAGCGATCGCATTGGTAGGCCGCCTCGAACTCGGCTTCAGTCCAGTCGCGCAGACGCGGTGACCGTGCCTGGGTGAGGTGGCCGCTGAGATCGGGTTGGGTGCTCATGATAATTCTCCTGCCGGCCGGCGCCGGATGTAGATCTGGCCTAGCTTGCCGACCCGACCGACCTGGTTCTGCGTGATATAGGTCGTCGACAGCGCTTCGCGGACGATGGCGGGCCCTTTGATCTCGTCCCCGGCACGGAGATCGTCGCGAGCATAGATCTGGGCGAGCTCCTCGGCATCGGCGACGAAACGCAGCACGCTCGTGCCGATCGGCCGCAGTGGGGCACCAAGGCGTTCGGGCAGTGTCGGGTAGCCGACCTTGTCGGTCTGGACCACGGCGCTCAGGCGATAGGTCACGCCCTGCACCGGGATGGCGGCGAAGCGGTTGCCGTTGCGGGCGGCGTAGGCATCGTGGAAATTCTCGATCATCGCCGCGATGCTTGGCGCCGTTATGGGCCCGTCCGGGACCGGTACGAATGGCGTCTCCCAGGTCTGGCCGACCAGCTGGCCATCGAACGAGCGCACCAGGGCAACCGCCTGATGGCGGCCGAGGCGGCGGCGCAGCTTGTCTTCCATGGCCGCGTAGATGGCATCGATGTCGGCGGCGCTGTCCGGCGTCAGCACGGTATAGGCGCTCTGGCTGATGGCGTAGGCCTGATCGGCAGACAGCAGCCCCAGCGCCGAGAACAGGCCGGGATGCGGCGGCACGATGACGCTCTTCACGTGCACCAGATCCGCGATCGCCGGCAGCAGCAGCGGGCCGGCCGCGCCGAAAGCCATCAAGGTATAGTCGCGCGGGTCGATGCCGTGCTTGATGGCGATGTTGAAGATGCCCTCGGCGACGTTGTTGAGACCGATGTCGTAGGCGTAGCGCACGCGGTGTTCAAAGGGCAGCGGGGTGTCGAGGTTCTCGAACGCGTGCCGGGCGAGGTTCGGGTCGAGCTTCATCTTACCGCCGGCGAAGCCGTCCGCATCGAGCAGACCCGCGAGCAGACAGATGTCAGTCATGGTGGGTTGTTGGCCACCGCGTCCGTAACAGGCCGGCCCGGGATCGGCGCCGGCACTGGCCGGGCCGACGGTGATGTCGCCGCTCGGCGATACGGCGACGATGCTGCCGCCGCCGGCGCCGATGCTGGAGATATCGTTCGACAAGGCATTGACGATGAGGTCGTGCTCGAGCTCGAAGGTGGTGTTGACGAAAGGCTGGCCGGCGGTGACGACGCTGATGTCGCAGCTGGTTCCGCCGACATCCGCGCAGAGCAGATTGGGCTCGTCGATCATGGCGCCGAAGTGCGCGCTGCCGACGGTGCCGGCGGCAGGGCCGGCGAAAACCACGCGAAAGGGTGCTTCCATCGCATCGCGGGCGGGGATGAGATTGGCCGTGCAGTCGGCGAAATTGAGCTGGCCGTCGAAGCCGAGTTCGCGCAGGCCATGATCGAGGCGGCCGGTATAGTCGTCGTAGATGATCTTCATGAACACGTCGACGAGGGTGGTCGAGGCGCGGGCGTATTCCTTGGCCAGCGGCGAGATCTCGCTCGAGAGCGAGCAGGGCACATCGCCGAGTACGTCCCGCACCAGCTCGCGCAGGCGCAGCTCATGGGCGTTATTGGTGTAGGCGTTCAACAGGCAGATGGCGACGCCCTCGATATTGCAGCGGGCCAGCACTTCGAGTTCGGCACGGGCCTGGGCCAGGTCGAGCGGCGTGAATACACTGCCGTCGGCCTTGATGCGCTCGACCACACCGCGGCGCAGATAGCGCGGTACCAGCGGGCGCGCCGCATCGCCGAAGCTGCGTCGCCAGCTCGGATCGGTCAGCGCCGCAACCGGCCGCCAGGTGCGGCCGATATCCAGAATATCGCGGTGCCCGGCCGTGGTCAGAAAGCCGACCTTGGGCAGCGCGCGGGTGATGATGGCGTTCAGTCCGTGCGTGCTCGCATGGTTGAATACCGTGGCCCCGGCGACGCCGAGCTCGGCTGCCCCGGCGACTACGCTGCGATCGACCTGGTGGACGTCGGTCGAGACCTTGGCGGTGTGGATATGCCCGTCGGTCACCGCCACCACGTCGGTGAAAGTGCCGCCTACATCGACTGCCATCATGCTCTGGGTCTCCTGCTCAGCCGAGCGCATCGGTCATCAGGGATACATGGCCCAGGCGGGCCCATTTTTCGCGGCTGTGCGATCGCAGACAGGCCTGGCACTTGACGACCATGTACCAGCCGCCCTCGGACAGCACCGGATAGCGTGCCAGGGTCTCGGCGCCGCAGCTCTTGCAGGCCCCGGCGACGGCTTCGCGAGCCTGCACCGGCGCAGGGTCCTGCGGCCGGGGGAAGGAGAAATTACTCATAGCTCATATCTCATGCTGAATCGAGGCAGGGAACCGGCTGCCGGGGCGGGTGGGGTTCGAGGACCCGGTCGATTCTGGCACAGCCGCGCTGCGGCAAACAATGCGCCGTCCTGAGCACGCCCGCGCGCATCCCCTATACTCACGCCTGCCCAAAGTTCTTCTGCTGAGGATACCCATGCCCATCGCCAAACTCGAACGCACCCTGAACGCACCACACGACTACTGCTGGCAGTGGCTTGCCGATTTCGGTGCGCTCGACAAACTCCATCCGCCGGGGAATCTGACCGAGTTCCGCTGCGAGGGTAATCACATCGGCGCGCGGCGCTTCGCGCGCTTCAAGCCAGAGATGGGGGTCGACTGGGAGATCATCGAGCGCCTCGATGTCGCCCAGGCGCCGGTAGTCATCGTTTATTCAGTGGTCGAGAACTATCCCTTGCCGATGCGTGACTACGTAGCCGTAGTGACGCTGGCCGAAGCCAGCGCGTCGACGACCGCTGTGAGCTGGGAAGGCCATTACACCGAACACGAGTTGCCGGCAGCACAGATGAATCAGCTGCTGACGGATTTCTACGCGTTGTTCCTCGACAATATCGAGAAAGCGCACGCACTTGGCCGCCAGCCGGGCGAGAGCCCTTATTGAGCGCGCCTGGCGAATCCTCCCCTGTCAGCCCGAGGTCGTAGAACGCCATGCCCCCATCGCTTCCGTCCAACCCCGTCATGCGCGGCGTCGCGATTGCGCTTGGCGGTGCCGTCGTGCTCGTGCTGCTGCTGATGTTTTTCTGGGATCACGAGCCTGACGAAGTCGATATCCGTGCCGTGACGCTGGCCCGAACCGGGAGCGCGGAAGCGGCGTCGATTACCGGCGCCACTACCGTCGCGACGCTGATCGAAGTTGCATCGACCTTGCTCGACAAGCGCGGCGGTTATCTCTCCAATGATGCCCTGCCACCCGGCCTGTTGATGGACAATGTGCCCAACTGGGAATTCGGGGTGCTGGTCCAGGTCCGCGATATGGCCAAGGCGCTGCGTAACGATTTCAGCCGTTCGCAGACCCAGTCGACCGAAGACCCGGATCTCATCATCGCCGAGCCGCAATTCAATTTCGACAGTGCCTCATGGGTGCTGCCATCGACCGAAGGCGAATACGCCACCGCCATCGCAGCGTTGGAGCGCTATCTCGCCCGACTCACTGAAGATGGCGCGGACGATGCGCGGTTCTACGCGCGGGCGGATAATCTGCGCGACTGGTTGGCGGTGGTCGAGAAACGCCTCGGCAGCATCTCGCAGCGCCTCGGCGCCTCGGTCGGGCAGCTGCGCGTCAATGTCGACCTGGGCGGGGACAGTGCCGGGACGAGTGCCACACCGCCAGCCAGCGACATCACCGTCAAGACGCCGTGGCTCGAGATCGACGACGTGTTCTACGAGGCCCGCGGTGCGACCTGGGCGCTGCTGGCGCTGCTGCGTGCGATCGAGGTCGATTGCGAGAGCATACTGCGGAACAAGAACGCTCTGGTCAGCCTGCGCCAGATTATCCGTGAGCTCGAGGCGACCCAGGATACGGTGTGGAGTCCGATGGTCCTGAACGGTACGGGCTTTGGTTTCATCGCCAACCACTCGCTGGTCATGGCCTCGTTCATCTCACGTGCGAATGCCGCGCTGATCGATCTGCGCAGACTGCTCGAGCAGGGCTGAATGGCACGCGAGGCCATCTGAGTCGATGGCCGACGGCGCGCCCTGGCAGCTGCTTGCCGATGCCGTGCTGCTGGCCCATTTCGCCCTGGTGCTGTTCGTCGTCGGCGGCGCCGTGCTCATCGTAACGGGTAATCTGTGCGGCTGGACCTGGGTCAATCGGCCGTGGTTCCGACTGACCCACCTCGCCGTCATCGCCATCGTCGTCGCCGAGGCCTGGTGGGGCATCACCTGCCCGCTGACCACCCTCGAGAACGCGCTGCGCACGCGCGCCGGGACGGTGGGCTACGCGACCAGTTTCATCGAACACTGGGTCCAGCGCCTGCTCTATTACGACGCCCCGGCATGGGTCTTCGTCTGTGCCTACAGCGTGTTTGCCGCGCTCGTGGTGGGGGCGTGGTGGCGCTATCCACCACAGTGGTCGAAAAGGTAAACGGGGACGTTGCGCCAGGCGAAGCCTGAAAAGATAGAAGGGGACCGAGCAGCCTGTCGGACTTGGGATAAATCTCCTGCGGGGGATCCTTTGGCGGAATGGCTCCCTTCGGTCCGCTTTATTTTTGCCAAAGGACCCCCCGCAGGAGAGGCCGGACCGGTCCCGAAACCCGTTGTTGCCTAAAGTAAGTGACATTGCCCTCCGTCCCCTTTGACGCTTTGGCGAGGCTTGCAGGCCGGCCGACGACTCACTACGCTCGCTTAGGCCAATATCGAGGGGAACCGCCATGGCCTTGCGTGCATACGAACCCGATGTCCGGACTGATTATGGTCCCGAGCAGAATGCGATGGCGGCCTATCTCGCCGACGGCGCCGCGCGTGCCGCGCGGCTCGGCAACCGCGGACCGATCCGCTACACAGCCGACGGCGCACTCGCGCCGGACATACTCGAGGCGTACCGGCAGACCGGCTTCTATGTCTTCGAAGGCGTATTGGGCGATGAAGAACTCGCCGACATCGAGCGCGATGTCGACGAACTCGTCGAGCGCGCGCCGGCCTTCGAGGGCGCCGCGCTGGATCGCCACGGCCGCCCGGCGCTCGGCGCCGGCTGCACCGCGCCGACGTTTTTCTGGGCGCGCCCGCTGGGCGATCCTTTCGGCGGCACGACGCTTGCCAACGGGCGCCATCCGGCGCGCATGTACGAGCCCGCGCCGGCGACGGGTGCACCGGACAAGATCATGTACCTCGTGCTGGGCTCGCTGCAGTTTTCCGACGCCTGCCTGCGCGTCTATGGTCATCCCGATCTGCTGGCTGTCGCCGCTGCGGTCAACGGGTCGGACTTCACCCCGTTCAACGAGGCGCTGTGGATCAAGAAGCCGGGGCAGGGCGCGTCCGTCGCCTGGCACCAGGATGGCGTGACCCATTGGGACAGCCCCGATCTCGACTGGGGCACCCATGGTTTCAACTTCATGGCCCAGCTCTATGGCTGCACCGCGGCCAACGGCGTATGGGTGGTGCCTGGCTCGCACACCTGGGGCAAGGTCGATATCAAGGCGCTGGTCGCGGCGGCCGGGTCCGATCGTCTGCCCGAAGCGGTGCCGATGATCTGCGCCGCAGGTGACGTCGCGATCTGTAATCGCCAGGCCGTGCACGGCTCATTCGCCAATACCAGCCAGCACACCCGGGTTACCGTCAACCTCGGTTTCAATCGCCGCCGCTCGGTACACGGGATTACCGCGGGCGGGGTGCACAACGCGGTCGCGACCTACGACGACGAGCGCATCCGCACCCGTGCGCGTCTCATCGCCTATGCGATAGATGCGCGCCGCCAGCGCTTCCCACACGAGACGCCCTACGTCTACCAGCCGCTGGCCGACGCCGTCGACGAGTTCCGCTGGAACGAGGCGGCGCGCGCCGACATCGTCGATTACAACCTGCTCGACTTGAGTATCTGAACAGCGCTGCCAAAGTGCGTATGCCGGCACGAGCACGGCGCGATCTGGTGCCTGTGCTATCGAGACGAAGATTATCCGCGTCTACGAAGCACGCTGCGCGTCGCGAGTCTCTAGCAATACGCCCGGATTGAGGATGCCATTCGGATCGAGGGTCTTCTTCGCCGCCCGCAAGACATCGCCGAACAGCGCCGGGCGCTGCTCGGCATAGCCCGCGGCATGCAGGCGCCCGACCGCGTGATGATGGGTGACGGTGCCGCCGGCCGCGACCACCGCCGCGGTCGCTTCGGTCTTGATGATGCGCCACAGCTCTTCTTCGGCGCCGCGCGGGGCGACGCCCGAGAATGAGTAGTAGGGCGCGGGGCCGTCCGGATAGACGTGGGTGAAGCGGCAGGCCAGGCTTGCCGAGTCGCCCAGGGTTTCTCTGAGGACGCGTCCGACCCGCTCGCGCACGCTGGCATCGAAGGCCGGCCAGCGGTCCCAGGTGATGGCTGTCTCGAAAGTATCGGCCAGCAGTCCGAGCCCGGCCGTGAGCCCGGCGTTGACCCCGATGAAAGCGTTACGCCAGGCGCCGACCGCGCCTTCGCGTCCGGTGGGGTGACCGTCGCCGTCATCGATGAGGATATCCGCATCGTCGATCTGGCCGCCGCTGTCCCGCGCGATCTCGATGGCGGCATGCATGTTGGCGCGCTGGGTGACATCGGCCGATTCGAAGCCGATCACGACCAGCGACGACTGGCCATCCAGGCCGGCGTTCATGCCGGCTTCCACCGGGTCGAGGATGCGCAGATTGGCCGGCCACAATTTGGCCTGCACCAGATGCCGTACGGCCGCCGTGCCGCTGGCCCAATCGGGGAAGACGACGCCGGCCGTGGCGCGGTAGCGCGGGCGCTTCTGCAGGCGCAGCCAGCAGCTGGATATGATGCCGAGGATCCCTTCCGAGCCGATCACCAGGCGGTCCGGACTCGGCCCGGCGCCGCTGCCGGGCAGACGCCGCGACTCGAACCAGCCGGCCGGGGTCAGCATGCGGGTGGCTTCGACGAAGTCGTCGATGTGCGTGTGATTGGTCGCATAGTGGCCGCCCGAGCGGGTCGCCACCCAGCCGCCCACGGTCGACCACGGAAAGCTCTGCGGATAGTGGCGCAGCGTCAGTCCGTGCGGCTTGAGCGCCGCTTCGAGATCGGGGCCGAGCAGGCCGGCCTGAAAGTGGCCGGCGCGCGAGACCTCATCGATCTCGAGCACACCGTTCAAGTGATCGAGATCGATGGTGACCGCGCGCTCGGCCTGCGCCGGGACGTTCACGCCCCACACCACCGACGTACCGCCGCCATACGGAATGGCAACCGTGCCACTGCTGTCGCACCAGGCCAGGGTCGCTTCGAGTTCATCTTCCGTGCGCGGATGAGCAACGGCGTCCGGTGGTTCGTCGAAGCGGCCGCGCAGCGCGGCAAGCAACTCGATCGGATGCCCGCCGTAGGTGTGCGTGAGACGATCGAGGGCATCCTGGCGCACCCAGGCTTGCAGCCGCGCCGGAACCTCGATGCGCGGTGCGCGCAGGGGCATGTCGGCCAGACGCGGAATGGGCGGCGGTTCGATCACGGCGCCGAGCCGCGGCGCGAGGCGCGCGGCGGCAGCGCGGCGTGCCTCCTCGCTCGGCTCGTCGGAGGTATAGCCCCAGGTCCAGAAGCTGCGTGGTTCGCTGCGTGTCGCCATATCCTGCCCTCCCCGGTGGACGAGTCGTGATGATAGCTTGCGTCGGGCTCCGGGCGCGCATACTGATATGTCAGCCTGTCGCGAGCAGCGCGTCGGAGTAAGCTCCGCTGGTCCCTATCCTCAACATTGGCCGGAACAACAGCCCATGCATGACAATATTCGCAACATCCTTGCCCGCATCACTGCACTCGAAGACGAGCTGCGCGACGCCATTGCCGAGCAGCAGGTCCATTTCCGATTTCGCATCGAGGGCACGCGTGTGCGCTTCGAGGAAGGGATGCGCGAAACCCATCGGCAGCTCAAGGTCGGTCTGCTGACCTGGTTGCGCCGTGCACGTTTGCGCAACATCGCCACGGCACCGGTCATCTACGTGCTGATCGTGCCGCTGGCTCTGCTCGATTTCTGCGTCTCCGTTTTTCAGCGCCTGTGCTTTCCCGTCTATGGCATGCCGCTGGTGCGCCGTGGCCGCTACGTCGTCATCGATCGTCACCAGCTGCGCTATTTGAATTCGATCGAGCGTTTGAACTGTGTCTACTGTGGCTACGGCAACGGCGTGCTCGCCTATGCGCGCGAGGTCGCTGCGCGCACCGAGCAGTACTGGTGCCCGATCAAGCACGCCTATCAAGTGCTCGATCCACACCGGCGCTATATGACGTTCGCCGATTTCGGCGATGCCGAAGCCTATTCCGAGACTGTCCGGCGCCTGCGCGCGGAGCTCGCCGCGGAGTTGAGAACGAACGGCGAGGAACCCCCTGCGTCGGGCCCGACCTGCGTTCCGCGATGAACTCGGGACGGGCGTGTCGAACAATGCCCGGCAGTTATCGCCACGCCCTTCGACGGGCTCAGGGCGAACGGTGGTGGTTTCCTCAATCCGCTCCTCCTGAGCTCTTCGGCAAGCTCAGGGGAGGCCCGTCAAAGGATGTCCGCCCCATTTCCGCTCGTCCTGAGCTCGTCGAAGGACGCTCAGCACCTCGGCCACGGCCTTCGACGCGCTCACGGGGATCGGGGGGCGCCTCGGTCTCGTTCACCGAAACGCCGGCATGACATGGCGCGCGAAGTCCTCCAGCACCTTGCGCTCGCAGTCCATCGGGGGCCATAAGGCGATTTCGCGTATACCGCTCGCTTCGAGTCGTTTGACGTGCTCGATGATGGCGTCCGGTTCACCCGCGAGGCAGCCGTTTTCGATCGCCGCCGCAGTCACGAACGGGCGCTCTTCCGGCTGCAGATAGACCAGATGACCGTCATGGATCTGACGAAAGCGCGCGCGTTCGGGCAGGCTCATGCTGCGCACTCTGGCCAGATAGTCAGGCCAGAGATCTTTGAAGTGATCGGGGATCAATGCGTCGTTCTCGCCATTGTCCTTCCACACTTCGTAGTAGAAATGCAGCTCGCAGGCAACCCAGCTGCCGGTCTCGTCGATGACGCGTTCGTCGCTCAGCTTGTCTCCTGCGCCGAGTACACAGGCGGTCGTGATGAAGGCGGTATGGAAATCAGCGGGCAGGGCACGCCCGGCGGCGGTGGCCCCGGCGCGGATGGTTTCGAGTTTGGGTTTGAACACCTCGGGCTCACCGCCGACGGTGATGAAACCATCGCCGAATTCGCCGGCGGCGGCGAGCGCCTTGGGGCCGTTGGCGGCGACGTAGATGGGAATGCGTTGTTCGAGATTGACGAACTGGCGCTCGCGATGGAGGAAGGCTATCTCGCGGGTCTTGCCTTCATAGGTGTAGTCCACAGCCTCGCCGTCGAGCAGCGCGCGCACCACCCGCAGGTATTCACGAAACGCTTTCACCCGCATCGGGTCCTGGCCCATCACACGCATTGCGGTATGCCCGGTGCCGAGACCGAGGAAGGTGCGCCCGGGCGCCAGGGCGGCGATGCTCGCGATCGAATGGGCCGTGACCGGCGCGATGCGCGTGCCGGTGATGGAGACACCGGTACCGATCTCGATGCGGCTGGTGTGGTGCGCGGCGAGCGCGAGCACCGCGTAGCAGTCGGACCAGATCATCTGTGAATCGCCCACCCAGGCGCGGTCGTAGCCGAGGGTCTCGGCGTATTGGATGAACTCCCAGTTGTTGATGTGCGCGCTGACGCCGACGCCGAATTGCATGATCAGTTCACTCCCCAAGGTATTTCATAAAGCGTGCTATTCGAGCATGTGGTGGCGCTCACGCGCCAGTGCCGAGGGGATAGTGGTGTCGATGTTGGTCGCGCTGTCGCCTCAACGCAGCCTGGCCTGGACCAGCTCGCCGTGGTCGGTGCCGAACCAGACGGCATCACTGCGCGCGTCGTAGACCATGTGACGCACGGCGCCGGCCTCGATGACGCGGGCTGCAATGACTTTCTGTTGCCGGCTGTTGAAGACGATGAGCTGGTTCGGAGTCGAGCCGGTCTCGACGAACCAGAGGCGGTCGGCGGCGTCGATGGTCATGCCGTAGGGGCCGGCCTCGGCGCCGCCGGGGACCGGCCATTCGACGATGCTGCCGTCCGCCGGGCGGTAGCGGCCGAGGTAGCCGTCGAGGTAATCGACATACCAGACGTCGCCGTTGCTGCCGAGCGCCACGCGCCGCGGACGGGCATCCTCTCGCGGCAGCGGAATGAGCTCGAGCTCCAGCGTCGTCGCATCGATATGCCCCAGCGCGTTGGTGCCGAACAGGGCAACCCAGGCGCTGCCGTCAGCGCCGGTGACGAGGCCGTAGGGGTTGGCCGCGGGGCGCGGCGCGGCGACCAGCTCGACGCTGCCATCGCCCGGATCGAGGCGGCCGATGTGGTTGCCGCGTTGGCTGGTGAACCAGATCGCGCCGTCGGTGGCCGCCAGGGTGTGCGGGTCGCCGCCGTGCGGCTGCGGGGTCGGGAAGCGTTCGATTTCAGCGCTGGCGGCATCGTAGCGCCCGATCCAGGCCTGCCGATTGCCGGCTATCCAGATCTGCCCGGCCCCATCGACGATGACATTGTGTGGCCCGGCGCCGGCGCCGAGATCGATGCGCGAGAAGTCCGCGCTGGCCGGGTCGAATCGCCCCAGGTAGTCGCCCTTCTGGCCGACGAACCAGACCACGCCGTCCGCTGCGACGGCCGGGTCGCGCGGACGCGAGTCGGGCCACGGCACGGTCCAGGAGGCCAGCTCGAGTTCTGCGGCGGGCGCGGCGGGCGCGGCGGGCAGGAGCAGGACGAGACTCAACAAAGCAAGCAAGGGACGCAAAAGCATGAGTGGGGGTCTCTCTTGTTGCAGGGGGATACTCTGTTCGAGCGCGGTGGCCGGCAGCGGTTCCCCGGCCGCCCGGCGTCTCCGTTCAGTGGCCGAGATAGCGCCCGGGATCGCTCGCCGCGGTTTGTGACAGCAGCACCTCCGGGCGCAGGTGGTAGTCCGCTGTGGCACGCTGCGCGGCGTCCTGCGGTTGCGGGCCGATATAGCTGCCGAGATTCTGGCCCCAGCGCAATACGGCGTGAGCATAGTCCAGGCGCACCTGTTCCCATTGTGCGAGGTCGGCCGGTGCTTGTGCGTTGGCCAGCGCCTCGGCGAAGCTCGCGGCATCTTCCGCGGCTTTCGATACGCCCAGGCCGACATGCGGCCGGGCGGTGCAGGCAGCGTCGCCGATGAGCACGGTACGGCCGTAGATCAGGCGTTCGCAGCAGAACTCGACCATGGCCTGCAGAAAGGGGCGTTCCGTGGCGGCGATGATGGCCTGGATCTGAGGCGCGAGATGGCCGCGCGCTTCCTCACGCATGGCCGCGACGAGTTCAGGGCGGATGAGATGGTGCGGGATGCCGGTCTCGTGGTAGCGGCCCGCGGCGTCGGTCAGATGGTCGCGCAGCCTGGTCTCGTCGGCAGTGCGGTACCAACCCCAGTTGTACCAGCGGTGGCCGGGTTCGAGGATGTCGTCAGGACCGGCGACGAGATAGCCCAGCCAGTGTCCGCCGGGCGCCATGCCGAACGCCATGCGCTGCGCGACTTGCTCGAGCACCGCCGCTGGCACCCGTGCTTCGTCGATGAGGCCGCGCCAGCCGAAGTAGCCGACGTAGCGGGCAACGACCTCGGGTGCGACTTTAGCGCGGACGCTCGAGCGCGCACCGTCGGCGCCGATCAACCAGTCACCCCGGGCCCGCGCGCCGTTGCCGAACACCGCCGTCACGTTGTCGCTGGCGCTCTCGATGTCGACCAGTTCGTGGTTGCCGAAATACTCCGCGTCGGTGACCTGGGCGCGCAAGAAACGGTAAATGAGCCCCCAGGAAGTCATGATCTGGTGCATGGCCTGGGTGTGCAGCACACTGCCATCACGGGCGAACAGGACGCGGCCGTGCGACTCGACGCCCATTTCAGCCCGCAGTTCGATGCCGGCTGCACGCACCGCGGCGTAGAGTTCATCGTGCGTGGCAATGCCGGCGCCGCGATTGGCGAGCGCCTCGCCGGCGCGTTCGTAGACGGCCACGCTGAAACCACGCGCGCGCAGCGCAATGGCGGCGAAGAGGCCTGCCATCGAGCCACCGATGATGATGACGTGCCTGCGGTTCATGCGGCAAATACGCCGGCCACGGCGGCGGCGGTATGGTCGAGTACGGCGAGCCCGGTGTCGAGGCGCCCGCCCATGCGCGCGAAGCCGTGGATCATGTCCGCATAATGCCGGTGCTCGACCGGCACACCGGCCTGCTCGAGCTTTCTGGCATAGGCTATGGCTTCGTCGCGCAGGGGGTCGTAACCGGCGGTGACGATGAAAGCGGGTGCGACGCCCCTGTGATCCGCGGCGTGAAACGGTGAGGCGCGCCAGTCGGTGGGCGCGGTGCCCGGCGGCAGGTACCAGCCGATGAACTGTTTCATCGCAGCGCTGGTCAGGAGAAAACCGCGGGCGTTGTCACGCAGGGAAGCGTTGTCGGCCATGAGATCGACGGCCGGGTAGAGCAGAGCCTGCAAGCGCAGCGGGATTTCGTCGCGCACGGCCAGGGCGACGGCGGCGGCGAGGTTGCCGCCCGCCGAATCACCGCCGACGGCGAAGCGTTCCGGATCGAGTGCGAGTTCCGTAGCGTGGGCGAGCAGCCAGCGGGTGGCGGCGACGGCATCGTCGTAGGCGGCCGGGAACGGGTGCTCGGGAGCGAGGCGATAATCGACCGCAATGACCACGGCGCCGGCGCGCCCGGCGAGATAGCGGCACAGATGGTCATGCGTCTCGAGATCGCCGACCACCCAGCCGCCGCCGTGGAAAAAAACCAGGGCGGGCAGCGCGCGCCCCCCGCTGCCGGTGCACGGGCGATAGAAGCGCAGCGCCAGGTTGCCGCCCGGGCCCGGCGCCATCAGGTTGGCGATGCTGTCGAGTGGCGGCGCCGGATGACGATACTGCGAGGTAGTGGCGCGATAGCCGTCGCGGATGGCGCGGTAGTCACCGGCCTCGAATGGCACGCCGGCGGCGTTCGCCGCATCGACGATAGCCTGAGCTTGTGGGTGCAGCGCCATGCGCGGGAGTCTAGCAGCCTGTCGGACTTAGGGCATCGTGATGAGGCGAGTGGGAGAGCGAGGC
>JBBDTC010000340.1:0-15060 GCA_040904625.1 Gammaproteobacteria bacterium
TGGGATGGAATACGGCATCGAGGTCGCGGGCGCTCATCTCGGTCATCTGGCTCATGTCAGGCTCCTTCGCAATGCGGGGTCGTCTTGTCGTCGATGAAGTAGCGGTTGGCCGGGCGCGGCAGTCCGAGATTCTCACGCAGGGTCGTGCCCTCGTAAGCTCGCCGGAACAGCCCGCGCCGCTGCAGTTCGGGAACGACCCGGTCGACGAAATCATCCAGCCCCTGTGGCAGAAACGGAAACATGATGTTGAACCCGTCACAGGCGCGCTCGTCGAACCAGGCCTCCATCTCGTCGGCAATGGTCGCCGGCGTGCCGATGATCTCGAGCGTGGAGAAGCTGCCGCCGACGTACTGCGCGAGCTGACCGATGCTCAGGCCGTCGCGTTCGGCCATGTTGACGAGTTTGTCGCGGGAGGATTGGCTGGCGTTGGTCGGTGGCAGCTCGGGCAAGGGGCCGTTCGGATCGTACCTGGATACATCGTGGCCGAGGAGGACACAGAGCGTGGCCATGCCGCTGTCGGGGTGGACGAGGCTGTCGAGCAGGGCTTTCTTGCGCTCGGCTTCGGCGACGGTGTCACCGACGACGACAAAGGCGCCGGGCAGGATCTTGAGACGTTCGGGATCGCGGCCGAGGGCCGCCATGCGGCCTTTGACGTCGGCGTAGTAGCGCTGGCCGTCGGCGCGGTTGTTGACGCCGGCAAAGACCATCTCGGCGGTCTCGGCGGCGAGCTGGCGGCCGGCCTCGGAGGCACCGGCCTGGACAATGACGGGCCAGCCCTGCGGCGGGCGGGCGACGTTGAGGGGCCCGCGGACCTCGACGTGCTCGCCCTTGAAGTCGGGTACGTGCAGCTTGTCGGGATCGAAGAAAATACCGCTGTCCTGATCGCGGACGAAGGCGTCGTCGGCCCAGGAATCCCACAGGTTCGTCACCGCTGTGTAGAACTCGCGGGCGCGCGCGTAGCGGATGTCATGGGCCATATGTTCGCTGCGACCGAAGTTGTGGGCTTCGTCGGGATTGGCGGAGGTGACGACATTCCAGCCGGCGCGCCCGCCGCTCAGGTGATCGAGCGAGGCGAATTTGCGCGCGATGTGGTAGGGATCGTTGTAAGTCGTCGAGGCGGTGGCAATGAGGCCGATATGCCGGGTCTGCACGGCCAGCGCGGGCAGGAGCGTCAGCGGATCGAACGAAGTGACGGTGGCGCTGCGGCGCAGGGCCGCCATCGGCATGTTCATGACGGCGAGATGGTCGGCCATGAAGTAGGCATCGAAACAGCCGCGTTCGAGCGTCTGGATGAAACGCGTGGCATGGGCGAAATTGAAGTTGGCATCGCTGAAAGCGCCGGGGTAGCGCCAGGCGGCCGTGTGGATGCTGGCCGGGCGCATGAAGGCGCCCAGTCTCAGCATGCGTTCGCGCGCCACGATGCGATGCTCCGCCCCTGGCCCCGATCAGTCGTGGGCGAGGGATTTGTCGGTGAAGAGATAGTCGCGCAGTTCCTCGTCGAACTTCGGATCGCGCCGGCGGATCCACTCGAGCACCATGGCGGCGTGTTCCTTCTCTTCGTCACGGTTGTGGGCGAGGATGGCTTTGAGTTCCTTGTCCTTGCAGGCATCGACGCGCTGGTTGTACCAGTCGACCGCTTCGAGCTCTTCCATGAGCGAGACGATGGCGCGGTGCATATCGCGGGTCTCGGCGCTCAGCTCTTCGATGGGTTCATGGTAGCCCTCGTTGGCCATGGTCGTTCCTCGCTGGCATGGTAATGAATGGAGACCGGTTGATTATGGCGCAAGGCGGCCGTCAGCGGGTCCCTGTCGCCTGCTGCGCGCGGCAGCGCGGTGCGCGGCCCTCAACCGACCGGACCGAGCTCGGCGAGAAAGAATTCGCGCGCCAACGCGTTCGATTCACTCAAGCCGGACTCGACATAGAGTCCGGTCTGGTCGTAGGGCAGGAACTCGAGGCGCTTGGGTTGCCGGGCGGCCTCGTAGAGTTCGGCCACGCTCCAGGCCGGGTGGACGATATCGCGCCCGGCGGTGGAGATGATCAGATAAGGCCGCGGTGTGATGCGATGGACGAAAGACAGCGGGCTGAATTCGAGGATCTTCTCGACGGACTCCAGGGTGATGGTATCGGCCCAGCTCGGATGCAGGGTCGGCAGGACCTCGAAGAAGCCGGCAATCTGGTCGTCGTAAGGCAGGGCGCAGAGCGTGCCGGCCGGACCGACGACCGGGATGCGCGCGCCCTTCTCACCTTTGTAACGCCGTGCGCGATCGGTCTCCACTGCGTCCATCAGGGCCTGGAAGTCGTTCTCGGTGCGGAGCAGGCGCATCCAGGTGTAGCCATCGGTGACGGGAACGACGGCACAAGCCGCCTTGACGCGGCGGTCGACGGCGGCGACATAGCTGACCAGCGCGCCGGCGAAGCTCGCCCCCCAGATACCGATGCGGTCCCCATCGACGTCGCGGCGGGCCTGCATGTAGCTGATGGCGGCGCGGAAATCCTCGGCTTCGTTCAGAGGGAAGAGCTGCCCGCGGGGGCGGCCGCCGGAGTGACCGAAAGTGCGGTAGTCGATGGCGAGGACGACGAAGCCGGCATCGGCGAGCGCCTGGGCCTGTTCGGCGAGGGTCGATTTGACCAGCGAGAAGCCGTGGCCCAGGACCAGGCCGGGGCGCCGGGTACTGCCGCGCAGGCCCTGGGGACGGTAGAGATCGGCCGCGCATTCGACGCCGCCGCTCTTGAATTTGACTTCGTGTGTCATATCGGCCTCCCCAGGGTTTTTGGCTATCGACGTATTCGTATGGTAGCGGGGCTCGTTGGGCGGGGACAGGGTGGGTCGGCATCGCTTGCGGAGCGGGACTCGAACTCCCGAAACGCGGGGTTCCGCTCGACATCCGCCGCGCGGCGCTGCGATGAATGCGATTTTGTCAGCTACTGGCGAGCGACCGTACCGCCGTCGATGGGCAGAATGACACCGTTGCAGTAGCTCGCTTCGTCCGATCCCAGGAACAGGCAGCCGTAGGCCATTTCCATCGGGGTGCCGGCGCGGGCCATGGGGGTGAGGTAGTTGGCCGTGGCTTCGTCGTCGAACAGGTACATGACGTCGGAGATCATCGGGGTATCGGTGTAGCCGGGGCACACGCAGTTGGCGCGCACGCCTTGTTTGGCGTAGGTCGCGGCCATGGCGCGGGTCATGTTGATCACACCGCCCTTGGCCGAACAATAGGTGTGGGCGCTCTGCATGCCGACCATGCCGGAGATGCTGGCGACGTTGACGATGGCGCCCTTGCCGGCCGGCAGCATGTGCTGGAGCACGCCGTGGCTCATGTAATAGGCAGCGTTCAGGTTGATGCCGATGACCTCGTTCCATTTGTCGGGCGGCGTGGTGGCGAGATCGTTCATCGAATCCTTGCTGGTGTTGCCCCAGCTCCAACCGACGCTGGCCGAGTGGACGAGGATGTCGACCCGGCCGTAGGCCTTGACGGTCTCGGCGACGACGCGTTCGGCGTCCTCGCATTTCGACAGATCGGCCGGGACGACCATGCCCTGGCCGCCGGCCGCTTCGACTTCGGCGAGGCGTTCCTGCAAGGGCTCGAGACGCCGCCCGCAGCCGATGACCGTCGCGCCTTCGCGTGCGAACAGCTCGAAACAGGCCGCGCCGATGCCGCTGCCGGCACCGGTGATGATGGTCACCTTGTCTTGTACTCTGCCGGTCATGGCGTATTCCTCGAGATTGAGAGATTCAGCTTCACAGCCTTTCGATCAGGGTGGCATTGGCCATGCCGCCGGATTCGCACATGGTGACCAGGCCGCGGCGCCCGCCGCCGGCTTCGAGCGCGCGGAGCAGGTTGGCGACCAGGCGTCCGCCCGAGGCGCCGACGGGGTGGCCGAGCGCGATGGCGCCGCCGAAGACATTGAGCCGTTCGGGATCGGCGCCGAGCTCCTTGGCCCAGGCGAGCGGCACCGAGGCGAAAGCTTCGTTGACTTCGTAGGCATCGATAGCGGCAAGTTCGAGGCCGGCGCGGGCGAGAAGTTTGCGCGTGGCCGGGATGATGGCGGTCAGCATCATCACCGGATCGTCGCCGGCGACGGCGAAATGGGTGACGGCGGCGCGCGGCGTGAGGCCGAGGCGGGCGGCGGTCTGTGCTTCGACGATGAGCATCGCGCTCGCGCCGTCGGTGACCTGGCTGGCGTTGCCGGCGGTCACGCTCCAATGGATCTCCGGGAAACGCTTGGCCAGATCCGCATCTTCGAACGCCGCCTTGAGGCTCAGCAGTTTCTCCAGCGTGGAATCCGCGCGCACGCCTTCATCGGTGCTGACGGTACGCGTGCGGCCATCGGCGCCGGTGACGTCGACGGGGACGATGTCGCGCGCGGCGCCGTCCCGGTCCGCGCCGGCACGCTGGTGCGAGCGCAGGGAAAACCGGTCGAGCGCTTCGCGATCGAGACCCCAGCGCGCGGCGATGAGTTCGGCCGAAATGCCCTGGCGGACGAGGCCTTCGGGGTAGCGCGCGTGGAAGCGCTCGCCCTCGTTGTCCTTGCCCATGCGATTGATACGCATCGGCACCAGGCTCATCATCTCCACTCCGCCGGCGATGACCATGTCGTAAGCGCCGGCGATGACGCCCTGGGCGGCGAAGTCCATGGCCTGTTGAGCCGAGCCGCATTTGCGATCGAGCGTGACCGCCGGCACGGACTCGGGCAGGCCGGCGGCGAGCGCGGCCTGACGGCCGATGTTGCCGGACTGCTCGGCGACCTGGATCACGCAGCCCGTGATGACATCTTCGATCAACGCCGGATCGATGCCGGTGCGCTCGACCAGTGCGCTGATCACATGGGCGTAGAGATCGACCGGATGCAGCCCGGCCAACGCGCCCGTCTCGCGCCCGCGGCCGAAAGGCGAGCGCACGATGTCGACGATGACGGCGCGGCGTGCGCTCATTGCGATTTCCTCAAATTGAGCTCGAACTCGGCAGACTTGATCTGGACCACCGGCGCGGTGGCCAGCTTCATCAGGCGCGCGGCCTGGTCGAGCTCCGGCGAGGACAGATAGGGATAGCTGGTCTTGACCGGGCCGCTGGTGCGCATCTTTTCCAGGCCTTCACCCGGCACCAGCGCGCGCAGGATGAGTTCGTCGTCGTCCTCGGTGCCGTATTCCTTGCGCAGCTCTTCGATGGTCGGCTGCGGCGGCGGGTTGCCGGCGACCTGTTTGGCGCGCGGCGAGGACATGATGCGGTCCATGACTTCCGGGTCGACTGGACCTGCGGGCTGACCGTAGAAACCGGCGCAGTACTGAATGACTTCGTCCGGGATCGACGCATAGCGCTTGCCGCTGATGACGTTCAACACCGCCAGCGTGCCGACCAGCTGGCTGAACGGGGTGGCCATGCCGGGATAACCGAGTTCACGGCGCACGACCGCCGTCTCGGCCAGCACTTCGTCGAGACGCTCGCTCATATTGTGCTGCACGAGTTGGGCTTTCAAGGTGCCGACCATGCCGCCCGGCACCTGGTGCTGGAGTGAGAGCACATCGTATTCGGCATGTTGATTGACGAGGAAACCGGCCGCCTTGCCGACTTTCTCGAAATGATCGGCGACCGGCTTGAACAGGCTCGTGTCGAGATCGTGGGTGTGGCCGAGGAGTTCCATGTTGCGCGTCATGATCTCGACCGACGGTACCGAAGGCCCATTGGCCATCGGCCGCACCGCGGTATGCAGGATGGTCACACCCAGTTCGACCGCATCGATATAGGCTTTGGCCGACTGGCCGAGCAGGTTGTTCGAATGGAATTCGATGGGCTTGCCGCGTGCCTTGGCCTTGATCGCGGGGACGAGCGTGGTGAGGCGCTCTTTCTCGAGTACCCCGGCGGTATCGTAGAGCAGAATGGTGTCGATATCGTCGCAGGCGGCGAGTTCGTCGGCCTGCTTGGCGTAATAGGCGTCGGTGTGCACCGGGCTGAGCGTGAACATGATCGCGCCGGCCACTTCGGAGCCGAACTCCTTGGCGATTTTTGCCAGGCGCTTGGTCTTGTCGTTATTGAACAGCACGTCGTAAACCCAGAAGCTGCGCACGCCATGCACGTTGAGCTGGCGCATCCAGGCATCCATCAGCGAATCGGGGGTGACGCCGAAGGTGACCGAGGCGTTCGAACGCATGCCGCCGCGGATCCGCGTGCGCGGCATCGACTGCACCAGCAGATCCAGGCCTTCCCAGGGATTCTCGTAGCAGTACTTGATGAGGCATTCGAACATCGACGAGCCGGTCAGATCGATGACCCGGTAACCGGTGCGATCGATGGTCGGGGAGACCGGCAGCGCCATACCGGCCTGCATGCGCATGCCCCACAGGCTCTGCTGGCCGTCACGCATGGTCTCGTCGAGGAATTCGATGTGCGCCATGATGGCTACTCCTTGATGCTGTTCTCGAAGGCCGGCAGCAGCGTCTGCTCGAGCCAACGGGTATGGATGCGGTTATCGATGAAATCTTCATGGCGCGCGATGTAGCGCAGCAGCGGCAGGTTGGTCACGAGGCCGTCGATGTGAAAATCTTCGAGCGCGTCGGCGAGGCGGGCAACGCAGGCCTCGCGATCGGCCGCGGTGACGATGAGCTTGCCGATCATCGAATCGTAATAGGGCGGCACCAGGTAGCCGTCGGTACAGTGGCTGTCGACGCGGATACCGGCACCGCTCGGCGGCGCCCAGCGCGTGATGCGCCCGGGGCTCGGCTGGAAATTGCGCGCGGCATCCTCGGCGTTGAGGCGGCATTCGATGGCGTGGCGGGCGAGATGGATTTGATCCTGGCGCGGCAATGCGCCCTTCTCGCCGCCGGCGATGCGGAACTGGGTCTGGACCAGGTCGCAGCCGGTGATCTGCTCCGACACCGGGTGCTCGACCTGGATGCGGGTATTCACCTCGATGAAGTAGAACGCTTCGCGCGGCACGTCGTAGAGGAATTCGACGGTGCCCGCATTCTTGTACTTCAGTGCCGCAAGCAGCTTTACTGCGGCGGTGTGCAGTTCGCCGCGGAGCTTGTCCGGCATCAACGCACAGGGCGCTTCTTCGACGACTTTCTGATAGCGCCGCTGCACCGAACAGTCGCGTTCGCCGTAATGCACCACCCGCCCGGCGCCGTCGCCCGCTGCCTGCACCTCGACATGGCGCGCGTTCTCGACGTAGCGCTCCATGTAGAGCGTGCCGTCGCCGAAGGCCTCGAGCGCCTCGGTGCTGGCCTTTTCGAACGAGGCATCGAGCATGGCGTCGTCGCGGGCGACGAACATGCCGCGCCCGCCGCCGCCGGCCGAGGCCTTCATCACCACCGGAAAGCCGAGCTTGGCCGCCGCCTTGCGTGCCTCCGCGGCCGAGGCGATTTGATCGGTGCCGGGCACCAGCGGCACGCCCGCGTCGGCGGCGATGGCGCGCGCGCGGAGCTTGTCACCGAGCGCATCGATGATGTCCGCATCGGGGCCGACGAAGACGATACCCTCGTCGGCGCACAGGCGCGCCAGCGCGGCTCGCTCGGAGAGGAAGCCGTAGCCCGGGTGCAACGCATCGCAGCCGCTCGCCTTGGCCGCATGCACGACGAGCCTGGCATCGAGGTAGCTGGCCTTGGACGGTGCGGGTCCCAGCACGACCACGCGATCGGCCATGCGCGCGGCGGTGCTGTCACGATCGGCGGCTGACACCGCCTGTACCGCTTCGATGCCGAGTGCATGGGCCGCGCGGATGATGCGCACCGCGATTTCGCCGCGGTTGGCGACCAGCACGCGTCGTAGGCTCATCGCGGCAAGCTCCCGCTACGATCACGCATCGGGTTCGACGATGACGAGCACTTGTTCGTACTCGACCATCTGGCCATCGGAAGCACAGAGTTCGCGCACCGTGCCGTCGATGCCGGCCTTGACCGGCGTGAAGAGCTTCATCACTTCGATCAGGCAGACTTCGGTATCGGCTGTGACCTTCTGGCCGATCTCCACATAAGGCGGTGCACCGGGTTTGGGGGCGCGATAGAAGGTGCCGAGGTTGGGTGCGCGCACCGCGACCATGCCGGCCGGGATGGCGATGTCGTGGGCGGTCACCGCGGCTGCCATGTGCGGCGCTGGCGTTGACGCCGTCGATTGGTCTGCGGCGGTGGTCGCCGGCGGCGCCGGCGGCGCTGCTGCAGCGGCCACCGCGGGTCCCGTCGCCTTCGGATCGCGGGACAGGAACACCTCGAGCGCAGCGGTCTTCAGGTGCATCTCTTGCCACGCCGAGCGCTCGAACAGCTCGATCAGGTTTTCGATGTCGTCACGGGTCGGCTTGCTCATGGCAGCGCTTCCTCAGCTCGTTCAATTACGTTTCGTTCAGGTCTGCGTCCTGGTCGACGCCTGGATCGCAGCCAGCATCACCGGCAGCGGGTGGCGCGCGACGATGGTAGTGACGCCGGCTGCGAGCGCGGCTGCGACACCGGCATCACTCTCGACCGCGCCGCCGCGGACCATGCGCTTGCCGGCCAGGAGTTCCGGCAGCTTCTCCGCATCTTCGATACCCTCGATCGGATCGAGATCGATCGCCTCGGCAGCCGCCGGATCGTCGCTGGCGAGGACCGTGATCGGGCATCGCTGTGCTGCCCAGACAGTCAATTCAGCGAGCCGCGGGTCATCGCTTTCGTGCGACATCTCGACGACCAGCGCGGCATCATAGACGACGCCGGCATTGGCATCGACGGTCACCTCGCGCCCGGCCAGCGAACTCACCGTACCGTCGCCACAGCCGACCAGACAGGGCACGCCGAGCGCACGCGAGACCACCGCCGCATGCGAGGTCGAGCCGCCCTGTTCGGTAATCACCGCCACCGCGGCAATCATGCCGTGGAGATCTTCGGGACTGGTCGTCGCCCGCGCCAGCACCACGGCCTCACCGTTGGCATGGCGGCGCTCGGCCTCGTCCGAATCGCTCACCACCACGCCGACGCCGACACCCTGGCAGGCGACTTCACCGCGCGCGGCGACTTCGGCTCCCGCTTCCGCGCCCGCGGCGAGACGCGGCTTCAACAGTGTCCGCACCTGTTCGGCGCTGAGGCGCGAGAGCGCCGTCGCGGCGTCTATGCGCCCTTCGGCAACCATGTCGGTGGCGAAGCGCACGGCGGCCTGCGGCGCGCGCTTGGCCGCGCGCGATTGCAGCAGATAGAGCCGGCCGTGCTGGACGGTGAACTCGATATCCTGGACGTCGCCGTTCTCGGCTTCGAGGCGCTCGGCGGCGGCCATGAGTTCCGCATGGACCTCGGGCAGGGCTTGCTCCAAGGCCGACAGCGGCTCGGGAGTGAACTTGCCGGAGACGACGTCCTCACCCTGGGCGCGATGCAGGTACTCGCCGTAAGGCACGGGTTCGCCGGTCAGGGGATTGCGCGAGAACAGTACGCCCGTGCCCGATTCGTCGTCGAGATTGCCGAAGACCATGGCCTGCACGGTCACCGCGGTGCCGAGACTGTCGGGGATGTCGTGATGCTTGCGGTATTTCTTCGCGCGGCGCGAATTCCACGAGGCAAACACGGCTTCGACCGCGGCGTGGAGCTGCTCACGAGGCGTGGCGGGTATGCTGCCGCCCTGCGCCGCGATGGCGGCGGTCAGTTCGTCCGGGGTCGCCGTGTGCGTGGTGTCCAGGGCGAGTTTGAGCACGATGCTGGCATAGAGTTCGAGGAAGCGCCGGTGGGTATCGCGGGCAAAGGTCGGGTCGCCCGCGGCGGCAGCGAGTGCAGCCTCGGTGTCGGCATCGATGCCGAGATTGAGCACGGTGTCCATCATGCCGGGCATGGAAACAGCCGCACCCGAACGCACCGAGACCAACAGCGGCGCGTCGGTGCCGCCGAGCGTGCGCCCGCTCTCGGCTTCCAGCCAGGCGATGGCGGTATCGAGATCGGCTTCGAGCGCGTCGGGGAAACGCCCCGCCTCGAGGTAGGCGCGGCAGGCGTCGGTGGTGATGACGAAGGCCGGTGGCACCGGCAGGCCCAGGCTCTGCATGCGCGCAACCGACCAGGCCTTGCCCCCGATTCGTTCGCGCTCGGGCAGGGCGCTGCCGTCGAGGCCGAGGATGAATTGTCCGAGCGGGATGACCATGATGTTCTCGTCTATTCGGTCAGGGTCTGGCAGCCGGGCGGACTAAAATCCCTGCGTCCGACCGGCTGCCAGCCACGCTCGCGGCGGATGCCCTCGTGCAATTCGAACCGGAGGAGGATCATCGCCCGATGATGTTGACGCAGGTCACCGCCTCCTCGATACCGACCATGCCGCCGCCGTTCTGGGCGATGGCGATTTTCGCGCCCTCGACCTGGCGGCCCTCGGCTTCACCGCGGAGCTGCAGCACCAGCTCGTAGATCTGGCCGAGACCGGTAGCGCCGATCGGATGGCCTTTGGACTCGAGCCCGCCCGAGGGGTTGACCGGCAGGCGGCCGCCGAGGCGGGTATCGCCGCGCGCCGCGTCCGGGCCGCCCTGGCCCAGTTCACACAAGCCCAGTGCTTCGAGTTCGATGATCTCGCCCATGGCCGTCGCGTCGTGCACTTCGGCGACGTCGATGTCCGCGGGGCCCAGCCCGGCCTGCTCGTAGGCCTTCTGTGCCGCCAGGCGGCTCGCATGCTTGTCGAATTCGGTGATGCCGCGATTGCTGCCCGACTGGATGACGCTACCGAGCACCCGGCAGCTGCGCTCGCGGCTACCTCGCAAGCGGGCCAGACCGGCTGCGTTGCAGATGATCGCGGCAGCGGCGCCGTCGCTGATGGGCGAGCACATGGGTAAGGTCAGGGGGTAGGTGATGGGCGCGGCGGCGAGTACTTCCTCGACCGAGAAGGCGCGTTGATACTGCGACTTGGGGTTGCCGGTCGAATGCGCGTGGTTCTTCGCTGCCACTTCGGCGAGCTGGGCCTGGGTGGTGCCGAATTCGCGCATGTGCATGCGGCAGAAGCCGGCGTAGATGTCCATGAACACGCTGTAGGGGCGCGGCGAGGTCGAACCCTCGGGGACTTCCACCCCTTTGGCCATCTCGACGAATATCGCCTTGCTGCCCTCGACATCGTGGACGTCCCAGGCACCGTCGAAGGCGCTGAACATGCGTTCCTTGTCGGCGGAGAACATCTTCTCGACGCCGATAGCGAGGACGATGTCGGCGGCGCCCGCTTTGACATAGCTCACGGCCATGTGGAAGGCGGTCGAAGCGGTCGCGCAGGCGTTCTCGACGTTGATCACCGGCACGCCCTCGATGCCGTGGGCCCGCAGCGCAATCTCACCGCGCACCATGTCCTGCCCTTCCATATGGCCCTGCACGCAGTTGCCGAAGAATGCCGCCTCGATCTGGCCGCGTTCACAGCCGGCATCGGTGAGGACCTGGGCCAGCGCGTCGCCGGTCAAATCCTTGAGACTGCGTTCGAGATGTTTGCCGAAATGCGTCATGCCGACGCCGGCGATGTAGATATCGCTCATCTCCTTCTCCTTTTCGGCTGCTGCGGGCGATCCATATGGACCGGGGCCGGCGCCGGGCGCACATCATAACCTCGCCCTACATGGGGCTGAAGCGCGGCGGCAGCGACCGTGCCCGGGCGCCGTGCGTTCCTTCCCGCCCTCGCCGTCGGGTATGCTCGGCGCTGCAATCCAATGTTCGAAGCCAAACCGACGGAGCGACACCATGCCCCGAGACATCAAGTGGTATTACCACCGCAAGGGATGAACCAGCTGTACCAGAGCGTCCAAGTTTCTGGATGCCCGCGGGCTCACGCCCACCGAGACGGTGCCGGCTTCGCGCAAGCTCGGCGCCGAGGATGCGCGCCGCCTGGCGGCGGCCGCCACCACTGTCATCGTCGCCAAAGGCAAGAAGGTCGACCGCTACACCACGGGCGGCAAACCGGCCGATGAAGTCATCGATGCCATGCTGGGGCCGACCGGCAATCTGCGCGCCCCGACGCTGGTCAGCGGCAAGACGGTCATAGTCGGCTTCAATGATGACAGCTACGGCGCACTGTTCGACGCCTGAGAGCAAAGCGCAAAGCCGCGCAATCCGGCTCACGGCGGCAACGCGGCCATTTCCCGCGTTACCGGCCTGAATGACGCAGCGGCTTCAACGCAGCCGCCGGTATGGCGACGAGGATCGCCCGCGCCAGCCGTAGTAGGGATGGCGCGCGAGCAGACGCGGATCGCGGAAGGCGAAGATCAGGATGGCGCCGCCCAGAAATCCGCCGACGTGGGCCCAGAACGCCACCCCGCCGCCCTGGCCGGTACCCGAGGCCAGCCCGCTCACCATCTGGACCAGAAACCAGTAACCGAGCATCCACACGGCCGGGATGGCGAACGTGGTGACGTAGAAGCCGAACCAGAACAGCATGTGCACGTTGACCCAGGGATAGAGCACGACGTAGGCGCCCATGACACCTCCGATCGCGCCCGAGGCACCGACCATGGGCACACCGGAGGTCGGTCCGGATGCAATCTGCAGGGCGGCGGCAGCCAGCCCGCACAGAACGTAGAAGACGGCAAAGCGCAAGTGCCCCATCGAATCCTCGACGTTGTCGCCGAAGATCCACAGGAACCACAGATTGCCGAGCAGATGCAGCCAGCTGCCGTGCAGGAACATGTGGGTCAACAATGAAGACGGGTTCGGATCCGTCGTGACCACACAGGCGAGCCCCTCGCCGATCGGGACGGCGAAACCGGCCGGCAGGCTGCCCAGCAACTCGCCCGGCACCAGGCCCAGCGTGCAAATCGACTGCGCCAGCGGCATGCCGGCGCCCGCACCCTGCACGCCCAGCCAGATCAGTACGTTCAGCGCGACGATGCCGTAGGTGACATAGGGCGTCAGGACTTGCGGATTGTCGTCTCGAATCGGGAACATGGTTTGGCTTACGGCTCAGCTGGCGTCGCGCCGCGCAAAGGGCCCCTCACCGCCCCCACAAGCGCTGCGTAGCGATCTCGGCGCCGGCGGCCAGGGCCTTCAATTTTTCGAACGCGATCTCGGGGGCGACCCGCCCATAGCGTGTGAACGTGGCGAATCCGCAATCGGTACCGGCCAACACCCGCTCGCGGCCGACCACGTCGGCATAGCGACAGATGCGCTCGGCAACGTAATCGGGATGCTCGACGTAATTACTGCAGGTGTCGATGACGCCGGGCATCAGGACCTTGTCCTCGGGCAAATCGATGTCACCCCAGACCGACCATTCGTGCGCATGGCGCGGGTTGGCGCCTTCGAAGGACATCACCTGTGGCTTGGCCCGGATCAGGACGTTCGCGATCCGCGCCAGCGGGATATCGAAATCGTGCGGGCCCTCGTAGTTACCCCAGCAGATGTGTATGCGGCAACGATCGGCCGGCACGTTGGCAAGCGCGGCGTTGAGGACCTCGACCTGGGCACCGGCCTGGCGGACGAAGGCGTCGTCGGAGAGATCCTTGTACTGGGTGTGCCGCGCCATGGCCAGATCGGGGCAATCGATCTGGAGCACGAAACCGGCCTCGACGATGGTCTCGTATTCATCGCGCATCACGTCGCCGAGCGCTTCGAGATAGGCCTGTTCGGTGGGGTAATACTCGTTCGGCAGGAAGGCCGAGATGACGCCGGGGGAAGAGGCGTTCATGAATGCATCGACGGCGCCGGCGCCGGCTAATGCAGCGCGGAAATTCTCGATGTCGGTCAGCAGCGGGCCGCGGTCCTTGATGGTGATGGCCTCCGTACAGACCGGGCGGCGGATCGACGGCGCCTGGTTGCTGCGCGCCTGCATTTCCATAAAATCGGGGAAGCGGGCGAGATCGGCCGGCGGGCGGCGCGGGCTGTCGCCGCTGAAGCCGGTACAGCGATCCTTGATGTAGGTGGAATAGCCGATCTTGGCCATCTCGCCGTCGCTGACGATGTCGATACCGACGGCCACCTGGCGGCGCACCACGTCATGCACGGCCTGGCGCACGGCGGCGGCGAAAGCGGCCTCGTCGACGGCTTCACCGTGCTCGCGCGCGAGCAGGGTATCGGCCAGATGGTCGGGGCGGGGCAGGCTGCCGACGTGGGTGGTGAGAATGCGATCGGTGCTGAGCTTCATGCCGGATCCCCCGCTGCCGTGATGGTAGGCGGGGCATTCTGCCACAGGACCGTGTCAGGTAAGCGCTGTACTCGGCGCTGCCGTCATCACGCCGTAACCGGTGATCCACTCAGGGATCGCGCGGTAGTAGCGGCGCTCGAAGGCACCGCAGCCGGCGGCGTCAGCGGCTGCGGCAACGGCAAGCCAGGAGCGGATCTCATGGCCGCCGCAACCGGCCTGACGTGAAATGGCTTCATCGTCCAGGCCAAGGAGGGCAGCGAAGTCACGCGCCTCGAGGTGGGCCAGGAATGCTTCGTCCCAGGCCGCGTCGGGGGCCAGACGGGTGCTGGTGCCGGCCACCTGGTTGGTCGCTTCGGTCAGTACACGCTCCTGCCGCGCGGCCCGTGCCGCCGGGCTCAGTACCCCGCCCATGACGAGCCGCTCGCGCACGGGCGGGGCCGCATCGGCCAACCCCGGAATGGGTGGATCATGCGACAGGCCGCCCGAAGCGGCGAACAGCACCCGGCCGGGATAGTCCCTGGCGAACGCACCGAGCGCGGCGCCCAAGGCTTGAACCCGGGCGAGCGGCGGCAGGGGCGGCGCGGCGCAATTGACGAAGATCGGCAGCAGCGGCGGCAAAGCCGCCCAGTCGAAAATCTGATTCAGGAGTTGGGTGATGCCGTGGTCGACTTCCATGTGATGGGACAACGCGATGTCGACGCCGGCCGCGTGAACGGCGCGCGCGCAGTCCTCGGCGAGCGCGGCGGCGACCGGCAAGGGACCGGCGGGCGTGTTCCAGTCGCCTACCGAGGTCGCCGCCGTGCCGATACAGAAGCTCGGCATCAGCCGATAGAAGAAGCCGTTGAAGTGATCCGGGCCAACCGCAATGACGAGTTCGGGGGCAAAATCGGCAACAAAGGCACGCACCGCACGCAAGCAGTCGTCGACTTCCCGTTCGATAGCGCGCCCGGGCGAGTAGTAATCCTTGAGCGGCGTATGGGACGCGAATACCGCGGCGACGCTCATGGTGCAGCCACGCCCTGGC
>JBBDTC010000341.1:0-15005 GCA_040904625.1 Gammaproteobacteria bacterium
AGTGGGACACTAGAAGTTCCCTTCAATCAAAGGGATATAAGATCCGACGTATGAACTGAGATTAGTCGCCAGCTGCCCCGCCCGCAGGCCGCGTTGCGCAGCGCCGGACACGAGCCGTCCGGCGCTCGGCCGCGCTACAACGCCGCCAGTTTGGCCACCGTGGCAGCCGGTTCGGGGCGCACCGTGTAATCGGGATCGACGTCGACGTCACGCACGATGCCGTCGGCACCGACGATGATCCGGCCCGGCATCGGCAGCGTCCAGGAATCATCGCCGTTGCACGCCGGCAAATCGATGCCGAAACTGGCATAGATGGCACGCAGATCCGGCGGCACTTCGAAGCGCAGGCCGAGCCGGGCCGCGTAGGCATTGCCCGGATCGCTCAGGATATCGAAACCCAGATCATGCTTTTCGACCATCTCGGACGAGAGTTCGGGCAGCTGCGGGGTCAGTGCAACCAGCGTCGCGCCGCGGGCCGAGATGTCCGCGAGAATTTCCTGCAGAGCATACAGCTCCGCGTTGCAGTAGGGTCACCAGTGCCCGCGAAAGACGGTCAGCACCACCGCGCCGCGCGCGAGCAGGTCCTGCGAACGCACTTCGGCGCCGTTCTGGTTGCTCAGCGCGAACGAGGGCAGCTTGCTGCCGGCGCTGATGACACCATCGAGAATGCCGGAGTTGCGCAGGTTCGTGGTCGCGGCAGCCATCACCTCGGCCTTGTCCGCCGGGATGCGCTTCATTGCGCCCTGTTTGATAGCCTCGAGTTTCGATTGCAGAATCATGCGCGGTCCTCGCTGCAGAAATGATTGGCGAAAGAGGTGGGAGTCGAACCCACCAGGCAACCATGCGGCCGCCTCACCGGTTTTGAAGACCGGGCGCCCCACCGGGTGACGATGCTCTTCCGCCGCTAATCCTAGCAGCATCTCAGGACTCCGGCGCGGCGCACGCCCCTTCGCGGACGCACCGAATTTGGGCGACAATGAACCGACCCCCCCCACTTTGCAGCAAATTCCCATCCGCATGACCACGGACCTCGCCCTCGTTCTCGCCCTGCTCGGTGCGACCATCGCGATGTTCGCCGTCAACCGGCCGCGCATGGACGCGACCGCGCTGATCATGATGACCGTGCTGCCCCTGACCGGCGTCATCTCTGTGAGCGAGGCGCTGGCCGGGTTCAGCGACCCCAACATCATCCTCATCGCAGCCCTGTTCGTGGTCGGCGAGGCCCTGGTCCGCACCGGGGTCGCGCAGCGCCTTGGCGACCTGCTGATCGAGCGGGCCGGACGCCAGGAGGCGCACCTGATCGGTCTGCTGATGATCATAGTCAGCGGCATCGGCTCGTTCATGAGTTCGACCGGGGTGGTTGCCATCTTCATTCCGGTCGTGCTGCGCATTGCCCACAATGCCGACATCGCACCCGCTCGCTTGATGATGCCGCTCAGTATCGCCGCGCTGATCAGCGGCATGATGACCCTGATCGCGACCCCGCCCAACCTCGTCGTCAACAGCGAACTGCTGCGCCAGGGTCATAGCGGATTTCACTTCTTCGCCTTCACACCGTTCGGGCTACCGATACTGCTGCTTGCCGTCGGCTACCTGTTATTCGCCCGGCGTTGGCTGGGCAAGGCCCCGGCTGCACGCCGCGGACCCGAACGACCGCGCCTGGCCGAGTGGATCGGAGAATATGGCCTGGCCGAACGCGAGTATCGGTTGCAGGTGCGACCGCATTCCGCTCTGGCCGGGAAAACCCTGGAATCCCTCGACCTGCGGAGCTCGGCGGGGGTCAATGTCGTGGCGATCGAACGGCGTCGGCGCTTCGGTACCGATATCGTGCGGCCGGAAGCCAGTACGGTACTCGAAGCCGGCGACGTCCTCTTCCTCGACATCCTCGATCGCGGCATCGATATAGACGCCGCCTGTGCACGCTTCGATCTGCGCCGGCTGCCGCTGGCCGGCGACTATTTCACCGACTACTCGCAGACCATCGGCATGGCCGAAGTCATGATCCCGGCGGTTTCCCCCCTCATCGGCAAGACCATCGTCTCGGCCCGCTTTCGCAGCGTCTTCGATGTGGCCGTGATCGGCCTCAAACGCGGCCATGCAGCACAGACGGAAAACATTCTGGAGCAACCGCTGCGCCTGGGCGACACGCTGCTGGTCGTTGGCCCGTGGCGGGCCATCCGTCGCCTGCAGCGCGATCACGATGGGCTGCTGGTGCTCGACTTGCCGGCCGAACTCGATGAAGTGGTACCCGTGCCGTCGCGGGCACCCCACGCCGTGGCCATCCTGGCGCTGGTCGTGGGGATGATGGTGTTTGGCATCGTACCCAATGTGCAGGCAGCGCTGATCGGCTGCCTGCTGCTCGGTTGGTCCGGCTGCGTGGACATGGACAATGCCTACCGATCCATCCACTGGCAGAGTCTGATTCTGATCGTCGGCATGCTGCCGTTCTCGCTGGCACTGCAGAAGACCGGCGGTGTCGATCTGGCCGCGGACGCGCTGCTGCAAGGCGTCGGTGACGCCAGCCCACGCCTCGCGCTCGCCGCCATCTTTGCCCTGACCATGGTGCTGGGCAGTTTCATTTCGAACACCGCGACCGCGGTGCTGATGGCGCCGGTGGCGCTGGCGGTCGCCGCCGAACTCGGCGTCTCGCCCTACCCCTTTGCGATGACCGTCGCGCTGGCCGCGTCGACCGCTTTCATGACGCCCGTATCGTCACCGGTGAATACACTCGTCGTCGGCCCGGGCAATTACGATCTGCTCGACTTCCTGCGCGTCGGTGTGCCGCTGGCCCTGGTGACGATGGGCTTGTGCAATCTCCTCGTGCCGCTGGTGTTTCCGTTTTGATGCCACATCACCGAAGTCACATCACCCAGGCACCGCTCGCATTGGAGCGATAACCGACCGCCCGGTAGGCCGCGTCGACCAGGCTCTGGCCACGATCGTTGAGCAGGATGCCCGTGCCCATGCGGTTCATGGCGTAACCGAAACCCATGCGGCAGTCGGGATCGGCAAAGCCGAGCGAACCACCGGCACCGACATGCCCGAATGCCGGCTCGGAGAGAATCATGCTCGAATTGACCGTCTCCGGCACACGGCGGTTGTCGGTGCTTTTCATGTAACCGAGCGCGAAGCGGCTCGGCACCAGCAAGGTCGCATCGTCATGCGACGCCATGCTGACCCGCCCCATTCGCGCCAGCGTGTCGGCATCGACGAGTTCGAGCTTGCCCTGGCTGCCGCCGAGTGCCAATGGTGTGTACAGGCCGGCCAGCCCGCGCGCATTGCTCACCCCGTTGGCCGAGCCGACCTCGGCCTGATGACATTGCGGGGTGTTCGGATCGAGCATGAGGAAATCACGCATGAACAGCCAGGTCGGATTCTGCTCGGCGCCCAGCGCCGCGCGCACGAAGCGCGTCGCCAGCCAGGGCTCATCGGGCACGGCCGCCACCATGGGAGAAATGCGCGGCGCGACCGCGGCGGGCGCGCCTATCCAGAAATCGAGCCCGAGCGGGCGCGCGACCTGCTCGTCGAAATAGCGCCCGAGTCGTTGCCCTGCGGCCCGATGGACGAGTTCTCCGACCGTCCAGGCCATGGTGATGGCGTGGTAGCCGCCGCGCGTGCCCGGCTCCCAGAAGGCCGGCTCGGCAGCGACGCGCTCGACCATGTAGTCGTAGTCGTAGAAGGCGCCCGGCGGCAGCGGTTCACGCACATGCGGCACGCCGACGCTGTGATCGAGCGTCATCGATACCCGTGCGCCGCTCTTACCGCCCTGGCCGAACTCAGGCCAATAGTCGGTCACCGGCGCATCGAGATCGAGCTTGCCGCGGGCGGCCAGCATGTGCGCGCACAGCGCCATCGCGCCCTTGGTCGCCGAGAACACCGTGCACAGCGTGTCTTCCGTCCATGCTTCGCCGTCGCGACCACGCCGGCCGCCCCACAGGTCGACTACCGGTGTGCCGTCGAGGGTGATGGCGCAGCTCGCGCCGACTTCGTCACGCTCACGGAAATTGGCGACGAAAGTCTCCGCCACCTCTTTGAAGCGGCTGTCGTAGCGCCCGGCGAGGCGCCCCGCCGGTGTCTCGACATCCATAATCTGATCCATGCCTGTCTCCCCTGTTTGCCTGTTCGGTGTCGGTTTCAACGCGATTCCGGCTGCGCGCCAGCCTTGATGAGCTTGCGCACCTCACCCTGGCGTCGTGTCAAGCCGATGCGATCGAAATATTCCAGGATCTCGACGACCGCATTGCGCCCGATGCCGGTACGATCGCGAAAATCGGCGACGGTGAATGTGCCCCCGGGACGGGTCGCGGCGAGTTCGAGTACCACTTGTTCGAAGCCGGCGACGGTGTGCGGCAGGAAATAGCGCTTGGCGCTGACGCGCACCAGATAGCCCTGTTGTGCCGAACGCGCGAGGAAAGCTTCCACCGGCTTGAGTTCCAGGCGCAGCGTGGCGAGCATGTCGTGCACCACCGGTGCCTTGCCGTCCGGCACGTCGAGCAGGCGTTCGACGCGCCGCCATAGCGCCTCGTCAGCCGCGCTGCGGCGCGCGGCATGTCCCGGCACGCGGAGCCACCCACCCTGGCGCTCGATGTCACCCGCGGCGATCAAGTCGTCCACCAGCGCTTCGAACAGGCTCGCGCGCACGCGCTCCGGCAGGGCCCGGGCGAGATCGGCCGGACTCACGCCGGCACGGTCCGGCGCCGCCTGATGACAGCGCCGCAACGCCGGCACGACCTGGTCACGCACCGTCTGCCAGCGGGTCCGGGACAGGACATGCAGACCCGACGTCTGGTTCATCGCGACGTGTGCTACCGCCTCGAGCAAGGCACGGCGCGCGCTGGCATCGAGATTCCAGGCCTGGGCAAACGGCGCGAACTCGATCCCGTCCGGGCAGGCCGCCAGCGCCGCGTTCAGCGCGCTGGCCGCATCGCCGGCGCGCATTGCTTCAAGATAGGCGAGCCGTTCACGCCGTCCATGTCCGCGCACCACCGGCAGCGGATTGATGACAGTGCCGCCCCCCAAGGTACGCTGCGCCGACTGATCGCGCAGCACCAGGCGATCGCCGCGCACGGCGTGCAGTTCCCGGTCGAGCAGCAACTGCCCCAGCGCGCTGCCGCCCGCCGGGATGGCGGCACCGTCGAAGGTCACCAGACGCCCGGTGACATCGGCCGCACCGACATGCACATGGACCGGCGTGCGGTTACGCAGCGCACGCGCTTCGCTCGCGAGCACGCGAACCTCGACGTCGAGGCGGCGCGTGGTGAACGCGAGCTGCGGGTCGACCACCCAGTCACCGCGGTGCAGATCACCCTCGCGCAAGCCGGCGCCGGCCAGGTTCAATGCACAGCGCTGCCCCGCCACGGCGCGCGCAGCCGCCTGATTCTGGGCATGGATGCCGCGTACACGCAGCGTGCCGCCGGCGGGGATATGCGCCAGCGTGTCGTCGACGGCCACGGCGCCGGCGAACACGGTACCGGTGACCACCCGGCCGGCACCCTTGAGCAGAAAGCTGCGGTCGACGGCCAGCCTGAAGCCGCCCGCGGCGGTGCGCGGCGGCACGCTGTGGGCGAGCGCCAGGAGTTCCGCGCGCAGCTCGTCGATGCCGGCGCCGGTCATCGCCGACAGCGCCACGATCGGCAGCTCCGCCAGGGCGGTCGGCGCGAGCAGCGCGCGGCATTCGGCGGTGACCGCAGCCACGCGAGCCTCATCGACGCGGTCTATCTTGGTCAGGGCGACGACACCGCGGGTGACACCGAGCAGATCGAGAATGGCGAGGTGCTCTGCGGTCTGCGGCATGGGGCCGTCGTCAGCGGCGATGACCAGCATCACGACATCGATGCCGCTGACGCCGGCGACCATGGTGCGGACGAAGCGCTCATGGCCCGGTACATCGACGAAGCCGGTCGTGCGGCCGTCACCGAGGTCGTGATACGCGAAACCCAGTTCGATGGTCAAACCGCGGCTCTTTTCCTCGGGCAGACGATCGGTATCCGTGCCGGTCAAGGTATGGACCAGGAGCGTTTTGCCATGGTCGACATGGCCCGCCGTGGCGACGATCACGTGCCGCGGGCGCCTGAGGTGAGCAGGGCCAATTGCCCGAGAAAGCCGGCCTCGTCGTCGAGGCAGCGCAAATCCATGACGAACGCGCCGTCCGTGACGCGCCCGATGACCGGCACCGGCAACGCACGAAAACGCGCCGCCAGGCGTTCGGGAGCACGCCCGCCGGCGCCCGGCAGACGCACGCTCAAGGCAGCGCTGGGCAGTTGCTCGACAGGCAGCGCGCCGCTGCCGATCTGGCTGGCGCAGGGAATCACGGACACCTCGGCCGCCGCATCCAGGCACTCGGCCAGCAGTGGGCGCAGGCGCCGGGCCTGCGCGCCGATCGCTTCCGCTGGCCGGGTCAGCAGGCGCAGCGTCGGCAACCGCTCGGCCACCCGCGCCGGGTCGGCGTAGAGTCTCAGCACGGCGCCGAGCGCGGCGAGGATGAGCTTGTCGACGCGCAGCGCACGCTTCATCGGATTCTTGCGCACCCGCGCCACGAGATCGGCGCGACCCGCGATGATGCCGCATTGCGGACCGCCGAGCAGCTTATCGCCGCTGAACGTGACGAGGTCCGCGCCGTGGCCGAGCGCCGCGGCCACGGTCGGCTCATGCGGCAAACCGAATTGCGCGAGATCGATCAGCGTACCGCTGCCGAGATCGACCACCAATGGCAGTCCGGCAGCCCGGGCGACGGCGGCGAGTTCGTTTTGGTCCACACTCGCCGTGAAACCCTGGACCCGGTAATTGCTGGTATGAACCTTCATCAGTGCCGCAGTCCGCGGCCCGATCGCCTGTTCGAAATCGGTGCGGTGGGTGCGGTTGGTGGTGCCGACCTCGACCAGTCTGGCGCCGGCGCGAGCCATCACGTCAGGGATGCGGAAGCTGCCGCCGATCTCGACCAGTTCGCCGCGCGACACCGGCACTTCGCGGCGTGCCGCCAGTGTATTCAGCACCAGCAGCACCGCGGCCGCATTGTTGTTCACCACGGTCGCGGCTTCAGCGCCGGTCAGACGACAGATCCAATCTTCGACCAGGGCATCGCGTTCGCCACGCCGACCGCGCGCGAGGTCGTACTCGAGATTACACGCGCCGCGCGCGACCGCTGCCATCGCGGCAATGGCTTCCTCGGGCAACGGCGCCCGACCCAGATTCGTATGCAACACGGTACCGGTGAGATTGAACACCGGCTCGAGCCGCGCCGACAGGTACTCGGCGAGCCGCTGCCCGGCATCGGCCAGCAAGGTCTCGGCATCGGTGGCGACGACCTGGCCGGCGCCCAGCGCTGCGCGCCGCGCATCGATGCACTCGCGCAGCACGACGGTGACGAATTCGCGCCCATAGGCGTCGATCAGCGCCGCAGCCGCGGCCTCACGCAGCAGGCGATCGAGACCCGGCAAATCCCGCAGGCGTACCGCCATCCTGCTCAACGCCCTTTGAATACCGGGGCGCGTTTCTCGACGAAGGCACGCATTGCTTCCTGCGAATCCTCGGTTTTGCCGAGTTCGCCGGTCATGCTCTGCTCGAAGCGGTAGCCGTCGCGCAGGCTCATCTCCTCGATCTGGTTCAAGGCATGCTTGGCCAGCCGCGTCGCGACCGGGCTCTTGCCAGCGATCTCCCGCGCGATCGCGAGCGCTTCGTCGAGCAGCGCCTGCGGCGCGGTGCAGGCTTCGACGACACCCAGACGATACAGTTCGGGACCGAACATGCGCATTCCCGTCAACATCATGCGGCGCAGGCGGGAATGGCCGAACAGGCGCTGCGAATGTCGCCCACCGCCGAGCAGGCCGACATTGATTTCGGGCAGACCGAGACAACCCTGCTCACTGGCCAACAGAATGTCACACGATGCGGCGAGCGCCAGGCCGCCGCCGAGCGCCGGCCCGTTGATCGCTGCGATCACCGGCTTCTGGCATTCCATGATGCTGTGGTAGGCCTCGCGGGCGCGACGGCTGTTGGCCCAGTGGTCACCGGGTTCACGCTTCTTGCCCACACGCTCCTTGATGTCGGCACCGGCACAGAAGCACTTGCCCTCCCCGGTGAGAATGGCGACACGGATGTCGTCACGGTCGCTGATGGTGTCGAAAGTCCATGCCACTTCCTCCAGCAAGCGCTGGCTGTGAGCGTTGACGGGCGGGTTGGCGAGCTGCACCAGGGCGATGTATTCCTCGATCAGCTCGAGTTTGACGATGGTTGGGGACACGATGACTTGCTCCGGAAGTACGATAGGAATGCGGCGCGGCGCCAAGGAAACCGCGCCCAGTATAAGGGCCCGCGCAAGAATAATTCCCGTTTCTTGGGGGTGTCGAGGGGCCTGACTGGCAAGGCGCGAGGAGGGCGCATAGCGGGACTATGTAACTGACGAGCAACGCCGCCAGGCAGGATGCATCGGCGGCCCCAATCGGGAACTTATTCTTGCGCGGGCCCTAAGGGCCCTTCGCCGTCCTTGACCTCTTCGCCGTCTTTCGCCAGGAGCCCGTGCCGGAATCGAATTACCTATACTGTTGGCGACGGATCGATGTCCAACCGGAGACTTTACCGATGAGCGATACGGCAGCCGCTGCCCACCCCCCCACCTCTACCGATCCCGATGCTGATCGCGAGACCATCACCATGCTTGCCGACAGTGCACGGGATTTCTGCGCCCGCTCGCTGCCGGTGACACGGCTGCGCACGCTGCGCGGCAGCGCTCCGCCTTTCGACAGCACCCAGTGGCGAGCCATGTGCGAACTCGGCTGGGGCTCGATTTTGCTGCCGGAGGCCTGCGGCGGGCTGGGCCTCGGCGCCAGCGCAGTCGGCGCCGTATGCCGCGAACTGGGCCGCGTCATCGCACCCGAGCCGATGCTGGAATGCGGCGTCGGCGCGGCAGCGCTGCTCGCCGCGGTGCCCTCGGCCGAAGCGCTCGCCGGGCGCCTCGCCAGCGGCGAGATACTGCTTGCCGCGGCGCTGACCGCCGCGGACGAACGTGCCGGCGGTGGCGGTGAACTGATGCTGCGCCGCCAGGGCGACCGCTCCCGACTTGACGGACGCGCCTGTCAGGTGCCGCTCGGCGACACGGCCGACGGCTGGCTGGTGGTCGCCGAGGAAGACGGCGAGCCGGCACTGCTGCATCTCGCTGCCGGAAGCACCGGGCTCGGTCTCGAATTGCACACCGTGGCCGATGGCAGCCGTGCAGCGACGCTGGTCTGCGACGGGGTCGCCATCGCCGACGACCGCGTTCTCGCCCGGGGTCCAGCTGTCCATGGCGCACTCGTCCAGGCCCGAGAGATGACGAGTCTCGCCGCCAGTGCCTACCTGGTCGGCCTTGCCGAACAACTGTTCGACATCACCCTCGATTATCTCAAGACCCGCCGCCAGTTCGGCCGCCCGATCGGCAGCTTCCAGGCTTTGCAGCATCGTGCGGTCGATCTCTACATCCAGAAGATCGTGGCGAGCGCCGTAATCGCCGAATGCTTGACCGAATTCGACGGTGCCCGCGACGCCCGTACGCGCGCCCGCGCTGCGCGCCGCGCCAAATATCGCGCCAACGAAGCCGCGCTGCAAATCGCGCGCCAGGCCGTGCAGCTCCACGGTGCCATCGGCTATACCGACGAATGCGACGTCGGCCTGTATCTCAACCGAGCCCTCGTACTGGCGGCCCGCCACGGCACGGCCAGTCAGCATGTCAGGCATCTCACCGCGCTCCTCACCGACGAGGAGGACGAACCCGGCAAGAGCACCCGCCCGCTGCCGGCCGAACCTGCCAACGGTGAATGGGACAGCATCGGCGACGACGATTTTCGACGCCTCGTCCGGCGCTTCTTGGAAACCGAGTATCCGGCCGAATTGCGCTATCCTTCGGCACGGCTGCGCTGGGCCGAAATCAAGCCGTGGTATGTGAAGCTCTCGGCCAAGGGCTGGGTCGCGCCGGCCTGGCCCGCCGCGCATGGCGGCATGGGCCTGTCGCCGACCAAGCTGCTCATCTTCATCGAAGAGCAAGAGCGTTGGGGCGTGGGCCGCGCGCCCGACATGGGCATCCAGATGGTCGGGCCCTTGCTGATCCGGCACGGCACGGAGGAGCAGCGCGAACGCTACCTGCCCAAGATCCTCAGCGGTGAGTACGTCTGGTGCCAGGGTTATTCCGAACCCGACGCCGGCTCCGATCTGGCCAGCCTGCGCACCGAAGCGGTGGCCGACGGCGACGAGTTCGTCATTAGCGGGCAGAAAACCTGGACTACGCTCGCCCAGGACGCGACCCACATGTTCTGCCTGGCGCGAACCTCGAAAGAAGGCAAGCCGCAGGAAGGCATCAGCTTTTTCCTGATCGACCTCGACCAGCCCGGCATTACCATTCGAGCGATCCGCAATATCGCCGGCCACGAGGAATTCTGCGAAGTGTTCCTCGACAAGGTCCGCGTACCGGCCGACTGTCTGGTCGGCGGCATCAATCGCGGCTGGACCATCGCCAAGGCCCTGCTCGGCTTCGAGCGCATATTCATCGGCAGCCCCAAACAATCGCAGTACTGCCTGAAGCGCCTGGAAGTGCTGGCGGCGGCGGCCGGTCTCCACGATGATCCGGCATTCATGGATCGCCTGACGCGTTTGAAGCTCGACGTGCTCGACCTGGAATCGACCTACCAGCGCTTCGCCGACATCGTCCGGCGCGGCGAGCAACTCGGTCCCGACGTGTCCCTACTCAAGATTTGGGGCACCGAGACTTTCGCCCGGCTGTCCGAACTGATGGTCGAAGCCGCCGGCGCGGACGGCGCCACGCTGGGCAAAATCGATCTCGGCGCCGCCGAGGTCGACGTGCTGAGCCAGTTCTACAATGCCCGGCCAGCACCCATCTATGGCGGCTCGAACGAAATCCAGCGCAATATCATCGCCAAGAACGTGCTCGCCCTGCCGAGCTGAGGGCGAGGCCCAAGGCATGTTCGCGCGTATCGATTTGGCGGCGATGATTCGCGTGTAAGATAGAAGACTGGGTTTCATCAGGAATTCGCAACGGGGGAAACGTGTCCGATATGCAATTCGCTACACCGACGACGGTCAAAGAAGCCGTCAAATGCCTGGCCGGCGCCAAAGGCAAGGCCAGGGTACTCGCCGGAGGCACCGACCTCCTCGTCCAGCTTCGTGCCGGACGCGTCGACCCCGGGCTCATTGTCGACTTGAAACACATTCCGGAGCTCACCCGGATCAAGCGCGAAGACGGCGGCTTTCGCGTCGGCGCCGCGGTCTCGGGTGCGGCGCTCGGTGAAAACGCCGCTTTTCGCAAAGCCTGGCCGGGCGTGCTCGAAGGCCTGGAACTGATCGGCTCGACCCAGATCCAGAGCCGGGCATCCCTGGGCGGCAATCTGTGCAACGGTTCGCCTGCCGCGGACAGTGTGCCGGGCCTGATTGCGGCTGCTGCCACCTGTCGCATCGCCGGGCCCAAGGGCACCCGTGAAGCGAAGGTCGAGGACATCGTCACCGGTCCCGGCAAAACCACTCTGAAAGCCGATGAGCTGCTGGTCAGCTTCTTCCTGCCGAAGCGGCCCAAGCGTGCCGGCGACGCCTATCTCCGCCTCATCCCGCGAACCGAAATGGACATCGCCGTCGTCGGGGCCGGCGTCAGTCTGGTGTTGGACAGCAAGGGTGTGTGCACCGAAGCGCGCGTCGCACTGGGAGCCGTTGCGGCCAAACCGCTGCTGGTCAAGGCCGCCGCCAAGGCGCTCATCGGCAGCACCGTCGATGACACCGCGCTCGACGCGTTGGCCGCCGCCTGCAGTGCGGCGTGCAAACCCATCGACGACAAGCGCGGCACCATCGAGTACCGCACCAAGGTGGCCGGCGTGCTCGCCCGCCGCGCCGCGCTGATCGCGCTCGAGCGCGCCCGAGCAGCCTGAGTCCTAGGAGAATCCGATGGCCAAACATCATGTCACCACTACCATCAACGGCGACCCCACCGAATTCCTGTGCGAGACCCGCCAAACCCTGCTCGACTGTCTGCGTGACGAACTCGAGCTGACCGGCAGCAAGGAAGGCTGTGCGTCGGGCGACTGCGGCGCCTGCAGCGTCATGCTCGACGGCCGCCTGGTCTGTGCCTGCCTCGTGCTCGGCGTCGAAGCAGACGGGGCGAACATCGAGACCATCGAGGGCGTCGCCCAGGGCGAGCAGCTGCATCCCATCCAGAGACACTTCCTGGAGGAAGCGGCCCTGCAGTGCGGCGTGTGCACACCGGGCTTCATCGTCGCCGCCAAGGCGCTGCTGGAGAAGAATCCGGATCCGACCGAAACCGAGGCCCGCTACTGGTTGGCCGGCAACCTGTGCCGTTGCACGGGATATGACAAGATCATCCGCGCGGTGATGAACGCCGCCGCTGAAATGCGAGGAGCATGAGCCATGGGTAACGAAGAAAACCAACTCCGCATCATCGATTACAGCGGCCGCGAGTTCCGCCATATCGGTACGCGGCCGGTACGCCCGGACGGCGTCGACAAAGTCACCGGCCGCGCCAACTTCGGCGCCGACTTCACGGTCAATGGCATGATCTTCGGCCGCGTGGTGCGCAGCCCGCACGCCCACGCCCGGATCAAGAAAATCAACATCGACAAGGCGCTCGCGGTGCCTGGGGTCAAGGCGGTCGTCACCGGGCAGGATTTCCCCCAGATCGATCCCGCCGACAAGGCCGTCGGTGAGGTCGTGGTCAGCTACTACGACCTGTCGCGCAATGTCATCGCACGCGACAAGGTGCTTTATGACGGGCACGCCGTGGCGGCGGTCGCTGCCACCAGCGCGGCCATCGCCGAGCGCGCCGCGGCGCTGGTCGAAGTCGAGTACGAAGTGTTGAAGCCGGTCATGAGCGTAGCCGACGCGCTGAAGAAGAACGCGCCGCTGCTGCACAAGGATCTCTTCACCAGCGGGGTGGAACCGAAACCCGAGAAACCCTCCAACGTAGCAGCGCGCACCGAGTTCCGCCTGGGCGACCCGGCCGCGGCGTTCGCCGATGCCGAAGTCATCGTCGAACGTGAATTCTCCACCCAGACCGTCCATCAGGGCTACATCGAACCCCACGCCTGCGTCGCCAGCGTGGCCAACGACGGCTACGTCAGCATCTGGTGTTCGAGCCAAGGCCAGTTCATGGTGCGCTCTTTCACCGCGAAGTTCTGCGGCATCGAGGAGTCGAAGGTCAAGGTCATTCCGGCGGAGATCGGCGGCGGCTTCGGCGGCAAGACCGTAATTTATCTCGAACCGCTCGCCGTCATGCTGGCCAGGAAGGCCGGACGCGCGGTCAAGATGACCATGACGCGGGACGAAGTCCTGCGTGCGACCGGCCCGACCTCGGGCGGCATTGCGCGCGCCAAAGTCGGGGCCAGAAAAGACGGCACGCTGGTCTCTGGCGAACTCGAGCTGCATTACGAAGCCGGTGCCTTCGCCGGCTCGCCGGTGGCGCTCGGCTGCATGACGGGTTTCGCGCCTTACCACATGGAGAACGTCTCCTGTGTCGGCTGGGATGTCGTCGTCAACCGGCCCAAGGCGGCCGCTTATCGCGCACCCGGCGCACCGGTGGCGGCGTTCGCGGTCGAGAGCGTGCTCGACGAACTGGCCCAGCAGCTCGGCATGGACCCGATCGAGCTGCGCTTGAAAAACGCCGCCCGTGAAGGCACACAGGCACCCTATGGGGTGAAGTTCAACCGTATCGGCTATGCCGAGACCCTCGAAGCGGCGAAGAACCATCCCCACTACCAGATCCCGCTCGGGCCCAACCAGGGCCGCGGCGTCGCCTCCGGATTCTGGTTCAACATCGGCGGCAGCTCCAGCGCCGAGGTCATGGTCAATCCCGACGGCACGGTCATCGTGGTCACCGGGAATCCGGATATCGGCGGCTCGCGTGCCTCCATGGCCCTGATGGCGGCCGAGGTCTTCGGCATCGACGTGGCGCACATCAAGCCCATCATCGCCGATACCGAATCAGTGCCATTTTCGATGCTGACCGGTGGCAGCCGGGTGACCTTCGCCACCGGCAAAGCGGTCATCGAGGCGGCGCAGGATGCCGTCAATGACATGAAACGGCGTGCCGCGAAGATGTGGGACGTCGATCTGGCCCAGGTCGACTGGGAGAATGGCCGCGCCGTGTGCATCGAATCCGATCAGCACAAACCGCTGTCCATGGCCGATATCGCGGCCAAGGCCGACAAGACCGGCGGCGCCATCAGCGGCAAAGCCAATATCAACGCCAAGGGCGCGGGGCCGGGCTTCGGCACTCACATCTGCGACGTCGAGGTCGATCCCGAAACCGGACGGGTGACCGTGCTCCGCTACACCGCCATCCAGGACGTCGGCAAAGCCATCCACCCCAGCTACGTCGAGGGCCAGCTGCAGGGCGGTGCAGTCCAAGGCATCGGCTGGGCCTTGAACGAGGAGTATGTCTACGACGCCGAAGGGCGGCTGCAGAACACCGGCTTCCTCGACTACCGCATGCCCGTGGCATCCGATCTGCCGATGATCGATACCGTGCTGGTCGAAGTGCCCAACGAAGGGCATCCCTACGGCGTCCGCGGGGTCGGCGAGACGCCCATCGTGCCGCCGCTCGGCGCGGTCGCCAACGCCGTCTCCCGTGCCATCGGCAAGCGTGTCGCCGACCTGCCGCTGTCGCCGCCGCGTCTGCTGTCGATCATCGACGGCAAGTAATCCGGTCAGCCATGGCGAAGGTCGTATTGCCATTCGAGGTCGCACGTACCTTCGCCGACGGCGTCAGCGAACATGAAATCGAGGCTGCAGACATCCGCGCCCTCGTCGCCCGACTCGAGCAGCGTTGCCCAGGCATCGCCGCACGGCTGCAGCACGGTTTCGCGGTCGCCATCGACGGCGAGATCATCCAGGACTGGTTCGTCGAGGAATTGAGCGCGGACAGCGAAGTTCGCTTTCTGCCGGCGATCGAGGGCGGTTAGGGTTTGCCGCAGAATAACTGGGCGATCCGGGGCGTCGAGGCGCCCGGCTGGCAAGGCGCG
>JBBDTC010000342.1:0-14800 GCA_040904625.1 Gammaproteobacteria bacterium
GGGCGTCCCGTAGGGGTGAGCGCGCGCCCGCGCGCGCGCATCAATCCTTCCGGGCGCGCCAATCTAACCTGCTGATTGATTGGTGCTTTACGGCCCCGCCGACGTAATCGCCGACGCTTCATCCTATGCAGTGCGGCAGATTTGCACGACCGCACCGCACCAACGCGATTGCTCGCCTCATTCAGATCGTCGAGCGCCGGCACCGGCAAGTGATCGGTGACGCTCCCGCTGCAGTGGCCGAACAGCACCTGCGTGTGTCCTTGGGCACCGCAGCAGCCCTTGGACGTCGTCCGCAGGTGTGCTTCACACGTTGACCCTCGCAACCTATCGACGTCTATGGTGAGCCAGCAGCCTTTCAGGCGCTGTTGTGGATCTTCTGCACCGGCGCGAAGTCCCGGGCACTCCAATTCCCATTCCCAGCGCAGGTCACAGACTTCCGCCGCCCAGCATCCCGACTCAAGATTCGCATTGAGAAAGTACATTAACGGACGATATACTAGATAATGTCCTTAAATAGACTTCATGGGAAAGACAGAATATGTCAGAGAGGCAGAGCAAACCGGCTGTGCAGGAGGCGCACATTGCGCGCGGGGGGCTGCGTACCTTTTTCAACATTGCCCGGGACTGGAATCTCGACGCCGACCAGGCCATGCGCCTGCTCGGACTGACGTCCCGGAGTACCTATTTCAAATGGAAGAAAGATCCCGCGAGTGCGCGCCTGTCTCCGGACACGCTCGAGCGCCTGTCCTACATCTTCGGGATCTACAAGAATTTGCAGATTCTGCTGCCGAAACCGGAGTCCGCCGATCGCTGGGTTCACCGGCCCAATAAGGCCGTGCCTTTTGGCGGGCAGCCCGCCTTGGAGCGTATGCTCGCCGGGCACGTTGCCGATCTGTATGTGGTTCGTCAGTACCTCGATGCCCAGCGCGGCTGGTCATGAGTCCGCCGCTGGCGCGGGTCAGGTGGGCGCCGTGTTGGCGGCTGGTATCGAGCCGCTTCCCGCCTGCAGCACTCTTTGACCGCGTCAGCGACCCCGAAGACCTTGACGCCGTTTTCTATATCGAGGGCCTGACCAATGATCGCTTGCGGGAGGAGGCGGGGGACCTCTCGCGCGTTTCGCCGCAAGACCGCATCGCCGGGCCAGGCAGTACCCCTGTCATGGCCGCCTTTACGCACCTCAACCCGGAAGGGAGCCGGTTTACGGATGGCTCTTACGGTGTCTACTACGGCGCATACTCGATCGACACGGCTATCGCTGAGACGCGGTTTCACCGGGAACGCTTTCTCGCCATGACGGACGAGCCCCCGCTCGAGATCGACATGCGCGCCTATGCGAGCGACATCAATGCCGATCTGCATGACGTTCGTGGTGCTCACAAGGCCATGCCTGAGATATACGATCCCGATCCGTCCCGCTACGGGCCTGCCCAGGCCCTGGCAAGCCGCCTTCGGGGCGCAGGCTCAAACGGAATCGTCTATGACAGCGTTCGTGACCCGGGCGGGCAGTGCCTGGCGATCTTCAGACCGTTGGTGCTTTCTCCCGTCACGCAGGGACCGCACTTCTGCTACGTCTGGGATGGACAGGCGATCATTGACGTTTATGAAAAACGTCGCTATGAACCGGCCTCGGGCTAGATTCCCCGGCACCTCCTAAGCGAGGCGGTGTGGGGCGCCGAGCGCGCCGGTCCTCTCGACCGAATTCGATTTGATATGCTGCCGCGCGGCTCATCCTGGGATCCGGCCCTGCATGGCGCAGGACACCGATGAGCTCCCTGCGCATGTCCTGACACGGCCACGTTCGGCTCGAGTCCGTCGGTCGCGGCGTTAACGACCACTCCCGCGCGATTGGGGACTGTTGCGCGGGGCGTGGGGAGTTCTCCAGTACAAGGGGCATCGAATGAGTGACAAGCGACTGCTGATCGCCAATCGGGGCGAGATTGCGCTTCGCATCATGCGCACTGCGGCCGAGCTCGGTTATGCAACGGTGGCCATCCATGGGCAGGACGATGCCGACAGCCTGCACGTGGGCCGAGCCGACGACGCCGTTGCGCTGCCGGGCCGGGGCCCAGCGGCTTATCTCGATGCCGCGGCGATCGTGGCAGTCGCCCAGGCCAGCGCTTGCTCCCTGGTTCATCCCGGCTACGGATTTCTGTCCGAGCAATCCGAGTTCGCCAGCCTGGTGGAAGCTGCCGGCCTGGTTTTCGTCGGGCCGACGCCTGCGCAACTGGCGCTGTTCGGCGATAAGCTCGCGGCGCGCGAATGTGCCGTAGAACACGAGGTCCCGGTACTCGAAGCGTCGAGCGAGATCACCGACGTCGCCGCTCTGGCCGACTTCCGCGCGCGCCATGGTGCGGGTGCCAGCGTCATTCTGAAAGCAGCGGCCGGCGGCGGTGGTCGCGGTATGCGCGTGGTCGGGCCGGCCGACGATGCCGCGAGCCTATGGCAGGCGGCGGCTGCCGAAGCGAAGGCGGCTTTCGGCGACGGCCGCGTTTACGCCGAGCGTTATATCGCCGATGCCCGTCATGTCGAAGTGCAGATCCTCGGCGATGGCCGGGGCCAGGTGGTGCATCTGTGGGAGCGCGATTGTTCGATTCAGCGCCGCCACCAGAAGATCATCGAGATTGCGCCCGCGCCGGGACTGGCTGCGCCGCTGCGCGATCAGCTGCTGGGGAGCGCCGTTCGGCTCGCGCGGGCGGTCGACTATCGCGGCCTCGGGACGTTCGAATTCCTCATCGATACCGCCACTGGCGATTTCTTCTTCATCGAAGCCAACGCCCGGCTGCAGGTCGAACATACGGTGACAGAGGCCGTGCTCGGACTCGATCTGGTCGCACTGCAGCTGGCCGTCGCGAGCGGGGCCCGCCTCGGCGAACTGGGTTTGGACCGCGTCACCGCGCCGCGCGGTTACGCGATGCAGCTGCGTATCAATGCCGAGGCGATGGCCGAGGATGGCAGCGTACGTGCCGGCGGTGGAACGCTGTCCCGCTTCGAGCCCGCCGGCGGGCCCGGGATCCGGGTCGATACCGCCGCCTACCCGGGGCACAGCGTCCATCCGGCTTTCGATTCGCTGCTCGCCAAGCTCATCGTCCACGTTGCCGATGACGACTTCGCGCGCCTGGTCCGCCGCGCGCAGCGCGCCGCCGCCGAATTCACCATCGCCGGCACGGCGACCAATCTGCCGCTGTTGCGGGCGTTGCTCGATCATCCGGCCTTGCCAGCGCTGCAGATCGACACCGCTTTCGTCGAGCGCCATGCCGCGGCGTTGGCCGCGGCCGGGCGGGATTTCGTCGATGCTGCACCGGCCGCAACAGGCGAGGCTGCGCCCAGCGGCGCGCGGAATATCGACGTTCCCGCAGGGCTGGACGTGATTGCCGCCCCGATGCGCGGCAGCGTCGTCAGCATTGCGGTGGCGCCCGGCACGCGCGTGCAGCGCGGACAGGCCATCGCGCTGCTCGAAGCGATGAAGATGCATCACGACGTGCTCGCGCCAGCCAGCGGTGTGGTTACGGCAGTCGTCGTCGCCGCCCATGATGTCGTCGATGCCGGCGCTGCCGTCGCCTTCCTCGAGGCTGACCATCGTGCCGACGACGATCTGGCCGCCGGGCCGGTAATCGACCTGGATGCCGCAAGGGCGGATTTAGACGAGGTGCGCGCCCTGCACGCTCTGGGCCTGGACGAACAGCGCCCGGCGGCGGTGGCGAAACGCCGCAAGATCGCTTCCCGCACCGCGCGCGAAAACGTCGAGGACCTGTGCGATCCGGACAGCTTCATCGAGTACGGCGCCTTGGCCATCGCTGCCCAGCGCCGGCGACGCAGCGTCGAAGATCTGCGGGTCGCGACACCGGCTGACGGCATGATTGCCGGCTTTGGCACTGTCAATGCCGACGAGTACGGCGCCGAGGCGGCCCGCTGCGCGGTACTGGCCTACGACTATACCGTGCTGGCCGGCACCCAGGGCCATACCAACCACAAGAAGAAGGACCGTCTGTTCGAACTCGCGCGCGACTGGGAGAGCCCGGTGGTGTTCTTCACCGAAGGCGGCGGCGGCCGCCCGGGCGATGTCGATACCGACGACATCTGCATGAGCTGGCTGGATTTGAAGACCTTCGCGACCTGGCCGCAGCTGTCGGGCGTGGCGCCCCGCATTGCCGTCAATTCGGGCCGCTGCTACGCCGGCAACGCAGTCATCTTCGGCTGTGCGGATATCACCATCGCAACCCGCAACTCGAATATCGGACTGGCTGGTCCGGCCATGATCGAGGGCGGAGGCCTCGGGGTCTATGCACCGGAGGATATTGGCCCGATCGACGTGCAGACAGCCAACGGTGTGGTCGATATTGCCTGCGCCGATGAACGGGAGGCGACGGCGCTCGCGCGTGCCGTACTGGGCTGCTTCCAGGGCCGGCGGCGCGGCTGGGCGGCGGCCGATCAGCGCCTCTTGCGCCATCTCATTCCCGAAGATCGGCTGCGAGTCTACGACATCCGGGCGGTCATCGAGGGTCTCGCCGATACGGGTTCGGTGATCGAGTTCCGCCGCGAGTATGGCGTTGGCCTGATTACCGCCCTGGTGCGTGTCGAAGGCCATGCGTTCGGTCTCATCGCCAACGATCCGCGCCATCTCGGCGGTGCCATCGACGGTGACGGGGGCGAGAAGGGCGGTCGTTTCCTGCAACTGTGCGATGTGTTCGGACTGCCGGTCATCTCGCTGTGCGATACGCCCGGGTTCATGGTCGGCCCGGACAGCGAAAAGACGGCTGCCGTGCGGCGCGGCTCGCGGCTGATCCTGGCCACGGCGAACCTGAACGTACCGCTGTTCACCATTGTCGTCCGCAAGGGCTACGGACTCGGCGCGCAGGCCATGGCGGGCGGGAGTTTTCACGAGCCGTTCTTCGCCGTCGCCTGGCCGACTGCCGAGATGGGCCCGATGGGCCTCGAGGGCGCTGTCGTGCTCGGTTTCCGGAAAGAACTCGAAGCGGCAGCGGACGACGCGGCGCGCAAGGCACTCTACGACCGGCTGGTCGCGGGTATGTATGCCAAGGGCAAAGGCGTCTCGGTGGCGTCGACGTTCGAGATCGATGCGGTCATCGATCCGAGCGAAACACGCGCCTGGCTGGTGCGCGGACTGCGTGCCGCCGGCCGGCGCAAGGATCGGCGGCAGCGCTATGTCGATGTCTGGTAGGACGATGCCGGCGGCCTGCGTTGGTATCGCCGCGGATGGATGAGCGCCATGGGCGCGTGCCGGTAAACTGCGCCGGCCTGGTCGAGGATACGAAGGATGAAATACTGCCCTTACTGCGGTGCCCCCCTCATGCGCCTGATGCTGTCCGGCCGCGAACGTCCGGCTTGCCCGGATACCCGGTGCGGATTCGTGCATTGGAACAATCCGATTCCGGTGGTCGCGGCCATCGTCGAGAACGCCGGACATGTCTGCCTGGTGCGCAATGTCGGCTGGCCCGAACACTGGTACGGCCTGGTCACCGGGTTTCTGGAATCGGGTGAGATGCCGGAGGAAGCCGTGCTGCGGGAAGTCGAGGAAGAAATCGGCCTGCCGGCCACGCTGCAGGCCTACATCGGCATGTACGAGTTCTACCGCAGCAATCAACTGCTGATTGCCTATCACGTTACGGTCGAGAGCCAGCAAGTGACTTTGTGCGATCACGAGATTGCCGATCACAAGTGGGTAGCGATCGAGACGGTGAAGCCCTGGTCCGCCGGTACCGGCAAGGCTTTGCGGGATTGGTTGCGGCACCGCGGCATCGAACGCGAGCTGGTCGACTTCGACGCCGGCCTCAATTGAGGTTTGTTTGCGGCTCGTTAGTATTCAGTATTTGTCGGGTACCGGGTCGTGGCCGCTGCCACCCCAGGGATGGCAGCGCAGGATACGCCTGACGGCGAGCCGGCCGCCGCGCCACAGGCCATGGCGCGTGAGCGCCTCGAGAGCATAGGCGGAACAGGTCGGCAGAAAACGGCAGCGCGGGCCCAACAGCGGCGAAATCAGCAAGCGATAGGCGCGGATCAGGCCGGTCAGCCCGATCAGCGGCAGGGAGCGGAGGGCGCGCCCGCGGCGATGGGCTTCAGGCGGCAGCGTGGGCATCCGGCGTCTCGTAGCCGGATTTCGCGAAGCGTTGGCTGCAGTAATAGCAATCGACCCAGTTGCGTCCGTCGAAGGGCAGGTAGATCAGCGGATGGCCCAGGGAACCGCCGCCGCCATCACAGCCGACTTCTTCTTCGTCATCGTCGACGATCTTGATTTCTCTCGGTTTGGTACTCACGGATATTGGGCCTCGCGGAACGCCACGGGTGTCTGGGGCGGCGCTATTCTATAGTATCTGCAGCGACTGCTCGAACGCGGCGAACGAGGCCCCCGCCGCGACGGCGGCAGCCCCATAAAACAACGAGGAATCACCGTCATGGCCAAAGTCTCGATGCAATCTCCCGTCAACATGAGCGCCGATGAACTCTGGCGGCTCATCGGTCAATTCAACGCCATACCGGACTGGCACCCGGCAGTGTCGAGCAGCAAGCTCGAAGACGGTGGGCGCATTCGGCGTCTGAGCCTGCTCGGCGGCGGCGAAATCGTCGAGCGCCTCGAACAGATCGAGGAAGGCGACAGGCTCTATCGCTACAGCATCATCAGTGGCCCGCTGCCGGTTGCGAATTACACCGCCACACTGCGCGTGAAAGAGGACGGCGAGGGCAAAGCCGTGGTCGAATGGTCGAGCGAATTCGACCCGGCCGGGGCGAGCGAGACCGATGCCACGGCGGCGGTGCAGGACATCTACCGGATGGGCTTCGAGAACCTGCGCAAGATGTTCGGTGGTTGAATACGGCCGCGGCGATTGAGCGGTATTGACGATGATCGATATCCGCTATGCACCGGATCATAGCTGGATCCGGCTCGACGACGACGGTGACGCCACCGTCGGTATCTCGGCTTACGCGCAGGAACTGATAGGCGACATCGTCTACCTCGAGGCGCCCGAAGTCGGGCGCGAGGTGGTGCCGGGCGAAGAGATCGGGGTGATCGAATCGGCGCTGCTCTCCGCTGAACTCAAATCACCCGTCCAGGGGGCGGTGATCGAGATCAACCACGGCGTCATCGAGAAACCCGAACTGCTCAACGAGTCGCCCATCGACGACGGCTGGATTTTTCGCCTGCGCGTGGCCGACGAGGCAGCGCTAGAGGAGCTCATGGACGAGGAAGACTACGCCGACTACATCGATTCGCTGGAGTGACTGCGTTTGCGCTGCGCCTGCCAGCGGGCGAGCTGCCCTTCGATGTGACGGCCGGCCACCACCTGCGGTTGTGATGGCACTCGTCCTTCCTGCTTCTCCCGCGCATCGATCAGCGCCTGGGCTTCGTACGCAGCGGCGACGAGGTCGTCGTGGCGGGCCAGCGCCGTGGCGAAAAACGCCTCGCCGAAGTAGGTCCAGTGATTCTCATGGCTGCAGCCGAACGAGGCGCGATCGGCTGCGGCGGCGGTGATGACCAGCGTGGTCGGCGACTGCAGTTGCTCGATGAAGCTGCCCGAGAAGCACGCCGACACCACGATCACGCGCCACAATATCCCGGCCTCGTCGAGGGCCGCGCGCAGCTCGTGGGCATGAATGTCGTTGGGAGCGAGCGGCGGGAACTCGGCGGTGAGACTCGCATTTTCGTCACCGTGCGAAGTGAGGTAGATGAATACGATGTCGTCGTCGCGGTCGATTTTTGCCGCCAGACCGCGCAATGCGTGACGCAGGTTCGGTCCGTTGGCGAGCGGTAACTCATCGATCGTCGCTGGGTTGTTGACCAGTGCCAGCGTTCGGCCGTCGAGTCCCAGCCGCCGCTCGACGATGTCCCGTGCGGCGAGCACTTCGCGCATGAACACATCTTCCGATGCATAGGGCGCAACGGCCACGAAGTAGAGGTCGACGGCCGCCGGGTCTGCGCTTTCGAGCGCGGCCAGCTGGGCGTCGAGCAGGCCTCCCTGACGATAGTAGATGGCCTCGATATCAAACTGCGGGCCGCCAGCGGACGCACGCATGGGATGGAACAGCGGCAGGCTCGGCAGGTGAACCAGCAGGGCACCGAGCGCCAGGGCGTAGGCGCCAGTGCCGAGCGCGCGCTGGCGGTGCGCGCGGCCGCAGACGAGACCGCTTGCTCGCCAGAAAATGAGCACTGCCCAGGCACCGGTCAAGAGCAGCCGCAATCGCTCGTAGCGTGGCTCGGCCTGGGGTACCAACAGGTCGCCCAGTGCGGCGACGCTGGCACTGACGACCGTCACTGGCAGCCCCGCGTACAAGAGCGCAATGACCAATAATGCTGCGGCCCGCGGCGATGCCGTGAGCCAGGCGAACAGCACGACCAGCGACAGCCACAGATGGAAGCGTCCTGCGGCGGTAACGAGCCCCCAAACACTGAACGCGGCGGCGGGGCCGCCAATGAGCGTGCCGCCGAGAAACAGCAGCACCCAGTAGCCGGCGAGCGCGAAAATGAGCTGTTGTGGGGCCGCTCTGAATTCCGCTGGTGCGACCGATCGCCCCGCGGCGAGGCGCAGGCCGGCAAGGAAATTACCGACGAGACTGTCAGCGAAATAGGTCGGCACGGGACACCTCGCCAGTTCGTCCGGCCGCGGCCGCGGCCGGCGACCACCAGCACTGGCGCCTGCGCTCAGGTGCGCACGGTGGGCGGTGAGCAGTGATTTGTGAAATCATGCGCAGTCAACAAGCAAAGAGACATACCGGCGACTATGTTGAGCCCAGTCGAGAAACGCAAGCTGCGTCAAAGTGCGCATCATTTGAAACCTGTCGTGTTGGTTGGCCAGCACGGTCTGACCAGCGCGGTCATGGCCGAGATCGAACGGGCCCTGTTCGATCACGAGCTGATCAAAGTGCGTTTCCGTGGCCATGATCGCGACACCCGGGCGGAGGAGATCGGACGGGTGGCGACGGAGCTCACTGCCGACGTGGTCGGCCTGATTGGCGGCACCGCAGTGCTTTATCGCGAGAATCCTGAACGAAAGCCTGCGCGGAGTAAGTCATGAAGGTCGATGTAGTGGTTCTGGGCGCCGGCCCGGGCGGCTATTCGGCAGCCTTTCGGGCGGCGGATCTGGGCCTCGAAGTCGCGCTGGTCGAACGTGAGAAGACCTTGGGTGGCGTCTGCCTGAACGTCGGCTGCATCCCGTCCAAGGCTTTACTGCATGTGGCGAAGGTTATCAGCGATGCACGCGAGGTGGGTGAGCATGGTGTGCGGTTCGGCGCGCCCGAGATCGAACTCGACGGGCTGCGCGGCTGGAAGTCGAAAGTCGTCGGGCAGCTTACCCGCGGTCTCGACGGCATGGCCAAGCAGCGCAAAGTCACGGTGGTCAAAGGCGTCGGTGCGTTTACCGGAGCGCACAGTCTTGACGTGCGCGCCGCTGACGACAGCGTCACGACGGTCGAATTCGCCCACGCCATCATCGCGGCCGGATCGGAGCCGGTTCGCCTGCCCGGGATCCCCACCGACGATGCACGTGTCATCGATTCCACCGGCGCGCTCGAACTGGCTGATATTCCACCGCGGTTGCTGGTCATCGGCGGCGGCATCATCGGCCTCGAGATGGCCGCCGTGTACATGGAGCTCGGCAGTCGCGTCACCGTAGTCGAACTGACTGAAGGGCTGATGCCCGGGGCCGATCGCGATCTGGTCAAACCGCTCGAGAAGCGCCTGCGCGGGCGGCTCGAGGCGATCTACACCGGCACGCGGGTGACCGGCCTTGCTGCGACGGAGGAAGGCCTGACGGCGTCGTTCGACGGGCCGGACGCGCCAGAGCAGGGCACCTACGAGCGGGTCCTGGTCGCGGTCGGTCGGCGTCCGAACGGTGCGGCGATTGGCGCCGAGCAGGCCGGTGTCGCGGTCGACCAGCGCGGCTACATCGAAGTCGACCGGCAGATGCGGACCAATGTGCCGCACATTTTTGCCATCGGCGACATCGTCGGCCAACCCATGCTCGCGCACAAAGCGTCACATCAGGGCAAGGTGGCAGCGGAAGTGGCCGCCGGGCACAAGGCTGGCTTCGATGCCCGTGTGATCCCGTCAGTGGCTTATACCGATCCCGAGGTCGCCTGGGTCGGGTTGACCGAAACCGAAGCCAAGGCCGAAGGGCTGGAGATCCACAAAGGCGTCTTCCCGTGGGCGGCAAGCGGACGTTCACTGGCGTTGGGACGTAGTGAAGGTATGACCAAGCTCTTGTTCGACGGTGCCGGCGGGCGGATTGTCGGGGGCGGCGTGGTCGGGCCGAGTGCGGGCGATTTGATTGCCGAGATTGCCCTCGCCATCGAAATGGGCTGCGATGCGGACGACCTCGCCCTGACCATCCATCCGCACCCCACCTTGTCGGAGACGGTGGCCATGGCGGCCGAAGTGTTCAACGGCACGATCACCGACCTGTACCTGCCCAAGCGGCGCTGAACGACCGCCCTGAGGGCAGCCGCAGCGGGGGTATGATTGACAGCCGGACGGCGCCACCCTAGAGTGCGGAAATGCGAATGCTGCGCCGCAGCACGACTGCCGTCGGGCATCCGGTCCGGCGCCGCCACGCCGCTGTCCGCAGCCATTCGGGGAATACGCCATGGAACAACACGACGCTTATCAGAATCTGCCCAGTCCGCTCGAGTTGACCGAGGCTTTGGCCAACGCTGCCGCCCAATCGCAGGGTTTGCTACGGCAATTCATCGACAAGCAGGGCGCCACCGATCTCGAGCAGGTCGACCCCTTGGGCTTGTTGCCGGCGTTCACCGCTTTCACCCAGGAATTGATGCGCGACCCGGTGCGCCTGGCCGAAATGCAGATCAATGCCTGGAACGCCTATGCGGAGATCTGGCAGCACGCCGCACAGCGGCTGTTCGGCTTGCCCGGTTCGACCACGGTGGACGAGAGCGGCGACCGGCGCTTCAAGGCTGACGACTGGGACGACAATCCGTTTTTCGATTACGTCAAACAGACCTACCTCGTCACCGCGAGGATGCTGCAGTCCATCGTCGCCGATACCGACGGCCTGGACGAGAAGACGGCGCAGAAAGTCGAGTTCTACACCCGGCAATACCTCGACGCCATCGCGCCGACCAACTTCGCACTGACCAATCCGCAGGTGCTGCACGCGACCATCGAGACCGGCGGGCGTAACCTGGTCGACGGCCTGAAGAACTTTCTCGCCGATATCGACCCTCATGACGGTCGCCTGCGTACGCGTATGGTCGACACCAGCGCCTTCGAACTGGGCAAGAACATCGCGGTCAGTCCGGGCAAGATCGTTTTTCAGAACGAATTGATGCAGCTCATCCAGTACGCGCCGAGCACGGCCGAAGTCTATGAGCGACCGCTGCTGATCATCCCGCCGTGGATCAACAAGTACTACATTCTCGATCTGCAGCCCAAGAATTCGTTCATCAAGTGGGCAGTCGACCAGGGCCTGACGGTTTTCGTCATCTCATGGGTCAACCCCGATGCTTCTCTCGCCGACAAGGATTTCGACGATTACATTCGCGAGGGGCCGTTGGCCGCGCTCGATGCCATCAAGGCGGCGACCAGCGAGGAATCAGTCAATGTGATTGGCTATTGCCTCGGCGGCACGCTGCTCGGCGGTCTGCTCGCGCTGATGAAGGCGCGTGGCGACGAACGCATCAACGCGGCCACGTTTTTCACCGCCATGCTGGATTTCTCCGAGCCCGGCGATCTCGGCGTATTCATCGACGAGCAGCAGCTGGCCGGCATCGAGGCCATCATGAACGAGCGCGGCTATCTCGATGGCGCGGAGATGGCGACGACGTTCAACATGCTCAGAGCCAATGATCTGATCTGGTCGTTCGTCATCAACAATTATCTGCTCGGCCGTCAGCCGATGGCCTTCGATCTACTGTACTGGAACGCCGATTCGACGCGCATGCCGGCGCGCATGCACAGCACTTACCTGCGCAAGATGTACCTGGAGAACGTGTTCTGTGAACCGGGCGGATTCAGTATCGACGGCACACCGATCGATCTCCGTCGTATCGATAATCCGGCCTGTTTCGTCTCGGCGATGGAGGACCACATCGCGCCGTGGAAATCGACCTTCGCCGGAGCCCGCCTGTTTTCCGGTCCGGTCAAGTTCTTCCTCGGCCAGGCGGGCCATGTCGCCGGCATCATCAACCCGCCGGGACCACGAGAATACAGCCATTTCCAGGGCCCCGAAGTCGGCTCACTGACCGCCGATGAATGGTTGGCCCAAGCCCATTTGGTCGAAACCTCGTGGTGGAACGAATGGGCGTCGTGGATCGGCGAACATGGCGGCGAGAAAGTGCCGGCGCGTACACCCGGTGACGGCGACCTGGCCATCATCGAGGATGCCCCCGGCAGCTACGTCAGCCTGCGGATCTGAGCCCGCAGCGCTGATTCAGGGCGAGGGCAGCAGTACCGCGAGCGCTTCGACTATGGTCGCATCGACACGCGACATCACTGATTCGATTGTAGCGGCATCGATATCCGTGAGATCGAGCGCTGCGCCGTCGTAGGACGGGATGGGCTCGCTGGTCGGCGCGTGACAGCTGGCCGCGCGGGCGGTGGTCGCGGCAAGAGAAAGTATGGCTGCATCGATGCGCTCGTCACGCGCGACCGCGTCGATCGCGCGGGTGTGCAATGCAATCGGCAGGATCAAGCCGGCCGGAAGATTCCACTGGCGCAGGAGCTCGGCACTGACTTCAGCGTAATCGAATCCGAACAGCTCACGCTGGACATGAGCATACGGCAGGCCGCGTTCACTGGCGGTGCTGCGGCAGGCCGCATAGGTTTCGGGCAGCTCGTGCGCCATCACCAGGTTACCTATGCTGTGTAACAGCCCGACGACGAACAGGCGCTCCGGCGTCGGCAGGCCGCAATGCACGGCGAATTCCCGGGCCGCGCCGGCGCAGTAGATGCTGGTGCGCCAGAAATCGACGAGATCGATCAGATCGCCGCGCAGCGCTCTGAGGGAGCCGACTGCGGTAGTGGCCAGGGCCATGTCATGGATCTGACGCATGCCGAGAACGCGTACGGCATGGTCGATCGAGTCGATCGGCGTCATCAGTCCGATATAGGCGCTGTTGACCAACCGCAGCACGCGCCCGGCCAGCGCCGGATCGCTTTTCACGATTTCGGCGATCTGGCGCAAATCGGATGCAGGATTGCTGACGGCTTCGCGCATGCGCACGTAGGCCTGCGGCAGTGGCACGAGGTCGATCATGCCGGCGACCAGCGCGGTGGCCGACGGGGCGAGGGGTGTAGCGACAGCTGTGCTGTTCATGGCCCTTGTAGCGACCGCTGCGCCGGACGCTTGAGCGCTGCCGCCGAGCTCACTTCAGAGCACCGGTGAGACCAGCTTCGACGACGGTGTGGCAGTCGAGGGAGCCGTCGGCACTGCGGCTTCCGTTTCCAGCCAGCGCAGTACGTCGTAATAGCGCCGGGTGTTTTCGACGAAGTGCACGGCCTGGTGGCCGCGGGCATAGCCAAAACGCGTTTTGCGCGCCCAGCGTTTGTTGGCGAGTTTGGGCAGGTGGCTGCGCACGTCGGCCCAACGGTCGGGGTCGTCGCCGGCGCGATCGGTGAGCACCCGGGCGTCCTCCAGGTGTGCCGGGCCGATGTTGTAGGCGGCCAGCGCCAACCAGGTCCGGTCCGGCTCGTCGATTCGCGCCGGCAGCTTTTCCTTCATCTCGGCAAAGTAGCGGGCGCCCCCTTCGATGCTATCGCTGGCGTCGAGGCGATCGACCTCGAACAGCTCGGCCGTGCGCCGGGTGAGCATCATCAGGCCGCGTACGCCGGTCGGGGAACGGGCGTCGGCGCGCCACAAGGATTCCTGGTAGGCCATGGCGGCAAGTAGTCGCCAGTCGACATTGGTGCGCTCGCCCATGGTGACGAAATCGTCGCGATAGGCCGGCAGGCGCTCGTCATAGTGCCGCAGCAAGGCGCGTGATTCGACATAATCGAAGTCGCCGTTGCGGCCGAAGTAGTTCTCGAACAGCGCATCGAACACACCGGTCTCTCGCGCCTGGCGCAGAAACTCGAGCTGCGCCTGCCACAGGCTGTCGTCACGACCGCGGCGGAACAGCCACGCCACTGGCTGTGGCTGACCGATAGTGAAGGCGGTTTCCAACTCGGGGTAATAGACCCGTGCGGTATCGAAATCGAGCGAAGGGAGGACGGCGAAATCGAGCGTGCCATCGTGCACCGCCTGGAGCAGGTCATCGGCGACCGCGTCATCGTGCAGCACCCAGCTATAACCAGCTTCGCGTGGCAGTTCCCGTTCGAGCAAAGTGGCGACGCCGCGACCATCGAGCGCTGCGCCCGGGTGCCCTTGCAAATCATCCTTTGTTTCGAAGCCAGTCCGATCGCGATGATGAATCACGGCCTGGCGCGTCACGGCGTAGCTCGGACCGTAGCGCAGCCCAGGATCGACAGCGGTCCCGATCGGCAGGAGCGCGGCCGCAATATGGGCCTTGTTGTCGTGTAGCAGTGCGCGAAGCTCCCGATAATCGCGAGCAAAGACGAAGCGTGCCTCGAGACCAAGGCTCTTGGCGAAGCTGCGGGCGAAGTCATACTCGAAACCGAGCGGGCCGTGGGCACCGTCGTAATAGGTCGTGGCCGAAATCAGAGTCGCTACTCGCAACTCGCCGCCGGCACGAATGACTTCCAGTGTCGGCGGTGGCTGACTGCACGCGCCGAGCGCGACAGCAAGGATCGCGGCGATGATGAGGCATGCTACTTTCACCCTAAGGACCCTGGCCAAAATTATCTGTACATTCGGCTGCCCCTGAGCGGCCGCTGCGG
>JBBDTC010000343.1:0-14787 GCA_040904625.1 Gammaproteobacteria bacterium
TGGCCTCCTTACAGGGGCAACAGCACCGAACAATGAAAGATCAACAGGCCCTAACGGGCGGAGTGTACCCTGACACGCTGCGCGCCTCGAACAAAAAGGTCCGACGATGCTTCGACAATCCGAGTTCCAGAGCCGCCTGGGTGCAGCGCTCGGCAGTGTCGTCCTGCTGGCCCTCGCCGGCTGTGGTGACGCCGATGTGGCGCCCGTTGCGGACAACGCCGAAACCTGGCTGCACGCTCCGCAGGCGACCGATCGCGCGGCCGTCGAACTCCCGGCCTGGCTGGTCTATCCGGTGGCCGAACCCGTCCTCGACGAGGCCATCGCCGAACTCGCCGGCGAACCCTATGTCCAGCTCAGCCCGCACATGGCCAGCCGTTACGCCGGCCAGGAGGTGCGCGTGCCGGCGGAGATGCGGCCTTTCCTGGTACGTGCGGTGGCCCCACCGGGGGCGACGGTCACCGTGGTGCAGTCGAACACCGGTTTGTGGCTGCGCGCGCGGGGCGGCGACACCACCCGCGCCCACCGCGCGCCGCGCGTGGTGCTGGTCGACCCGACGCCGGTGGAGATTTTCGTCACAGTCGAATAAGGGTCCGATGATCGGCCAAGATTATTCTGGCACGGACCCTGAGTCCGACAGGCTGCTAGAATGCGGCTATACGAAACCGCGCACTCAGGAGGCCCATCGTGACCACCCCGAATTCCACTCTCGCCGCACGCGATCTCGACGCCGTGCTGCACCCCCAGACCCATCTCGGCCAACATCATTCGAAAGGGCCGATGATGCTGGCTCGCGCCGAGGGCGTGTATATGTACGACGATCAGGGCAAGCAGTACCTCGAAGGTCTGGCCGGGCTCTGGTGCACCGCGCTCGGTTACGGCAACGAGGAACTCGCCCGTGCCGCCTACGATCAGATGAAGACCTTGTCCTACGCTCAGCTCTTCGCCAGCAAGAGTCATGAGGTCGGCGTGCAGCTGGCCGAGAAGATCAAGGAAATGGTGCCGCTGCACAAGTCCAAGGTGTTTTTCGGCAATTCGGGCTCGGATGCGAACGATACCCAGATCAAGCTGGTCTGGTATTACAACAATGTCATCGGGCGGCCGGAGAAGAAGAAATTCATCGGGCGGGTGAAGGGCTATCACGGCATCACCCTGGCGGCGGGCAGCCTCACCGGTCTGGCGCCGTCCCACAAAGGCTTCGACCTGCCGCTGGCCGGCGGCCGTTTTCTGCATACCGATGTGGCGCATTACTGGCGGGGCGCCGAGCCCGGCGAGTCGGAAGCCGACTACGCCACGCGCCTGGCCAACAATCTCGATCAGCTGATACGGAAGGAAGGGCCGGAGACGGTCGCCGCCTTCATCGCCGAGCCCATCATGGGCGCGGGTGGCGTCATTCTGCCGCCACAAACCTATTTCGAGAAAGTCCAGGCTGTGCTCGCCAAACACGATGTGCTGTTCATCGACGATGAAGTGATCTGCGGGTTCGGGCGCACCGGCAAACCCTTTGGCGCCGATACCTATGACTTGCGCCCTGATTCGATATCGCTCGCCAAGGCTTTGACCTCGGCTTATCAGCCACTCTCGGCAGTCGTCGTCAAAGACGAGATCTATCAGGCCTTCGTCGATGCCTCGGAAGAGATGGGCATGTTCGGCCACGGTTTCACCTACAGCGGCCACCCGGTGGCTTGTGCGGTGGGCCTGAAAACCCTGGAAATCTACGAGCGCGACGGCTTGTTCGAGCACGCCGCGAAGCTCGCGCCGCAGTTCCAGGAGCGTTTGCAGCGCTTCCGCGATCATCCCCTGGTCGGTGAGGCGCGCGGTATCGGGCTGATCGGTGCGGTCGAACTGGTCGCCGATCGCAAGACCAAGGCCGGTTTCAATCCGCCTGGCAAGGTCGGCGCGGTGTGTCTTGAACATTGCCAGGCGAACGGTCTGATCTGCCGCGCCATCGGCGACGTTATGGCGTTCTGTCCGCCCCTCATCATCACCTCCGAGCAGGTCGATGAGCTGTTCGACAAGTTCGAACTCGCCCTGGCGGCGACACTCGAATGGGCCAACGGCGAGGGTCTGCTCGCGGCCTGACTTGCGCCGCGCCGCCGATGCCCCCGCGCGACACGTTCGCGGTGGCTGGCTCCGTGCTCGAGATCGCGCGCGAGCCCGGCCATCCTGGCGCCCCGACTCTACTCCTGCTGCATGAGGGGCTGGGCTGCGTGGCGCTGTGGAAGCAGTTCCCGCGCGCCCTCGCCGAGGCCACCGGCTGCCCGGTATTGAGCTATTCGCGCGCCGGTTACGGTGCCTCGTCCGCCGTCGTGCTGCCGCGCCCGCTCGATTTCCATAGCCGCGAAGCGGTCGATGTCCTGCCCGCGGTGCTCGACGCCGCCGGTTGCGGCCCGTGCGTGTTGGTCGGGCACAGTGACGGTGCTTCGATAGCCCTGGTCCATGCCGGCGTCGTGCGCGACCCACGGGTACGTGGTGTCGCGGTGCTGGCGCCGCATGTGCTGACCGAAAATAAGACGCTGACGGCGATCGCCGCGGCGCAGGCGGCCTATCAACAGGGTGGTCTGCGTGAGCGGCTCGCCCGTTACCACGGCGCCAACGTCGACGGCGCCTTTCGCGGTTGGGCCGAGACCTGGCTCGACCCCGGGTTCCGCAGCTGGTCGATCGAGGCGGCACTGGCCGCTATCGAGGTGCCCGTACTGGCCATACGCGGCGAGGATGATCCTTACAACACGTCCATCCACCTCGAGCGCATCGCTGCGCTGGTCAAGGGGCCGGTCACGACGGCGCAGCTCAGTGAATGCGGCCATGCGCCGCAAGTCGAGCAGCCCGCGACTGTGCTCGAGCTGTTGCGCGATTTCGTCATGCGGCTTGCCGCCGCACGCTGACTATTCGTCGACGACAGTGATTTCTATCGTGCCCGACATGACGGGTGGAGCGAACGGGATGTGCAGCGCATTACCCATCACGAGCTGCAGGGTATGTTTCCCCGGCGGCAGTTCGAGCCGGGTTTCGGTCTGCCCCTTGCCGAAATGCACCACCTCGTCGGAGGCCGGCAGCGCTTGGCTCAGATCCGGCAGCGGGTCGGCATCGACCAGCAGGTGGTGATGACCGGTGTCGGGCATATCGACGCCGGCCGGCGCGACGCCCATGCCGCGCAGGCCGAAGCGCACGGTGACCGGTGAAGTGACATGTTCGCCATTCATGGGGCTGATGAAATAGACCTCTGCGTCCGTTGGTGCGGGCGGCGGACCTTCGGCCTGGGCGACAGCGCCGCAGGCGGCGAGGCAACAGGCGAGCGCGAGGCGTACGGGCGATAGCGGCATGGGCTTGCTCCAGGGGATTTGTCTTCGATGATGCTCACGATTGGCGAGAGCGTGGGCTGACAGTGTCACCGACCGACCCTTCCTCGACAAGTTCCTCCCGTGTGCCGCGGAGCAGGGTGACGGCGCGCCGGACGGAGGCGAAGCCGAAAGCGCCGCTGTCCAGCGCATCGAGCGGCAGCCAGACGTGCCCGGCCAGCTCTTCGCTGGCCGTGATCGGGGGGCGTCCATCGAGCTCGATGCGATAGAACACGTCGCAGGTCGCATAGCAGACGCCGGCGTAGAGGTAGCTGTTGGGTATCGTGTCGAAATAGCGCAACGCAGCCGATTCCACCGTCCAGCCGAGCTCCTCGCCGAGTTCGCGCCGGAGCGCGCTGGCGGCATCCTCGCCCGGGTCGACGAAACCGCCCGGCACATCGAGCAGGCCCGCCGCCGGTGCGTGGGCACGCCGGGTCGCGAGCAATGTGCCGGCGTGCGTGATGAGAGCGGCGGCGGCGCAGGCGACATTGTGGAAATAGCGAAAGCCGCAGGTGGCGCAGTCGAACACGCGACCATCATCACGGGCGCCGGCCGCGTCCGCGCAGCGCGGGCAATGACGGAACAGGGGCAGGTCGAGTGCAGATCGAGGTTGGTGTTCGCTCATCGGTGTTGTTCCTCAGGGGATGTCCATCCGACGATTCACGGGCGGGCGAAATCGATGCCGGCTTCGACCGCGCCGGTGGTCCCGCGGCGGCCGAATTCGAACTCGGGCACGGCCTTGCGGTAGTCGGCCATGTGGCAGTGGAAACCGGTCGGCAGGGTCGGCGCGCGCAGGCGTTGATCGAGTACACCGCTGACTTCGATCCCGCGGCCGTCGGCGCTGCGCGCGTAACGGGTCAGGGCGAGTGTCGCCTGCTGTGCGTTGGTCAGGCGCTGGGTGACACGTTGCGCGCAATGCAGCGCCGCACAGCGCAGTAACGCGGCTTCATTGGCCGGTGGGTCACAGTTGCGTATGTGGACGATGATGCCGTTGCGCCAGCGTGCGTAGGGTGCCGTATCGGCCTCGGTCGATGGCGGGCGGGGCAGGGCCAGGAAGGCTGTGATGCCGACAAGCAACACGGCGGCAGCGACAGTAAGGATGCGAGGCGGCTTCACGGCCAGACAAGACTTCGTCGTTGCGCGCCTGTCGAAGGGCGTGGTCGGTGCAGCTGGGGGTTCGAGTAGCACACGGCGTGCCGCGCAGTGGCCCGTCTGCCGGGAGACGCGCGCTGACCATCGGCCGCTCTGCGCCGCCCGGCGGCGAGTTCACGCCGGTAGCGGCCCGGCGTGGCGCCGTACCAGCGTTTGAACGAACGCACGAAGCTGGTCGGATTGCGAAAACCGAGATCGATCGCGATATCACCGATGCGCTGCCGTGGGTTGGCGAGGAACTCGCGCGCGCTGGCGCCGAACGTCATCGACCAGCGCCTGGTAGGACGTCGCCGCGTGGCGCAGGCGTCGATTCAAGGTGCTGATCGAGACGTGAAGCTGTGCGGCCATGATAGAGCTTCAAGTTACTGATTTTCCAAATCATCGACACCACAGGAAGGAGGATTGCGCCAGAAACGCACCGTCCGGTCGAGTATATACGAGCTGTCTGCTGATCATGATCTGGGCCGCGAGCTGGAAGGTATGTCAGCGTGGCTGAATGCCCATCGCAGTATCCTCACACCGGTCATGGACGACTTCTGTCGGGGCGCCTTGAAGCCGACCGGTCGTAGCGGATTGTCGGCAGAATCGGTCGTGCGTAGTGCCCTGCTCGGCCACTGAGCGACGAGGAACTCGCTTTTCACCTGCAGGACTCAGCGAGCTTGCAAGCCTTTGCCCGCTTACCGGGTAATGAGCGACCGAGCAAGTCAACCTTGCAGCGGATGATCTCTGCCGTACAAGACGGGTGCTGCTGTATCGCTTCCTCTTCAGGTTTGGCATTCCCGAGGTGGGCGGGAATGTCGCACAGGATTTGGTGCGGCACTTCGGCTCGCTGCAGAAAGTGCGCGCGGTGGGACGCGACCGCGACGCCTATGGCAGCGAGGGTGAGCTCGCGGCACTCATTTTCGTATTCACTGGTACGCTGGAAGCGTTCACCCGTGAGGACGCAGAAGCCCTGGTCGAGACGCATGATGGCCGCGCCACGAGTTCGGTGAGCGGCAACATTGACTACCGGGCCGCCGGCACCGAACCGGGCTCCAAGCACGAGCAAGCGCGCGAACGGACAGTTACCCTTCTGGACCAGACGGGCTTCTGTGAACTGTTATGCTAGCGCGGAATCGAGCCACCGGCCTGAGTGAGGTATGGATTGGCACGGGCTGTGCGCGGGTGTAGACAGGCCCGTCGCACGGCGGGCCTGTTCTGCCTGAACGCGAGCGAACACGAGTGAGCACCATGAGCGAGATCATCAACCTGCCGCCCGACCACATCAGTAAGCCCGACGCGCGCGCCCTGGAGAGTTTCGGGGGGCATACCATTGCCCATGGGCGTGCGACCCGCTGGCGCTGGGGTCGAGACGCCGACGGCAACGATGTCTTCGAGCTCTACCGCGGCGGTACGCAGGAAATGCTTGCTGCGTGGGTGGAGCGCGACCACAAGGCGGATGCGTGGTGGGCGCGCGATGCCGCCGGCGCCCCACTCGCAAGCGGCACACTCGATCATGTGCTGGCCGAACTCGATGCCCGTCTGGCACGGTCGCACGGCGACGATCTGCCGCCTGTGTCCTGAGCCGGATGCTACTCGCCCGGTTGGGCTGCGTATGACCGACGAGACCCTCTTCGCGCCGCGGCAAAGTGCCGACGCGCGCAGATCGGGCGTCAGCCGGCGGCGTCGGAGCCAGGGGTGCGCAGCAAAGCGACCATGACCAGCATGGGATCATCCCGCCGTGCGCTGAGCCGCCGTGCAGAAGCTGAGCAATTCGAGCGGCCGCTCGGTGGTGGGGAGCGGGCACCGACTATCGAAAGAGGTGCTTTAATCTCCCTATGCTATGCGCGCCGGCCAGCAAATGTCAGGAGATTTCCGACTCGTTGGCGGGTGCGGAGACCGGGGCTGAAACCGGGTTCCCCGGCTGTCTCGCGAGCAGCCGCATGACAAGCCGCACATCCGGGGCATCGAGCTGCTGGCCGTGACAGTCTGCGAAGGGGCCTGCAGCGTGCAGCGGATCGCCTTTCCTGCTGTAGCCAACGGACTGGAACGTCCAGCGGCCCCGCAGGTTGTTGACCTGGCCAACGTGGCGGGCGTCGCTGTCGAAGACGGCGTGCAGATCCCGACGCAGTTCGAGTAGTTCGATACCAGCCGGGTCGGGCATGGCGCGTATCGGCTCGAAGCGGAAGCGCGACACGCCGTGCCCGCCGCTAGCGAAGACGGTCGTCAGCGGGGCGAAACTGTGCCGGTGGTGTATGCTCGGGCCGTGACGGAGCAGGCCGAGATAATGCGCCTCAGTACCGTAACCGACGTTGGTCTCCCAGCCATAGCCCGGAAACGCACGGGCCAGGTCTTTCATCATCCGGTCGCGGGTGACTTTTGCGACCACGGACGCGGCGGCGATCGACAGCGAGCGACGATCGCCTTTCACAACGGCCCTTACTCTGCAGGCAAGCGGCGGCGACGCCCGTCCGTCGACGAGGGCGGCATCGGGCACTTCGCCAAGTGCCTCGACGGCACGCGCCATAGCCAGGAGGTTGGCGTGGTAGATATTCAGGCTATCGATTTCCTCGACGCTTGCGGCGCCGACCGCCACGATACCAATCCTGTTGACGAGACCGAAGTAGTACTCCCTGGCCTCGGCCGAGAGCAACTTCGAATCTGTTAGTCCCCGCAGGAGCCGGGGCTTGGGACCGGCCGGGAGGATGACCGCCGCCGCGACGACGGGTCCGGCGAGCGGAGCATAGCCAACTTCGTCCACGCCGCAGACTCGGCCCTCGAACTCGCGCTCGAGGTTCAGGTTGGGCCACTTGGGAAGTTGAAGACACGCGGGCATCGTGCCGCGAGATTAGCGCGATTGCGGCCGGCTGTCTGCGGCGATTGCCGCTGGGCGGGCGCTAATCGGGTACATGGACGACCGGCCGGCCGCCTGTCGGATGCGTGCGCCGCGAACCCTGGAGGTAACGGAGAGACGGTATGACCAGAAGTCCAAAAGGAGATTCATTCGGCTCGGCCTGGCGGGTTATCGCAGCGAGTGTGCTGTTCGTTGCCGCAGTGCTCGGATTGCTCGTCGTTTTCGATATGCACGATCAGGTGCTGCGCTTGCTTCGCTGGTTCGATGCGCAGGGCGCCTGGGCGGCGTTGTTGTTTGTCGCGGTTATGGCGGCTGTGGTCGTGCTGCTGGTGCCGGGGGTGCTGTTCACTACCGGCGCCGGTTTCGTTTTCGGCGTTATCGAGGGAACGATATATGTCGTAACCGGCACGCTGATCGGGGCGGTCATGGCCTTCCTGGCCGCTCGACATTTGTTCGGCCAGCGCGCCAGGAGGTTTGTACTGAAACGGAGCCGGTTGCGACTGCTGAGCGACCAGGCGACGCGCCACGGCTGGAAAATCGTGCTGTTCACTCGAATGATTCCGTTCTTCCCAAGCAAGATCTCCAATTATTTCTTCGGCCTGACGCCGTTCTCGCTACGCGGCTATATTGGGGGCTCTCTGCTCGGCTTTATCCCGTACTCGCTGCACAACGTATACATAGGTTCGCTTGCTGCCGACCTCTCGATAATCGGCGCGCGTGACCTGAGCCGCTCGCCGCTGGAGTGGGCTGTGTACCTCACCGGTTTTGTGGTCGCGGTGATCGCGGTGGTCTATTGCAGCCGACTGGCCCGGCGCGCTCTGGCCCGCTACGAGGCGCAGGGCGAGATCGAAGAGGAGTCGGCATGATCTGGTTCAAATGGCTGCCCTGGCGCTTCGTGCTGCGCTATGTCGCGCGTCGCCAGGGCTTCCTCGACCCGATTGCGCTGCTCGCCCGCCTGCACGGCTTCGCTCAGCCTTCCGAGGTCGCTGAGCCGATCGAACTGCTGCGCGCGGGGGTCGTGTTCCATGCACGCGGTCTGATCAATAGTCGCGTGGTGCAGCACAACCTTGACTGGGTCTGGCCGTACTGGATAGAACGTCAGTTCGATCCTCGCGATCCCTCGTTTATCCCGCGCGCCTTTTCCATTACGCATGTCAATCTCAGTCATCGAAACTGGACCGCAGTCGGCTACCCGGACTGGGATGGCCTGCCGATCGTCGATCCGCGCGGTCTGTTGACGCCGTTTTACGACGGCTGGTCGCTGGATGCCTGGCTGGTGATGCACGATGGACGGGTGCTGCTACCGTCACGCGCCGTCGACTGCTGTCAGTCACAGCATATGGACGGCGGTTTGCGCGTGACGACCACGACGAAGGATGATGGTCTCGCGCTGGTTGCCACCGCCTGGGTAGAAGCAGAGGCGGGCATGCCTGTCTGCAAGCTGCAGCTGGAGGCGCGGAGCGACGCAGACGGATGGCTGGTGCTGGCTTTGAGACCCTACAACCCGGAAGGGATCAGCTTTATCCAGAAGGTGAGGCTGTCGACTGCACGCGACGCCTGGATCGTCGATGACGAAAAGCGAATCGAATTGGGCCAGGTAGCTGCGCGCCATTACGCGTCGGACTATCGCAGCGGCGACGTCTATATCCATTTGCGCGATCGTGAGGATCAGGCGGAACAATCCTGCGAGGTGGGCATGGTCACCGCAGCAACGTTGTTCCCGCTGCGAGCGGGCGAGCCCGAAAGCCTGACTGCGACCATCCCCCTCGGGGAGCGTGAGACGCCCGCGACTCTCGATGCCGATGCCTGGTTGCAGGTTGGCCGTGATCGCTGCCGGTTCGACTGTCCGGAGGCGCATTACCGCTTCCTGTTCGAGGCTGCGATTCACTCTCTGATCCTGCATTCGCCCGGCGATGTCTATCCCGGCCCTTATACCTATAAGCGTTTCTGGTTTCGCGATGCTGCGTTCATCATCCATGCCCTCTTGTGCGTCGGGCTGAACGAACGCGCGGAACGCGCGCTGGCGCGCTTCCCGGAGCGACAGACTGCGCTCGGCTACTTTCGCTCGCAGGAAGGCGAATGGGACGCGAATGGGGAGGTGTTGTGGATCCTGCAGCGCTTCTTCGCATTGACCGGGCGGCCGCCTTCGGCCGACTGGATCGGTCCGGTCGAGAAAGGAGCGCGCTGGATCCTGCGCAAGCGCCTCGGCGACGATCCGGACACGCCGCACGCCGGACTGCTACCGGCCGGGTTCAGCGCGGAGCACCTTGGTCCTAACGACTATTACTACTGGGACGATTTCTGGGGCGTGGCCGGCCTGCATGCCGCCGCTGCCCTGTGTAAGGAGCTGGATCCAGGGCTTGCGGACGAGTTTTCCCGGGGCGCCGCCGCCTTCATGGGCTCGATCGAAAGGAGCATCGCCGGTTGCGCCCGGAGGCTCGGCCGCCAGGCGATGCCGGCGTCCCCCTATCGGCGTCTGGATGCCGGTGCGATCGGTTCGCTCGCGGCAGGCTATCCGGTTCAGCTGTTCGCGCCGGACGACCGGCGCCTGCTCGACAGCGTGGAATTCCTGCTCGACCGCTGCTTCGTGAATGGAGCCTTCTACCAGGACATGATCCACTCTGGGCTGAATGCCTACCTGACCCTGCATGTCGCCCAGGTATTGCTGCGTGCCGGCGACCCGCGGCACCTCGAGTTGATGGACACCGTCGCCGCTCTGGCATCGCCGACCGGCCAGTGGCCGGAGGCGATACATCCGCTGACCGGCGGCGGCTGCATGGGTGACGGTCATCATGTCTGGGCGGCGGCCGAATGGGTGCTGATGATCCGCAATTGTTTCGTGCGTGAAGAAGGGGAGTGGCTGGCGCTCTGCGCCGGCGTGCCGGCCCGCTGGCTCGAGCAGTCCGAGCCGATACGCTTCGGGCCGGCGCCCACCGCTTTCGGCACCGTGACGGTGACGGTGACTCCGGATGCCGCGCGCGGACCGCGCGTTGCCTGGCGGGGTGACTGGCACCGTGATGCACCTCCGATTCAGGTCCGGCTACCTGGTTTCGACCCCGTGAGCGTGGATGCCGGCAGTGCTTCGGTGGTTCTGAGCGCAACGGAAGAACGCCTGTGAACATCCTGATTCTTACCAATACTTATATTCCGCACGTTGGCGGCGTGGCGCGCTCGGTGGCTGCCTTCTCGGAGGAATATCGGGCACGCGGCCACGAGGTGCTGATCGTCGCGCCCGAGTTTCCCGACATGCCGGAAAACGAACGCGGCGTGATCCGCGTCCACGCGATTCAGAACTTCAATGCCAGTGACTTTTCGGTCGTGCTGCCGACGATGCTTTCGCTGGATGAACGCATCGACGCGTTCGATCCTGACCTCGTACATTCGCAGCATCCTTTCCTGCTCGGCACGAGTGCGGTGCGGATCGCGCGCCGACTCGGAGTGCCGCTGGTCTTCACGCATCACACTCGCTACGAGCGCTATACCCACTATGTGCCGGGTGACTCGCCGGCGCTGAAGCGCTTCGTGATCGAGCTGGCAACCCGGTACGCGAATTTATGCGACCTGGTCTTTGCCCCGAGTGAGAGTGTGCGGCAGCTGCTGGAGCATCGCGGTGTAACTGCGCCAATAAAGGTGGTTCCGACCGGCGTCCGCCCGGAACTCTTCGCCCGGGGAGACGGCGCGGGATTTCGCAGTCAGACGGGTATCCCGGACGACGCTTTCGTGGTGGGGCACCTGGGCCGCCTGGCGCCGGAGAAAAATCTGGAGTTCCTGGCGGAGTCTGTCGCGGGCTTTGCTGCGGACGATTCAAGGGTCCATTTCCTGGTCGTGGGTAACGGGCCGTCCGAGGATGCCATCCGCGCAACCTTCGCGCGGGCCGGTCTGGAGCAAAGGCTGCACCATGTGGGCGTACTGCAGCAGCAGGCCCTGAGCGACGCGCTGCATGCAATGGATCTGTTCGCATTCGCATCGACCAGCGAGACCCAGGGCATGGTGCTGACCGAGGCAATGGCAGCGGCACTGCCGGTCGTTGCACTGGAAGCGCCGGGGGCGAGCGAGGTGGTTACCGATCGTCATAACGGCCGACTGCTACCGGACGCGGACCCGCATACCTTCGCCGGCGCGCTGGCCTGGGTGGCGGGCCTGCCGGACAGTGAACTGTCCGCGATGCGAAAAGCGGCGCTCGCTACCGCCGAGCGTTTTTCGATGACCCGTTCGGCCGACAAGGCGCTCGACTGTTTCGCGGCGCTGCAGTCCGGGAGTCCGGCAGCCGCAACCCAGGATGAGAGCGCCTGGGAAGAGTTGTTGAAGGCGATCAAGGCCGAGTGGAATCTCCTGCAAAATATCGCCGGCGCCAGCGATGCGGCCTTAAACGGCAGGAGCCCGGCCGGCGAGGTAGCCGAAGGTGGCATCCCGTATGTACCATCGAGCGGCCGGGGCCGCTAGCGGTGGCTGGTCGAATAAGGGGCCTACTGCGACGCCTGCGCCATCGTTTGAGTCGCAGCGTGTGGCTGGCGCGCCTCCTGCAACTGCCTGACTCGGACGGCGACCGGGAGCGCCCCGGCCTGCTGATGGTCCAGATCGACGGACTCTCGCGGCCCGAGCTCGAGTGGGCCCTGGAGCGGGGCGAAGTTCCCTTCCTCAAGCGGCTGATGCGGCGTCACGACTACTGTTTGCACAGCCTCTATTCCGGCCTGCCGTCAACGACTCCCGCCGTGCAGTCCGAACTCTTCTACGGCATCCGTTGCGCCGTCCCGGCATTTTCGTTTCGCGATCACGAAACCGGCCGCGTGATCAGAATGTACGAGCCGGCCGCCGCGATCCGCCAGGAGGCGCAGCAGGATCCCGATGGAGACAGGGGCCTGCTTGCGGGTGGTAGTGCCTATGCGGACGCGGTTACCGGCGGCGCTGCCGAGGCGCATTTTTGTGCCTCGGCGATGGGCTGGGGCCCGGCGCTGCGCAGCGCCAATCCAATCGTCGTCTTTGTCTTCCTGATCAGCAATCTCTACAGCTTCCTGCGCGTGGCAGTGTTGCTGGTCCTGGAGTCGGGCCTCGCCCTTTACGACTTTGTCCGCGGTCTGTTCGATGGCTATGATTTCGCCAAGGAACTCAAATTCATTCCGACCCGGGTGGCGATCTCCATACTGCTGCGCGAGCTATGCGTAATCGGCGCCAAGATCGACGTCAGCCGCGGCCTGCCAGTGGTGCATCTTAATTTGCTCGGCTACGACGAGCAGGCACACCGACGCGGTCCACGCTCGCGGTTTGCCCACTGGACGCTGAAGGGCATAGACGACGCCGTTGCCCGCCTCTGGCGTGCGGCGCAACAGTCGCGATGGCGGCGTTATCAGGTGTGGCTTTATTCCGACCACGGTCAGGCGGCGGTACGCACCTTCGAACAGGTGCGGGGCTTGACCCTCGAGGATGCCGTGTTTGCGGCGCTGGAGAGCCTCGATGAGCATACGCTCCGGTCGATGCCGGGGCTGATGGAAAGTATCCAGACGCATCGTGTGCGTTTGCTCGGAGGGAACCGGGTGCAGTCCCTGTTCGGCGTACTCGGCATCAACGGCGACGATACCGAAACGTCGTACCCGCATATGGCGGCTCTCGGGCCAGTGGCGCATATCTACCTCCCGGCTGCGCTGACGCGGGACGAGCATCGTCTCGTCGCTCGTGAACTGGCGCAGCGGCATGGTGTGCCGCTGGTCTTGGTGCGCGCGGCAGCGGGCGTGCTGCAGGCATTTGCCGAGGACGGCCAATTCGAACTGCCCGACGACGCGGCGCAGATTTTCGGTGCGGGGCATCCCTTCATCGAGGGCATCAGCGAAGACATCGTCTGCCTCTGCGAACATCCGGATGCAGGGGACATTGTGGCTCTTGGCTGGCGCGACGGTATCGAGCCGCTCACTTTTGCCACGGAGAACGGGGCGCACGGCGGTGCGTCGCCGGATGAGACGCACGCTTTCACGCTGCTGCCAGCGGGCACGCATCCGCCCGGAGGCGGTCGCGATTACCTGCGCCCGGCCAGCCTCCGTGAGGCCGCGTTGCGCTACCTGCAGCGATCCCCTGGCGAGGCTGGCGGCAGTGCCGAAGACAGCCTCTCACGCTCACAGACGAGGCAGTGATGCGGACGTGTCTGCGCACTCTGCGCTTCGCCCGAACCGCGTTGATGGAATTTATCGGCAATCACGGCCTGTTGTTAGCCGCGGGAGTGGGCTACAACGTCTTACTGTCCGCCATTCCGATGTTCGGCCTATTGGCGCTTATGCTTTCCCAGTTCCTCGAACGTGAGCGTTTCCTTGCCGTGATTGCTGCGGAGGCACGCGTAGTCGCCCCGGGGCAGGTGGAACAGATTATCGGCACGGTGAACTCGCTGCTCGATACACCGGAAGTGCTCGGCGTCGTGGGGCTCGCGATGCTGCTGTTTCTGAGCTCGCTCGCCTTCCGTATGCTGGAAGATGCGATCGCGATCCTGTTCCGTCATACGCGACGTCCGCCGGTAAAGCGTTCCGCGTGGTTCAAGGCCTTGTTGCCCTATCTCTTCGTGCTGACGCTCGGCGCCGCGCTGTTCCTGCTGACCGCCTGCGTAGTCTGGATCGAGGCGTGGAGCGAGCGCGCCGTGCAGCAGATCGATGATGAGCCCGCAATCGATGGCGCGATCGGCGTCGTTTTCTATATTGCCGAGATGCTCGGCGTGGCGCTTCTGTTCGCCGCCATCTACAAGGTGCTGCCGGTTACGCACATCTCGGTGCGCCGGGCGCTCTTCGGCGGCGCCGTTGCGGCGCTGCTGTGGGAGCTCGTACGGCGCGCGCTGGTCTACTATTTTGCGAGCGTGTCGATTGTGAATGTTGTCTACGGATCTGCAGCTGCGGTTGTCGTGCTCCTGCTGAGCCTCGAAGCCGGCGCGGTAGTTCTGCTGCTCGGCGCGCAAGTCATCGCGCTGCTCGAAGAGCGTGAGGCTCAAGGCCGCGCATGGCATGGCGAGACGCGGGCGGCCGCGAGGGCAGCAGTACGTCGCACATCCGAAACGGGGCGCTGAGCGCTTGCCATTAATCGATGCCATCGATGGCGCACACACGCGCGGAAACTACGCGTGTCCCGAGACCGTTCCCGGAACCGTTTTGCCCCAGTCGGGACCCCGAGGTCCGATCAAAATATAAAGACACACTCCTGAATGTGCACCAGGTGAGGGAGGCCGGTCGCAAGCGGGTACGTGCACCGCGACCCGCCGTAAATACATCCCGGTAGGCAAGGGCACCGGGCTCCTCCGCAATATTGCCGTGGGGGGACCGCAGGGCATGGCTGGTACAGGGGCGCCTTGGACATGGGCGAGATCGGCTGATTGGTGAGTCCGTCTGCTCAGACACGCGTGCCACCTATCGGACACTGCCGCTCAGCGCCGCCCGGCGGCGAGCTCACGCCGGTAGCGGCCCGGCGTGGCGCCGTACCAGCGTTTGAACGAACGCACGA
>JBBDTC010000344.1:0-14783 GCA_040904625.1 Gammaproteobacteria bacterium
GGACAGTTTACTTATCTCGCGCACGGCGAAGTCCAGCTTCTACAAGAAGTTTCTGCGAGATAAGTAAACTGTCCCCCGAACTCCCGCCTCGACGCCCCAAATCGCCCAGTTATTCTGCGGCGGACCCTAAGTGACATTGGCTTCATGACCCAGACCCGGAACGTCTGACGCACTGAAACGCCCGCGGCATTCAAGCCAATTCGTGCACGAACACGCGTGCAGCGGCGTCTTTGAGCTTGGCGGCCTGCTCGGCGACGCGACCGTGGTGGGTGAACAGGATGACCTGCGTCCGTGCAGAGAAATCCGCAAGGGCGGCTAGCGTGGCCTCCGCCCGCTGATCATCGAACTGGATCAGGATGTCATCGACAATGAAGGGCAGGGGGCCCGCTGTCGTCACATAGTGATCGAGGGTAGCGAGGCGCAAGGCGAGATACAGTTGATCGCGCGTACCGGTGCTCATCGCCTCGACCCGCAATCGTTCGCCGCCAGGCCTCACGCCGACCAGTACCGGCTGATCGGCGTCGTCGAAGTCGGTTTCGATCGCTGCCAGCGAGCCGCAGGTGAGTTGCGCGAAATAGGTGCTGGCGCGGGTGAGGATCGGGTCGCGGTGGGTGCGCCGGAAGGCTTCTATTTCGTCGCGCAGCAGGCGCGCCGCGAGTTTCAGGTGGGTGTAGCGTTCGGCTTGTCCGCGCAATGCCGACACGGCCTGCTGCGCTTCCTCGGCCAAAGCGGAGGCAGCGTCGCCGCCGGCCATGTTTTCGAACTCCCGCTTCGTCTCGAGCACGACAGCGTGCTGCGCCTCCCACTCCGGGCGCAGTTCCTGTTCGATGCGCCGCTCGAGTTCATCGAGCTCCGCCCGCACCGAATCGCGGTCCAGCGCCGCAACTTCGGCCTCCAGCGCGGCGAGACCGAGCCCGTCGCCGCCCTCGATGAGTTCGCTTTCGACTTCCTCGATCTGCCGGGTCAGCTCGCGGTACTCGCGCGCGCGTTCTTCGGCCGCCTGCAGTTCGTCGACGCCGGTGCAAGCAGCTTGTCGGCAGAGTTCCGCGAGTTCTTCATCGGCTGCCCGGATATCCACCTCTGCTTCGCGCAGCTCGTCATCGGCCTGGTCCGCCTGATTGTCGCGCTCGTCGCTGCGGCTCTTGGCCGCACGCTGATCGGCGAGGTGTTGGGCAAGCTGCAGGATGGCCTGGTCGACCGGGCGCTCGGCCAGATCGGGGGCGAGGCGTATGACCAGTGCCCGCACGTCGTGCTCGAATTCACGCGCCTCTGCGTCGATACCATCGATGCGGATTTGCAGTGCGCGCGCTTCGTCGCTCCATTTGAGCGCTTTGTCGATGGCGTCGACGTAATCGGAGACTTCGAGCGGGCTCGCGCTGGCTTGCTGTCCGAGTTCGTCCATGAGCGTGCCCCATTCGCCGCGCCAGGCGTCGAACGCCGCTTCGGCGAGATGTGCATCGCGTTCGAGCTGCCGCAAGTTTGCGTCGAGTTCGGTGATGGCGTTCGCGAGGGCGCCGCGGCGCCTGTGTTCGTCTTCGATGCTGCGCAGGCGGGACAGGGCATGGTCGAGCAGTGGTTCGAGTTCGCCTCGCAACTGAGGGGCCGCGTCCGCCGCGTCGATGGCGGTGAGCGCTTCGAGCAGCGCGCTGCACAGCCTGTCGCGACTGGCCAGCAAGGCGTCCAGTTTTGCCTGGAGCTCGATGCCTTGTTTCGCTTGCTCGCGTAGACGCGCGGCGTCGACCATCCAGCCCTGCATCTCGCGCGGTGGCAGCGGGGCGATGTCACAGGGTATCCAGCTCTCCTGCCAGGCGCGCTCGAGTTCCTGGCGCTGCTCGTGATTGGCCTCGAGATCCGCGCTAAGCCGCGCCAGGCGCTGCCGGCAGCTCTCGCGCCGGGCTGCAGCGGCGGCGTGGTCGTGAACACGCTGCGCTTCGCGGCGCAGGCGGTCCGCAAGTTCGTCGGCGTTGACGACATGCGCCTCGAAAGCGTCTGCCAGGGGCATGTCCGCGGCGTAAGCGCGGGCTTGTGCACTGACATCTTCGCCCGCCAGCCATTGTCGCCGTAGGAGGCGCCAGCCGTTATCCCGGTGCTCGCGCGCTTCGTCGAGCGCGGTCTCGGTCGGTACCATGCCGGCCGCGTCCAGGGTACGCAACACCTCGTCGCTGCGCTGTTGCTCGAGCTCGGTCTCGGCCATCCCGTCTTGTAATCTGCGCGCCTGTTCGGCGTTGTCGTGGAAGGCTTGCGCGAAGCGCTGCAAGGTTTCTGTCCGGGGCAGGGGCGCTTTGAGCAAGTCCTCGATGCTGCCGGTCCATAAGGACAGTGCGGCGAGTGCAGCGGCGCAGGTCTGCTGGTGACGGGCGAGCGTTGTCCGCGCTGCTTCGATGGCGCTGTCGAGGTCTCCCGAGCGCTGTGCTGCGCTTACGGCTTGTTGCAGGGCGCCAGGGGAGTATGGCGGCGTTAAGCCGTCGAGTTCGGCCTGCTTCGCGGCGAGCTTGTCGGCCGCCTCCTGCCGCTTGGCCTTGGCTTGCCGTGCCGCGGCTTCGAGGGCACCTTGGCGCGCGCCGAGTTCGTTCACACGGCGCCGCCGGCCGAGCAGCGGCCGCAGCTGGTCGACGCTGTCGAGGGGCATATCGGAACCGATCTCGGCGAGCAAACCCCGCGCCTGCGCCAGCAGGCTGTCGCGTTGTGCGACGAGTTGCGGCTTGTCGCGGGCGGCCTTGCCATACCCGCCCAAACGCTCACGCAAAGCGTCGATCGCCGCAGCCTCGTTGATTACGGCCTCCGCAATCTCGATGGCATCGACTTCACGGCGCAGTTGATCGCGCCGGGCCGTGGCTTTGATTGCCGTCTGGCTCGCCGTGCGTCGTAGTGCCATCGCCGCCTCACGACGAGCGCCGAAATCGGGCTCGAGCTCGGCGACATCGCCAAGCGCGGCGAGTTGCTCGAGAAACCGGGCACGTTTGGCCAGGCCCGGCAGGGTTCTGCGGAAGCGCTGCAGGGTGCTGTGGCGCTGCTCGGCGGCACTCAATTCGGCGCCGATCTGCTCGAGGCGTCTGGTGGCGGCGTTCACGGCCTTGCGCTGCTCATCCCATTGCCGTGCCGAAAGGGACACCTCACGCTGGCGCTTTTCGATGTCCGCGAGGTGCAGCAGCGTGGCGTTGATGGTCGGTTTCGAGGCGCGCGGCGCGAACAGCGTTTGTGCTTCGTCCTCGAAGCCCTGCAGCAGTTCGTGCACGACGGGACTGCCGAGCCCCGAACCGAACAGTGCTTCGGCCTCGCGCCCGCGCTCGACCAGCAGGGCCTGTCCGCCCTGCACCAGGGCTTCATAGTCGATGCCGAATAAGCGTGTGAACAGCGCCTCGTCGACACCGCCGAGCAGGCGCTCGAGGCGGTCTTTCGCGAGCGGCTCGCCGTCGGCGGCGTCGAGCAGCGTGTTCTTGCGGCCCTTGCGTCGATAACAGTGCAATTCAGTGCCATCGACGCCGCGCAGCCGGCCGCCCACGCGCAGCTGGGTGCGGTCGTGCCGGAAATCATCCTGGGTGCGCTCTGGCACACCATAGAGCAGTGCGCGCAGGGCGCGCAGGGCGGAACTCTTGCCGGCCTCGTTGGGGCCGAAGATGACGTGCAGACCTTCCTCTCCCGCACTCAGGTCGAGGTGACGATCGGTGAACGGACCGTAAGCGAGCAAGTGCAGATCGAGCACTTTCACGCATCGCCCCCCTGCTGCAACAGCCGCTCGAGCAGCAGCGCCTTGACGTCCTCGAGCTTGTCGCGGATGTAGTCGGGGTCGGTCAGATCGATCGCCTCGTCGCCGCTGCGCAATTCGAGCGGCAGGCGGCCGTTCAGATCCGCGAGTTCGTCACCCAGCCGGGTCAGCCGCGCCGCATCGAGATCGGCGTCGCGGATGGCACGGAGCAGGCCGCCGAAGGCGTCGTCGCGGGCCAGCGCGGCGGCTTGCGACTCCAGTCGGCGCGTCTCGAAAAGTACTTTCTCGACCCACACCTCGCCTGCGCCAACGGCAACCGCCAGCGCGCGACATTCGTTCGTCACCCGTTCGCGATGCGCGCGCAGCCAGCCATGCAGTGGGCTGGCGCCGGTCAGGCACAGGCGCACTGCGAGCAGCCGGCCTTCGGCACGACTGGCGCTCTCGCCCAGCACTTCGCCGAGGCGGTCGATGACGTCGTCCGCAGTCGTCGCGGCGGCGACGTCGACCATGCAGTGCGCCCAGCGCACGACATCCAGGCAGCGATGCTCGACGCCGACGACCCGGTGCTCGTCGACGCTCACCAGCGTGCAGCCTTTGGCGCCGGTTTCCCGCGCGTGGCGGCCCTGGATATTGCCGGGAAAGACAATCCACGGTGCGTCCGAGATGACTTCCCGCTGGTGGACATGCCCCAAGGCCCAGTATTCGTAGCCGCGCGAGCGCAAGCCGGTGGGCGTGCACGGGGCGTAGGGCTCATGCCCGGGGCGGCCGTCCAGTGAGGTGTGGAGCAGGCCGATGTTGAACCGGCCGGGCTGCGCCAGGGGATAGTGCTGACTGAGATCGTTGTGGACCTCTCGACTCGGGAAGCCCTGGCCGTGAATGGCGACATCGAGACCGTCGATCAAGCGCGTCTCGGCGGCGCGCGTGGCGAAGACATGGACATTGTCTGGCGGGCGTAGCACTTTCGTCAGTTGACTCGCCGCATCATGGTTGCCCGCCACGACATAGGCGTGTATGCCCGCTTCCTGCAGACGCGCCATCTGGCGGGCGAAGAAAAGACCCGTGTTGTAGTCTTTCCAGTCGCCGTCGTAGAGATCGCCGGCCAGCAGCACGAAGGCGACATCCTCCTCGATGGCGAGATCGGTCAGGTTCTCGAACGCGCGCCGGGTGGCGCCACGGATTTCGTCGACCGGAGCACCGTCGTAGCGTTCGAGGCCGCGCAGCGGGCTGTCGAGGTGGATGTCGGCGGCGTGCAGGAATTTGAACAAATGACGGTCCTGATGACTGTTCGTGTAGTTCCAGTGATTTCCGGATGTCGTGCTGCGGGAAGCGGGTGCCGGAGGCGCCGACTCAAGCGCCGGCCCGCAAACGCGGTAGCACCTCCGCAGCAAAGCTCGCCAGCGTTGCGTCGACGTCCGGGCTGGCGCAGGGATTGATGATGAAATGGCGCACGCCGGCCTCGATGTGAGCCTCGAACAGCGCCGTGACCTCGTCGACCGTGCCGACGGCGTGCATCTGGCGGGCGAGTTCGAGGGGCACCATGTCCGCGGCAGCGGCCAGCTTCTCGATGCGCGCGGTATCGCCGACGACCAGGCGCGAGAAATTGTATTCCCTGGAGGGCAGCTTGCTGAGGTCGATGCCGGCATGTTTGAGGCTGCCGCGCTCGGCGAGCGAGAATACGGCGAGTTCGCGCAGTGTTTTCTCGGCCACGGCGGGGTCTTCGGTCAACACCAGGTAGACCCACACGCTGGGCTCGATCGCGCTCGGGTCGCGGCCATGTCCGCGGGCCTGCTCGTGGACGTAGTCGAGTCGTTTGCGGTAGTAGGCGGGGGTGCTGAAGAAGGGCATCCAGCCGTCGCCGAGTTCGGCGGCGATGCGCAGCGCCGCTTTCGATCCGAGGGCGCCGACATGGATGGGCGGATGGGGTTGGCTGACGACCGGCTGATCCAGCCAGGCCTCGTTCAGGGTGTAGTGCGCGCCGGTGAACGACACCGGCTCGCGCGCCGATGACGACCACAACAGCCGGACCACTTCGATGTATTCGCGCAGGCGGGCCAGGCGAATCCTGGCGTCGTCTTCGAACGGCAGCCCGAACGGCACTGTGCTCATGGCTTCCCCGGCGCCGATACCGAGGCCGATGCGCCCATCGCTGATCTCGTCCAGCGTGGCGATGATGTGGGCCATCTTGGCCGGGTGGATCCGTTGGCAGTCGGACACCGCGGCGCAGAAGGTGACGCGTTCGGTGAGTGCGGCGAGGTAACCGAACACCGCATAGGGATCGCTCACCGCACCGTCGATGTCGATCAGATGATCGGCCATCCAGATGGCATCGTAACCCCACTGTTCGACCTTCGGCCCGAGCCGCAGGCACTCGCGTGCAGTCATCGTCAGGTCGCCGAGTACGACGCCGTAGCGGATGGTGTCCAAGGTTTCCGATCTCCCCGTGTCTGACTGCCACACCTTAACGAAAAGGCTGCGCACGAGCGAACCGTACGGGACGCTGCGTCTGCGCTATCGACGATCGTGGCCCAGGGTTTCCGCTTGCTCAACAAGCTTGATCGCCCTTATTCAGGGCCCATCGAATTCACTGACGACCTGCTTGATCTCTTCAATCAGCGCATGTGCCGCCGGTGGCAGCGCGCGATTGGCGAGGGTGCCGATGAGCAGCGGGAAGCGCAGCAGAGCCGCCTGTTCCCGCGGTACTTCGAGGGGCACGAAGGCGTGGCGCTCGAATTCGCCCTGGAGCATGGCTGCGAGCGCGAAACCAACCGCATCACTTTGGCGTACCAGGGCTCGCACGACACCGAAATCGTTGACCACGACGGCGGCACGCCCGCGTCGTGTGCCGCTGCCGATCTCGAGCTCGAGTTCATCGGCGATGCGCCGCACGAACCAGCGCGGGCCAGGGCCCTGGACCACCGGGTAACGCATGATCTCCCCCAGCGTCAAGCGCTTGGCCGTAGTCAAGGGATGTCCGCTGCGCACGAAAGGGACCGAACCCGATTGGGCGATTTCGCTCAGCACCAGGCCGCCGGTCGGCCCGTCCGGGCGTACGCCGAGGAAGAATTCGATGCGCTTGTCACGCACTTCCTGCACCAGCGTGCTCGAATCGAGAGCGAGCAGACGGTAGCGCAGGTCGGGGTAGCGGGCCAAGCCGCGCACGATGGCGGTGGTGAGATAGGGTTCGATCAAACCCGGCTCGGCGCCGATCGCGAGACGCCCGCTGGCCGAACCCTTGATGAGTCCGATCTCGCGCTGGGCCTCGCGCATCACGCGCAGGGCGTGCCCCGCGGCGTTGACGACGACCTTGCCGTAGACGGTGGGGTGCGAGCCGCGCCGATCGCGTTCGAACAAGGCAGCGCCGTAAACCGCCTCGAGGCGCGTGATGCACTCGCTCAGCGTGGACTGTGATATACCCAGCGTATCGGCGGCCTGGCGCATGTTGCCGGCCTGGGCGAGTTCGACCAGGGCTTCGAGTTCTTCGCGATGATTCAATGTTCTGTTCCGGATGCCGGCGCGGTTTTTATGTTCGGAAAAGCGAACTTATTAATTTTATTGTTCGGATATACGTTCAGGCAATCCTCGCGTAAGGTTGGCGCCTGCAGGTGAAAAGTCTCGATGCGGGCTTGAGACCTGCCATCACTCCGGCTGCGAGGTAAATCTGATGGCTCGATTCGATACGCTGATCAAAAACGGCACCATCATCGATGGGACCCGCGCACCGCGTTTCCAGGGCGACCTCGGGATCCGCAACGGCATCGTCGTGGCGGTATCGTCGACCGGGCTCGCGGCCAGTGATGCGGCGCAGGTCATCGATGCCGAAGGCCTCATCGTCGCGCCCGGATTCGTCGACCTGCACACCCACTACGACGCCCAGATCCAGTGGGATCCCTATTGCACGCTGTCCGGCTGGCACGGCGTGACTTCGCTGGTGCTGGGTAACTGCGGTTTCGGCTTCGCGCCGGTGGCGCCGGAAAACCGCGACCGCATGATGTTGAGCATGTCGCGGGTGGAAGCCATTCCGTACGAGGCCATGAAGCGCGGCATGTTGTGGGACTGGATTACTTTTCCGGAGTGGCTCGACACGCTGGCACGCATTCCGAAGGGCGTAAACGTCATCTCCTATGTGCCGATCGGCCCGGTCATGATCTGGGTGATGGGCCTCGAAGAGGCCAAGCGCCGCGAACCCACCGCGGCGGAACTCGCCGAGATGTGCCGACTCGTCGAACTCGGCATGGACGCCGGCGCCTGTGGCTGGTCAGTGCAGCACCTGGGTGACGGCTTCACCTCGATCCAGCGCGATTACGACGGCACGCCCATGGTGACCGATATCATGAGCAATGCCACCTGCCTCGCCTTCGCCGAGGTCCTGCGCAAGCGTGGTGAAGGTCATATCCAGATCACCCAGGCCCAGGACGACATCCACGAAGATTTGACGTTCGTCGAGCAGCTCGCCGAGGTCTCGCAGGTGCCGGTGCTGTTCAACGTGGTTTCGGCCAACAACTACCATCCGCGCCAGAGTCGTCGTCTGGTCGACTGGGCGGAAAAAGCGCAGGCGCGCGGCAACCGGGTCTACCTGCAGGCGGTGAGTGTCGGCAACGATCTCACCTACACCTTCGAGGATTTCAATCTCCTCGACGGTCAGGACGACTGGCGCGCGGTCACTTTGGGCACGGTTGCCGAGCGCATGGAAAAGATGCGTGACCCGGCCCGCCGTGCTGCGCTCTGCCATGATTACGATCACGGGCGCATGCCGATTGCGACCGGGCCGATTCGCGAATTCGTCATTCAGCAGACCGTCAAGCCGGATAACAAGCGCTGGGAAGGCATGACATTACAGCAGCTGGGTGAAGCGCAGGGGCGGCATCCGATCGAGGCGATGCTCGACCTCGTCATCGACGAGAATCTGCAAACGGTGATCTTCACGCCGGCCTTCAATGATGATGTCGAACTCAACCGCGAGATCTTCGCCAGCGAGTACACCGTCCCTGGCGTCTCGGATGGTGGTGCGCATACCAAGTTCGTCACGATCGGACGCTACACCACGGAATTCATCGCCGACTTCGTGCGCGACAAGGGCATCCTGAGTCTGGAAGAAGCGCATTACCGTCTGTCCTGCCTGCCGGCCAAGATGTCGGGTTTCGTCGATCGGGGTGTGCTATGTGAGGGCCGGCCGGCCGACATCGTCATCTATGATTTCGATGTCCTGCGTTCGACGCCGGCCGAGATCGCGCACGACTTCCCGGGCGGCGAGTGGCGCCGTGTCCAGAAAGCCAAGGGCTATCGATACATCATGGTCAATGGTGCGGTGACGTTCCGCGACGGCCGCTGCACCGGTGCCACGCCGGGCAGGCTGCTGCGTCACGGCTGTGCCTGAACCGGCCGCCGCGCTACCGCAGACGTGGCGGGATTCGATCAAAGGGGAGAGGAGAGGTCGGTGTCAGGCCCGTAAAATGGCAGGGAAGGATGCCTGTCGGGCCTGGCACCCCAGGGACGGTCGACGACCTTACATCGCTCGGTGAGCTGCCAGGCTCAGCGCGCTGACGAGCAAAGCTGCCAGGGCGCAGGCCGGCAGGATGAAGCCGAAATCGACGCCGGCGCTCAGGGCCCAGCCCAGCAGCAATGGCCCCAGCGCAGTCGCGAAAATCGCGCAGGTCGAAACGACCCCCTTGATGGCGCCTAGCGCGCTGACGCCGTAGACCTCCGCCCACAGCGACGTCACCAGGGGTGCCGCAAGCCCCTGGCTGATGCCCGCCATGGCGAGATAGAAATAGGCGACCCAGGTCGATTGCGCAACGCTGAGCACGCCCAGGCCCAGACACACCGGCAGCAGGATAAGCGGGAACAGGCGTCTGGCACTGAAGCGATCGATCAACGGACCCATCAAGAGCGAGGCGACTATGCGAGCGGCGGCGAAGCCGATGAATGCCGTCGCTATGACTTTGGTCGACCAACCCTGATAGGCAGCCAGCGGCAGCTGATAGAGAAAGAGCGCGGTCAGCACCAGCGGCAGAAACAGCGTACCTGGCATCAGTGCATAAAAACGTGGATCGCGGAACAGTACCGGTCGCACCGGTTGTCGATCCGGTGTTACCGCCGCCTGCGGCCGGGCATCGATTCCGCGCAGCAATCCCGCCAGGGCGGGTAACAGCAGGCCGAGCACGAGTGTCGCGAACGCTACCCAGCTGAGGCGCCAGCCGAGCAGCTGCAGCGATGTGACGACGACGATGGGGAAGACGGCCTCGCCCAACGGGTAACCGAGTCCGGCGATGCTCAGGGCCTTGCCGCGCGTGCGCTCGAAGGCGCGGGCCATGGTCGTCGACGCGGTGAGACTGAGCAGGCCTTGCCCCGTCAAGCGCAGACTGACGATGGCGACGAACAGGCCGAAGGTGTTCGGAGCAAGTGCCATGGCCATGCACGCCGCAGCCAGACCGCCGGCCGCGGCGAGACTGAAGCGATGCAGGCTGATGCGGTCGATCAAGCGGCCGAACCACGGCAGCGTGGCGGCAGAGCTCAAGGTCGCGAGTGCATACAGCAGACCGAAATCGTGGGTCGTGAGCGCAAACGTCTCGAGCAGTTGCGGAACGAAGATGGCGATCAGGAACGTCTGCCCGAAGCTCGAGAAGAGCGTCAGCAGTAAACCGAAGGACAGCAGGCGCGGCTGCTCGAGAAAAAAGCGAACGAGGGGCATCATATTGACGGTGGGCGCGGACCCGCGCCAAGACCTCTTTGCCGAATGTCCGGCGAGCGGTGAGGCCCGCCGCAGCGGCGGGCCGGATAGTTGTCATGAAAATACCGGGTCGGGCCGACGCGTCGGCCCGACCCGGTCTGGCAGGCGCGGGTCAGCTTGCCTGGGCGACGGGCATGTACTCCGGCTCTGCCGAGGGTTGCGCGAAATTCCGGTCCTGGTTCGCAACCAACCTGTCGATGCGGCGCAAGCAGTCTTCCGGCAGCGCGAGGGCGGTTTCGACCCACGAGTCGGAGATACTGTAGAGTTCGTCGCGATCGACGCCGCGGCAACGGTTGATGGCTTGCCTGAACGCAATGGATCCGGGGCGGCCGGCCTGGCGCGAGACATAGCTGCGGATTTGCGCTTCGCCTTCGCCCGGCTCGCACAGAATGTCGATGATGCCCATGTCGTGGAGTTCTTCGGCAGGATAGTTGCGCGCGCTGAGAATGATACGCTCGGCGGTCATTGCATCGACGCGTCGGCGCAGCAGGGTATAGGCGCCCATCCCGGGAAAGAGCCCGAACAAGACTTCCGGAAAGCCCAGGCGCGTGCCTTTTTCAGCCACCAGAATGTTGCCGGCGAGTGCCGCCTCGAAGCCGCCGCCCATGGCCACCCCCTGAACCAGCGAGAAGGACGTGGTATTGCCGAAATTGGCGGCATGATAGAAAACCGCATCGGTGGCCTTCTTGGCGTAATGGCTGAGTCCGGCACGGTCGCGCGTGGCAATGAGCTTGCGGAACAGGCGGAGATCGCCGCCGAGACTGAAGACCCCGGGAATGCGCGATGCGAACACGACATACTTCACCGCAGCACTGGCCCCGGCGGGGTTCTTGTCGTCGGCGCGATGGCGGATGCGGTTTTGCACCAGGCGGATGTCGTCGAGCAACTCGTGCGAAAAATGCGGCGTCGCCTTGGCGCTGATGTACTTCCACAAGATGCCGGTATGCTCCTCGAAGTGGAGTTCGAGGTTATGGGGGGGCGGTTGGTTGTCGATTGATGGTTCGTTGCGCAGCAGGCGCTGCGGATTGTCGATGGTGATGAGCATGGTTACCCTCCTCGGATCGACGCTTGGTCGATTCTCGATGCATGACATTGTCTAGTTATAGCCACCGGATATGACCGGCATGGCGTAGCGGAGCGGCAGGAGCCGGGAGTTCTTCCCTGAGCTTGTTTTTTTTGCAGTGCGGCTAATAGTGGTCCTGTCGGGAAGCCCAGGTCAACGTCCAGTGCGGCGAAACCCCTTATAATCGGCCACGAAAGTGCCTGTTGCGGTGGCCGCACGTCGACCGCGTCGCCGTCCGGCGCGCGCTATCCTGCGCTGCCGCGGTGGTGCGAAAGAGAGCTTCATTTCCAGCTGGTAGTACCCCATCGAACCATGTTTACGCGTGCGAAATACTTCCTGGTCCCGTTTTTCTGGCTGCTGCTCGCTGCGGGCGGTGTTTCTGCCAACCCCCTGAACGGTACGTGGCAGCTCGATGCCGCGGCGGCCGAGACCCTCGAAGAAGCGGCGGCGGCCATGAACGCCCATCTGAAAGAGGAATACCGGCGCTACAAGGAACAGAAATTCGCCAAGGACGAACAGGTGAGCACCCGTGGCAACCGCTTCCTGGCGCAGCAGCGCGCGACAGCGATGATGATCCGCGAGAACGATTTCGATATCGACTGGGGTGGTCCGCCCGAGGTCCGCGGCATGCTGTCCGCCACCACGATAAAACTGTACCAGGACAGCAAGGCCGTGATTCTCTACGACGGTACGCGGCGGCGGCTGCTCGCCATCAACCCGGCGGGGCGGGCCTATTCGGTCAAGGGTACCGAGTTGACCAAAGACGACATCGGGCGCTCGCTGACCTTCGTCGAAGACGGCGCCCTGGTGGTGGAGACGGATGTCTACAACGGCGACAAGATGATCGAGCGTTTCGAGAGCAGCGCAGGCAGCGACCTGTTGACGCTCACGATTCGCCTGCAGGAAGGCCGGCGCAGTCCCTGGCTCGAATACGAGCGCGTGTTCAAGCGCGTCGAATGACACGGCAGGCCAGCATGTGTGGACATGCCGGCCTGCCGCGCCATGGTAATTGTCAACGTCAGCTGACGGGTTCTTCATGCACCTCGAGATTGATCCGCGACCAGTTCAACGTGATTTGCTCTGCGCTACCACCGACGCCGAGTTTGAAGTTGCCGAGGTCGAGTTCGTCGCGCGGCCGCGAAAGGAGTTGGGTCACCGCTCCGGCGGCTTCGTAGGGTTCGAGCATACGCGGTTGCCAACGCCCGAAGACCTTGGGGTTATCCGCGTACGCCTCGGTCATTCCCGTGCGGATGAAGGGCAGCATCAAACAGCACGCGCTGGCCATGTCACTGGAACGACCGAGATTGACCTTGAGTACCTCGGGCAAGCGCAGCACGGCCCAGTTGGCGACGACATAACCCGGCACGGCCACACCGGGCTCGAGTGATTGCATGGACGAGATATAGACGAACTGCACCGGCTGCTTGTGGTAGACGGCTTCGCCCGCCCACAAATGCGTCATATAGACGAAACCGTCTATCTTGGTGTCCATGACAAGCTTGGATTCGGCGAGGTGTTCGAGAAAATCGCGCCGTACCCGGGCGCGGCGTTCGGCCCGGCTCTCTCCCTCGATTTCGGGCAGGGCACGACCGAATCGATAACCCTTCTCGGTGAGTCCCGAGTTGCAGATCACGATGTCCGGGCCTTTTCCGCCCATTTGCTCGATGACATAGCTGTGTGACGCCCACAGATCGCGGGTGTTGGTGACGTCGGCCTGCATGGCGAATGCCTTCACGCCCTGCGCCCGCATGGCGTCGACCATGTCGAAGCCGTCGCGATAGCTGTTGTGGAAATGCACGCCGACGACTTCGGCGCCGTTGGCCGCGGCAGCCAGGGCGAGGGCCTGGCCGATGCCGCCGTCCTTGCCCGAGCCGGTGATCAGGACGCGCTTCCCTTTGAAGGCTTGTTCGGTGAACTTGAATTGATCGATGTCCGCGGTGAAAGCCATGATTGCTCCCTATGCTTCAGGTCCTTGGTTTCGGTCTGCCAAGTTAATGGATAGTGGTGAGTGAATCCAGCCGCTGTATCGAGCACTGAGGAGGAACTCCGCGTACCATCCACTCGCGAGCGGCGCCGAGGCGACGAAGCGCTGGCAGACGAAGGCGAATCGGCAAGGCAACGGGGGAGGTTTGAGGATGGGCGATTTCGAACACGGGTTTCTGGCCGTCGATGGTGTGCGCATCCATACCGTCGAGATCGGGCGGGGCCCGGTGGTGCTGTTTCTGCACGGATTTCCCGAACTCTGGTACTCCTGGCGCCACCAGATGCGCTTTCTCGCCGAGCAGGGATTTCGTGCCGTTGCCATCGATCAGCGCGGGTATGGCCGATCGTCGAAATTCTGGCAGCCGGACGCCTACCGCATCGGTCGTCTGGTCGACGATGTCGTCGGAGTGGTCAAAGCGTTGCAAGCCGGGCCGGCGGTCGTGGTTGGGCACGACTGGGGCGCCCCGGTCGCCTGGACCGCCGCCTGGTGTCATCCCGATGCCTTTCGCGGGGTACTGGGCATGAGCGTACCTTTCTCGGGTCGCCAGCTGATTGCGCTGCCGGGTAATCCTTTCGGTGAGCACGCCTTGGCGCCGAACGAATTCCACGCCGAGCTCGCCGGCCCGGGGCAGGATTTTTATCAGACCTATTTCGGTGCACTCGGCCCGGTCATCGACGAGTTCGAGGCCGATGCCCGCGGCTGGATCCGGGATATCGTTTATTCGGTCTCGGGTGAGGGGTTGATCGAGGCCGGATTTTCGCTGGCCGCCGCCGACCCGGTGACGCTCATCCGCCAGAGCGCGTTGTGCATCCCGCACGGTGAGACCATGCGGGCTCGATTCTCGACGCCGAAGCGCATGCCGGACTGGTTCACGGCTGCCGATCTCGACGTCTTCGCCGCCGAATACGAACGCACCGGGCTGGCCGGCCCGCTCAACTACTACCGCAATCTACACGCCGACTGGCACGATCTGGCGGCGCAGGCCGCCCGGCCGCTCGAGGTGCCCGCGTTCTTCCTCGGCGCGGATCTCGATGTCGCCACCTGGTGGGGCGCCGAAGCCATAGAACGGGCTGCGGAGCGGATCAGTCAATGGCGCGGCCACCACATCTTCGAGCGCTGCGGGCACTGGCTGCAGCAGGAGCGGGCGGACGATACCAACCGGGTGCTGCTGGATTTCCTGCGCACGCTCTGAGCGCATCAGTGTGGCGCCTTAGGGCCCGCCGCAAAATAACTAAACGATCTGGAACGCCGATCCATCCCGTCTGGCGGTGTTGCTCGTCCGTTGAATAGAACCACTATTCGC
>JBBDTC010000345.1:0-4004 GCA_040904625.1 Gammaproteobacteria bacterium
GACCGGCCTCGATAACGGGTGCCCGGATTACGGATCCATACCGCGTTCGGGGCCAGGATGTCGATATCCATCGGACTGCGGGGGAGGGGGCAGACCACGTTTCGCGTGCCGAAGGCTCGCATGAAAACCCCGGGAAACGTACGCAACCTGGCCGGTTCCCCATCGGCGCGCCGGGCCTTCCGCCCGATCGCGACAAACGCATGGACAGCCCGGCCGGCAGCCGTTACCGTCGCCGGCCAATCGAATCCGCGCCAGGCGCCGCCTGCTTGAACATTACCATCATCCTGCTGACCGCCGTCGCTTTCATCGTCGTGGCGGTAATGACCGTCACCAACCCGCTGTTGCCGCTGGTGGCCGAAGAATATGCCCGCACGGTCGGCCAGGCGGGCATCATCGTCACCGCCTTTGCGGTGCCTTACGGTGCCTGTCAAATCGTCTTCGGCCCGGTCGGTGATCGTTACGGCAAGCTCCGTGTGATCGCGCTCGCGCTCGGCGTTGCGACGGTGTTCGTCGTCGGCTCGGGCTGGGCGACATCGCTCGAGTCGCTGGCCTGGATGCGTTTCGGTTCCGGCGTCGCGATGGCCGCGACCATCCCGCTGGCCATGGCCTGGATTGCCGACGAGATCCCGGCGGGCGTGCGCCAGGGCGTGATCGGGCGCTATGTCAATGGCCTGGTGCTGGGGCAAATTGCCGGCGGCATGCTCGGCGGCCTGGCTGCCGAGTACCTCGATTGGCGCCATATCTTCTATTTCTTCGGCGCACTGTGCGCGATCGTGGCACTGGCCTTGTGGAGCCGTGCCGAGCGCGGCGTGCGCCCGGTACCGGTGGTGCGCCCGTGGCGCGACGTGTTGGCCATCTATATCGGCCTGTTCCGAGCTACGCGTTCACGCGAGATCATCATCGTCGGTACCCTCGAAGGGGTGCTGATTTTCGGTGTATTGGCTTACTTCGGGGCGTTTCTGCGTTACGACCACGGTCTCGATTATGCCCGTATCGGGCTCGTGCTCAGTGTCTACGGCGTCGGCGGGCTGGTCTATGCGGCGGCCGTCTACCGCCTGGTACGCCTGCTCGGTGAGCGCCGCATGGTCGCCGGTGGGGCAGTCCTGCTCGGACTCGGCTATGTGCTGTTCGTCGCCGTGCCGACCTGGTGGCTATGCCTGCCGGTGCTGTTCACGGCGGGCTTCGGTTTCTACCTTTTCCACAACACCATGCAGATGCAGGCTACCGAGCTTTCCCAGGACGCTCGCGGCACGGCAGTCGCGCTGTGGGTATTCATGCTCTTCCTCGGCCAGGGTGTGGGCGTGGTCGGCTTCGGCTTGCTCATCGACGCGATTGGCTATGCGCCGAGTTTCGTTGCCGCTGGACTCGCCATTGGCACAGTGGGAATCTGGTTTGCCGGGCGCATGCAGCCCCATGCCGGGGCGTGACGCGTCCGGCGCGTCACGCCCGCTCGCTCACAGGTGCTCGACGAACCAGTCGCGGGCAGCGGTCGAGGTTTCGTCGAAGGCGTCGGTATAAGCGGCGTAATGGTCGGCTTCTACGACGAACAATTTCTTCGGCCCCTTGACCATGTCGAAACAATCGAGCGCGATGTCGGTCGGCGTGGTGGTATCGAAACGCGAGACTATCATCAGCAGCGGCGTCACCCCGAGCCGGACCATGTAGCCGCTGACGTCGTATTCGAGCATGTATTCGATCGAACGCAGCGTCACCCGGTTCTGCCAGGTGCACTTCGGATCCTTGTCGAGAAACTGGTGGATGTAGTTGTAGGTGGCTTCACCCGGGAACAGGTGGGGCTCGTCGGGATCGAGCGAGCACATTTTCATATAGGCTGATGGCTTGCCTTCGACCCGGCGCGCACGGTCTTCGTCCAGCATCTGGTGAAAGCCTGGGATCTGGGTCACCGGCATGAACTGTTGGATATTGCGCCAGCCGATCATGAACGGCACCTGGCTGACCACGGCCTTGACCCGGCGATCGAGCGCGGCCACGGCGCAGACGGTGCCGCCGGTGTAGCTGGTGCCCCACAGACCGATGCGCTCGGCATCGCATTCTTTCTGGCTCTGGGCGAAGGTGATGGCGCTGCGGTAATCGCGCAGCTGCATGGTCGGATCGATGTCCTGGCGCGGTCGCCCGCCGCTCGCGCCGAGGCAGCGGTTGTCGTAGACCAGCACGGCGAGGCCGGCGCTGGCGAAGACTTCGGCATACTCGTCGAGGCTCATCTCCTTGACCCCGGAAAAGCCGTGGGCCATGACGACCGTTGGGAACGGGCTCTTGCCCTTGTTCGGTTTGTACAACCAGCCTTTGAGCGTTATGCCGTCGGCCTTGAATTCGATATCGCGTCGCATCCTGTTCTCCCCTCGTGATTATCGGACTTCGCTCGCACTGACCTCGCCGGCAGGTGCGCCCCAACCACCAAAGATAGTCGCGGCGCGTCCAAGGCGCCAGTGGGGTGGTGGACAGACCACCTTTCACGTGTCGAAGACTCGCCTGAAATCACACGCAACGTGGTCGGCCCCTCGACAGGTATTATGCTGGTCCGATTGCATGGTCTGGAATTGACAGCACGATGGGACGATGGCGAGCACCCGGCGCGCAGGCCGCCCCGTATATCACGGCGGCGGGCTACCGCGTCCTCGACAGCGAGATGAAGACGCTGTGGTCGCGGCGCCGTGAGGTGGTGGTGCATCTGGCCGCTGCCGCTGCCGAGGGCGACCGCTCCGAGAACGCCGAATATCAGTACCGCAAGAAGGAACTGGCCGCGATCGATCGTCGTATCCGTTACCTCGAACGCCGTATGCCGACACTCGAGATCGTTACCGCGCGGCCCGGCGATCGCGACAAGGTCTACTTCGGTGCCGAGGTCGAACTCGAAGACGATACCGGCCGCACGCGCCGACTGCGTATCGTCGGCGCCGATGAGGCCGAGCCGGGGCGGGGCTCCATCAGCCTGGATTCTCCCGTCGCGCAGCGTCTGCTCGGACGCGCCGTCGATGACGAGGTGCTATTGGATGGGCAGGGTACGTTGTGGATCACGGCCATCGATTATCCGGATCCCCGTCTATGAATCGTATGGTCTTCGCAGAACGCGTGGATGGCGCGGCGCGTGTAATGTGCGGACTGCTCACCTTGGGCTGGCTCGCTTTATTGCCGGTGACCGGCGCGGCCGAATCCTTCCGCTTCGCCTGGCCGGTGCCGGTGACGGTCGGCGTGGTTTCGGAAGTCGAGAAGGATGGCGTCGCCAGTACCGCACGTTACGTAATCGAACTGACCGCGGCCGAGGAGGGTGAACTCGCCCTGGACTTCAGGGAATTCGAACTCCTCACCCTCGACGGACGCGATGCGAGTGAGCCGGCGATTGCCGCGCAGTTCGCACCGCTCGCCGCGGTCACGGCCGCCTTGCCGACCATGCGCCTCACGCCCGACGGCGACTACGTGGGCACGCGCAGCCTGAATGTCATGCTCCAGCGCATCCTTGCCCTGCTGCCGCCGGATATGCCTTCGAGCGAGCGTGATCAGCTGGCGCGCAGTTTGCGCTCGCCGGCCATGCAGAATCTGATCGAGCAGAAGTCGGGTGAGGTGTGGAACGTTTGGGTGGGCGCCTGGAACGGGCTCGAACTCGAGCCCGGCGAGGAACTCCGCGGCAAAGCGCCGATCGTGATCATGGGCCGCGAACTCGAGCAGAACATCCTCATCGAACATCTCGGCGCCGAGGCCGCTTATCCCGGCAGTGCGCGCCTGCGTATGACCACCTTGATCGAGGGGCCCGAAGTCCTCGCCCTGCTGGGTAAGCTGCAGCATGAAATCGACGGCGAAGCCGGCGAGTTTCGGTCCGCGACCTCGCGCAATGTCACCGAGGTCGTGACGCGGGCGCAGGGTCTGATGCCCTATAGCGCGCAATCCGATACCGAGGTCATCGTCCGTGATGCCAAAGGCCGCGCGCATCGCCGGCGCGATTTCAAGGCGTTTCGCTTCGAATGGCCGTGAGTATTGGGTGAGAATCG
>JBBDTC010000345.1:4104-14560 GCA_040904625.1 Gammaproteobacteria bacterium
AGCGAGATAGGGGGACAGTTTACTGATCTCGCACACAAATCCGCCTGTGGAAGGTCGACTTTGCCCTGTGCGAGATCAGTAAACTGTCCCCCTATCTGCTCCTATCTGCTCTGCAAGCAACACAGGAAGTCCAGTCATGCGCCTAGATTCTCCCCGTATCCCGCCGCTCGATCCTGCCGAGTGGAGCGAACAGGTCGCCGAAATCATGCAGCCATTCGTCGCCGCCGGCGCCGATCACAACGTCTTCCGTACGCTCGCCAACCACCCCGACCTGTTGCGCCGATGGTTGGTGTTTGCCAATCACGTCCTGTTCAAATCGACGCTGCCGGCACGCGAACGGGAACTCGTCATTCTGCGCATCGGTCATCTGTGTCGCGCCGGTTACGAATGGGCTCAGCATGTGGTGATCGCGCGTGCAGCAGGGCTCGACGAGGCCGGCATCGCGAGCGCCCGCGGCGGCCCCGAGACTTCCGGCATCAGCGAATTGGATCGCCTACTGCTGCAGGCGACCGACGAACTGCATGCCGACGCTTTCATCAGCGACGCCACCTGGCAAGGGCTGGCGGCGCATCTCGACACCCATCAGATGATGGATGTCGTCTTTGCCGTCGGCCAGTACAACCTGGTGTCGATGGCCTTGAACAGCTTCGGCGTACAACTCGACCCCGGTCTGACTGACGCCTGACCGGTTCTGGGGGACAGTTTACCTATCTCGCGCACAAGTTCGCCTGCGCAAGGCCGACTTCGTCATGCGCGAGACAAGTAAACCGCCCCCTATCTCCGAGCGCTATTTCGAGTGGGTGCCGTCGCACAGGGGCGGCTTTGCCGTCGCCTTGCAGCCGCAGAAAAACACCTTGCGGGAATCGGTAGCGGCATACTTCACTGGCGTGAAGGGAGTGCCTGCATGGGACCCGTCGCAGAACGGTTGCTTGGCGCTCTTGCCACAGGCACACCAGAAGTAACTCTTGCCCGCTTCGACATCGACCCCGAAGGGTGTGTCGGCGGCACGAACCGGATTGGTCATCTTGGTCTTCTCCTCAGGTAGGGAAGTTTTGCAAAAGTGGCTGCGCCGCCCGCGGGCGGCAGAAACGCTGCCTCCTGCGGCACTCATTTATCACGCATAAACTGCGCTCCTCGGAGTCCGCGCGCCTTAGGGCCCGCCGCGTCAGACTGCTGAACATATCCTACTGCCGCACACCCTCGATGCCGAGGTCGAGGATGACTTTCGTGGCCGCCGGACCCAGATCGTAATCGAGTCCGAAATCCGCGCGGGTCATGGTGTAGGTGCCGTGGAATCCGGCGCGATAGCCGCCCCAGGGATCCGGTCCTTCGCCGATACGCTCGACCGGGATGTCGATGGCCTTGTCGACGCCGTGAAAGCTCAATACGCCACTGAGCACGCCCTTTTCGGCCGTGCCTTCGTAGCCGGTGCTCTTGAACGTGGCCTTGGGGAAGGACGAGACTTCGAAAAAATCGCTGCCGCGCAAATGCTTGTCGCGCTCGGCATGATTGGAATCGACCGAGCCGGTGTCGATGGTGATAGCGATGCTGCTCGCGGTGGGTTCGTCGGCATCGTAGCTGAAGCTGCCGTCCATGCCATTGAAGCGACCGTAGAGCCAGCTGTAGCCGAGATGCTGGATGCGGAACTCGACGAACGAATGGGCCGGATCGATGGCGTAATCGGCGGCGCCGACCGGGGCCGCGACCAGGCTCGTCGCGGCCGCGCCGGCCGCCAGCACCAGAGTAGGGAGGGGATGTTTCATGGGCTTCTCCTGGGGGGTGGGTGATATCAGGCCGTCACGGTAGCCCGTGGCGCCTCGAATACATAGCTATCCATGCCGATCACGCCGTAATCGAAGCTGGCGTGAACACGCTGGCCCCGCCACGGCTCACCGGCCGCGCCCGCGGCTACGTGCAGGGGCAGGAAATGCTCGTCGCTGGGGTGGGCGCGGCGTGCCTGCGGCGCCTGCGCCTGCCAGTCGCACAATGACGTGTCGTCACCCCCGCTCAGGGCGGCCGCGACCCAATCGCAGAATTCGACGGCATAGGCTGGCGTCGACACGGTACCGTCGGCGCGCCGCAACTGACGAAAATCGGCCAGGTTGTGGGTCAGAGCGCCGGATCCGATGACCAGCACACCCGCTTCGCGCAAGCCTGCCAGGGCGCGCCCGAGTTGGAAGTGAAATACGGCCGGGTGCGCCGGACAGACAGAGACCTGCGTCACGGGTATGTCGTGTCGCGGGTAGATCAAACGCAACGGTATCCAGGCGCCATGGTCGAGGCCGCGTTCGGTGTCAACGGTGACGGCGATCCCCGCGGCATCGAGTCGCCGGGCGATGTCCGCGGCCACGTCTGGTGCGCCGGGCGCCGGGTAGCGCAGCGTATAGAGTTCGTCGGGGAAGCCGAAGAAGTCGTGAATGGTGTCGAGACACGAGGCCGCCAGCACGCTGACCTGGTCTGTCTCCCAATGCGCGGACACGACGACGATCGCGCGTGGCCGCGGCAGGCTTTGCCCTAGTTCGCTGAGGAAACGTCGCGCCGGGCTGTCCGCGAGTGCCAGGGTGGGTGCGCCGTGCGAAATGAAGAGCGTGGGTAGGGGTGCGGGCATGATGCGATTGAGACTCCGTTGTTCGATGCCTGTCCCAGATTAAGCTCCGGGCTGTCCACGAGTGCCAGGGTGGGTGCGCCGTGCGAAATGAAGAGTGTGGGTAGGGGTGCGGGCATGATGCGCTTGAGACTCCGTTGTTCAATGCCTGTCCCAAATCAAGCTGAGGGATTATTAGCATCCCGAGCTTCGGTGCCTGTCCCGGATTACCCGATTGAGCTTCGGTGCCTGTCCCAGATTATTGCCCCGAGCTTCGGTGCCTGTCCCGGATTATTGCCAGATTAAGCTGCCAGATTAAGCTGGATTATCCGAGCTTAGGTGCCTGTCCCAGATTATTGGATGCGCAGCATTTATAGACAATCCGTTAATATCGAAACTCATTGTTTCTAAAATTGTGACAATCATGGACAAACTCGCCGCCATGCGCGGTTTCAGCCGTATCGCGGAACTCGGCAGTGTGTCGGCCGCGGCTCGTCAGCTGGGGCGCTCCAAGGCCAGTGTCAGCAAACAACTCGCGCTGCTCGAAGCCGATCTCGGCGTGCAGTTGCTGTTGCGCACCACGCGTCGCGTACGCTTGACCGAAGCGGGGTTTGCCTACCTCGAGCGTTGCCGTCAGCTGTTGGCCGATCTGGACGATCTCGAGAACCAGGTTCGGCATCGTGAAGCAGCTCTTGGCGGAACGCTGCGCGTCGCCGGGCCGCAGACCTTCGCCGAACTGTATCTGGCGCCAGCCGTCGAGGCCTTCCTGCAAGCGCATCCGGCCCTGCATATCGAGCTGACCCTGACCGACGGTTTCGTCGACTTGCTGCAGGACCATTACGACCTCGCCATCCGCATCGGCGTGCTCGAGGATTCGAGTCTCATCGCCCGGCGTATCGCGCAGACGGCGATCGTGTGCTGCGCAGCCCCGGCTTATCTCGAACAGTACGGCACGCCGCGTGACCCGGCGGCGCTCGCGCACCACGCCCTGGTGATCGATACCAATTTTCGCCAGCCGGCCAGTTGGCGTTTCAGGGTCGACGGACAAATCGAGACGGTCCGCGTGCAGGGTCGGTTGCAGGTCAACAGTGCCGTGTTCGTACGCCAGTTGCTGCTCGCCGGTGCCGGCATCGGCCTGATCCCGGCGTTCGTCGTCGGCGACGCCCTCGACGACGGGCGCCTGCAACAGCTGCCGCTGGTCTGCGAACCGCGTGAACTCGGCGTGCACGCGGTGTATGCGCAGCGGCGCCACCTGGCCCAGCGCGTGCGTGTGTTCGTCGATTTTCTCGCACAGTGGTTGGCCGCGGGATGGGGTGCCGCACGAGTCAGGACCGCAACAGAGCACGGCGCCTGAGCCGCTGCATCAGCGCGATGGGGAACCGCCCAGGACTTCCCGCCGACTGGGCAGGTACTCGATACGGCTGGCCAGAGCGCTGCGTTGCAGGCCCAGCTCGGCGGCGAGCTGGGCGAGGCGACGTTCGAACTCGGCCGTGGGCGGTGGCCGTATCGCCGCCGCCAGCACGATGATATTGCCGTGATCGGCGACCGGTGCCAGCAGCACCCACTCGAAGGCCTGGCGGACGGCGACGAGGATATCGGTGAGTTCGTCGTCCGCGCTCGGTGAGAGGTTCAGTGCCAGCACACCGCCGCGGCGCAGGCGCGCATTGAGATCGCGATGGAAATAAGGATCGAACAGGCACTCGGGGTGCTGCTCGCCGTCGAAGATATCGCACAGGACGATGTCGAAGCGGGCGGTGCTGTGGGCGACATAATCCGCCGCGGCCTCGATGACGACCGGCTGCGCCGCGGGCCAGGCGAAATAGGTGCGTGCCATGGCGACGATGCGCGCACTGAGTTCGACGGAGGTCACCTGCACGGCCGGCCGGCGCGCGCGCAGGAAGCGCTCGAAGGCACCGCTACCGCTGCCCAGATTGAGGATCTGCACGACCTGCCGGCGCCAGGCGAGTGCACTCAGCATACCAAGCTGATTGGGCACCACGATTGCGTCCGGCATGTCGACCCGCATCATCGACTGGACGAACGCACCGCTGACGGTGAACCAGCGCAGTCCGGCCTGCTCACGGACCTCGATGTCGTGGTCGCCGTCGCGGCAGCGTTCGAGCAGCTGTGCCCGCGGCGCGTGGTCGCGCAGGAAGTCGTCGAGGACGAAGCCTGTCACGAGGCGCTCGGCCCGGCGCGAAGCCGGCGCGGATCAGGCATGGCAGCGGTGCAGCGCGGCCGTGAGCTGGCACGCGCCGGCCAGCGCTGCACAGTGTCGCTCAGGTGACGCGCTCGAGAACGACTACCGGAATTTCCCGCTCGGTCTTGGCCTGGTAATCGGTGTACGGCGGGTACATGGCGGCCATCTGTTGCCAGATACGTTCACGCTCCGCGCCGCTGGCAAGACGGTGGCGTGCCTCGAAGACGTCCGTCGCGACCTGGACAGTGACCGTGTCCTGCGCGCGCAGGTTGTGATACCAGGCCGGATGCTGGGGTGCACCGCCTTTGGATGCGATGATCGCGTAACCGCCGTCGACCTCGCCGTAGAGCAGGGGCATGATCGATTCCTGGCCGGATTTGCGGCCACGTGTGGTCAGCAGCAGGGTCGGCAGCAAGCCGGGTCCGCCGGCGAAGGTCGAGTCCCACAGGTGGCCGGCGTTGCCGTCGGCGAGGTATTTGTCACGGTGTTCGGCGATCCAGCCACTCGCGCTGGCGGCCACGATAGGGTCGCTCATCGGGATTCTCCTGATTGAATTGACCGGCCATGCTAACAGGCTGACGAAGCGCCTTGCGAGGCCCGCTCACCGTACCCGCTTGCACCCCGCCTCCGCGACCGGGAGCGGATTGACGCGCAGCGATGCCGCGATCGAGCGGCGCGGGCTTGTCGCGGCGTCGGGATTGCAGCAAGGTGAGGGCAACGGATTCTTGCGGAACCATAGCGCATGCACGACCTGCCACTCGAAGACGAATTCCGCGCCTTCGCCGCGGCGCCGGCCGACGCGATCACGGGCGGACTGCTGGTCGCGCGCGTGCTCGATCCGGGCTGCGCGGTGGCCTGGGTGCTGGGCGAACTCGATCGTCTCGCCGCGGCCGCGCCGGCGAAGCGCGATACGCATGCAGTCCTCGCAACCCTCGATGCTGCCGGTTTCCGCGGCGCGGAAGACTACTATGCGACGGTCAACAGCTCGCTCGAGCACGTCCTGCGGACACGCCAGGGTATCCCGATATCCCTGGCGCTGGTGGTGATCGGCGTCGCCCAGCGCCGCGGCTTGAGCGCGATCGGAATCAATTTTCCGCGTCACTTCCTGGTCCGCGTCGACGATGTCCTGATCGACCCTTTCGAGCTGCGCCCGGTCGACCCGGAGTGGCTCGAAGCGACGCTTGCCGAACAACAGCTGGAGGCCGATCGCGCCCTGACGCCGGCCGGCCCGCGGGACATCGTTCTACGCATGCTGAACAATCTGCGCTTGATCGCCGTGCAGCGCGGCGAACACGCGCAGGCGCTCGATTTGACCGGTTATCAGCTCGTCCTCGGTGCCGATGCCCTGCCCTTGCACGTCGAGCGTGCCGAGCTGTGGCTGGCCGTCGGCGTGCCGGATATGGCGCGTCACGAACTCGAACGTGCCATCGCACTCGCGCCCACGGCTGCCTTACGCGCGCGCCTCGAAGACTATCATCGCATCATCGTGGCGACGCCGAGCCGGGTGCATTGAAGGAAGCTCTGAAGCCCGGCCCGGTGCCGTGTGTGGCGGTCAGGGTTTGCGGAACTTGAGCGTCATGCGGTCGCTTTCGCCGATGGCGGTGTACTTGTCGCGATCGGTGTCGCCGAGACGATAGGCGGGCGGCAGCGTCCACACCCCTTCGGGGTGGTCGCGGGTATCCTTGGGGTTGGCATTGATTTCGCTCTTCGCGACGAACTCGAAGCCGGCGGCTGACGCAATGCGCATGGCTTCGCTTTCGGCCAGGTAGCCGGTTTTCGCGGCCGTCGGTCCGACCATGTCGTCGCTGCCGCGGTGGGCGACCAGACCGAGGATGCCGCCCGGTTTCAGGGCGGCGTACATGGCCTCGAACATCGCCGTATCGAGGCCGTCACGGACCCAGTTATGGAGGTTGCGGAAGGTCACTACCAGGTCGGCGCTGCCGGCCGGTGCGGCGGTGGTCTTGGCCGGCGGCATGACGGCGGTGACTTCGACCTTGTCGTAGATCGCGGGATCGGCGGCCAGTTTGTCCGCGAACGCCTTGGCGCCCTTGGCGAAGTACTCGACGCCCGTGCTGCCATCGTAATTGGCGGCGATGAGACGGCCGCTGTCGCGCAGATAAGGCGCCAGTATCTCGGTATACCAACCGCCGCTGCCGGGCCACATCTCGACCACGGTCATATCCGGCGCGATGCCGAAGAATTCCAGGGTCTCGACCGGATGACGCCAGCTATTGCGGGCAATGTTCGCTGGTGAGCGGTGTTCGCCGGTGGCGGCCGCGGTCAGCGCGGCGTCGGCGGCGTGGAGTACCGGGCTCAGCGCCAGCAAGGCGCCGCACAGGAACAGGATTCTCGTCAGCATTGGGGTCTCCCCGTCTGGGTGATGAACACGTCGCCGCTCCGCGACCCGCGGAGCGGCCGTGCCGCACAGTATTCCGGTCGCCGTGCGCGGGCCTTACGGTCAAGGATTGAGCTTATAGGTCACCGTCGCGAGCGCGACCTCGCGTCCGTCCGGATCGGTCACGCTGACATCGCCGACGCAAATACTGCCGCCGCGCCGCCGCACCTGTGCCGTGGCGATGAGGTCGCGGCCGACGACCAGTTCGAGGAAGTTGATCGAGAAGCCTATCGTCGCGCCGCGCGCCTCGCTGCTCACCCCTGGGTGGGACCAGAACGCGCAGGTCGCGGCAAGATCGACCAGCGCGCTGATCGCGCCGCCGTTGACGCGATCGTCGCCGAGGTGGGCGCCATACGGCAGGCGCAGCAAGGCCCGATCGGTCGCGGCGCTGACGAGTTCGATGCCCAGGTGGCGGGCGAACGCCTGTTCGATGGCGATGGCGCGGACGCGGTCATGCATAGAGGTGCTCCTGTGCGCAGAGAGTATGCCGCGGGCGCGTCGATGGCGTCGCGGACCAGCGGCGGCCGGCCGGTACGAGGAGATTGACAAGCAGTTGGCAGCCGGCGCAGTATCGCGCGCCGCCGCCTCGGCAGCATAGCGCAGTCCGGCGCTTGGGCGACGCAGCATACATGCGGTGCGACTCGCGCACCGCTGCGGACGAATTCGTGATGGTGCGCAAAGCATCAGGAGATTCAGTTGATTCAACGCCTATTCTCGATCGCGCTCGTTGCAGCGCTGGCGACCGGTTGCGCGACCCAGACGATTGCGCCGACGTATTCCACCGACAACCCGAACATCCAGGTTGGCGGCCAACGGCCTGTCGATGGTATGCCCGAGGTCGTGAATGCCGGCTCGTTTTGCCTCCAGGTCACCGACAAGTGGCATCAGGACGGCAAGACCCCGGACGGCACTGCGTTGTGGGCCAAGGATACCCACCGCAAGGTCGTGCCCTGCACCTGATGCCGCGGCCACCCGCGGCGCGCCTGGCTGGTGGGGTTCGGCCGAAAGCGTTACTGTCTCGGCCTGACCCGCCGTCCGCGCTTCGCGTGCTGGCGGCGGCCCGTTCATCGAATCACCGGGGAGACTCATCAATGACCCAACCGCTCTATACCGTACGCCAGGTCGCCTACGTGGTACGCGATCTCGATGCCGCGCTGAAGTACTGGGTGGACGTGCTGAAGGTCGGCCCGTTCTTTCTGTTCGAGCATTGCCCGCTGGAGAACCAGCGTTACCGTGGTGGCCCGTCGGATGCCGATGTCACCCTGGCGCTCGGCAATTCCGGCGACGTACAGATAGAGCTCATCTATTGCGAAAACGATGCGCCCTCGGTGTACAAGGAATTTCTCGATGCCGGCCGCATCGGTGTGCATCATTTCGGCATGATGCCCGAAGATTATCCGGCGGCCTGCGCACGCTACCGCGACCTCGGCCACGAGGCGGCTTTCGAATGCACGGTCGGCGGCGCACCGCTGGTTTATTTCGATACGGTCGACACCGTCGGCCACTTCATCGAACTGTGGGACAACAATGCCGTGTTCAAGGACTTGTTCACGCTGGTCGAAGACGCCGCCAAGGGTTGGGACGGCAAGGATCCGGTGCGTCCCGGCCCGCTGTAGCCATCTCAATCTCGCTCGGCTACCACAGTTCCCATACTGGTTTGAGATCGCTGCCGGATGGCAGGCTGCGGCCGAGTCGATTCCAGTGCTGCTGCGGATGATGAAAATCAGAGCCCACTGAAACGGCCAGTTCGTGCCGGCGCGCCAGTTCGCCGAGCAAGGCCGTGATCGCCGGCGTCTGGGCGCCCGAAATCAATTCGAGCGCCTGCCCACCGGCGGCGACGAAGTCGCTCAGCAGCTCGTTCAAGCGCATGCGCGTCAAGCGATAGTGTGCCGGATGGGCCAGCACCGCGACGCCGCCGGCGTCTCGGATCCAGCCGATGGCCGTGCCCAGCGAGGGCCAATGCAGGGTGCCGTTCACGGCCTGGCCTTTGCCCAGGTATTTCCGGTAGGCCTGTTCGAGCGACTTGACCGCGCCGATCTCGAGCAGATGCTGAGCGAAGTGGGGACGGCCGATGACGCCGCCGCCGGCCTGGCGGGCCGCGCCGTCGAAGGCGTCGCTGATGCCGCGTCGCCCGAGTTCGTCAGCAATGGCGCGGGCCCGCGTGGTGCGTGCATGCGCCTGCGTCGCGCAGGCGCCAACCATGGCATCGCTGTCGATCGCGATGGCGAGGCCGAGGATATGAATGCCCTGGCGGCGCCAGACAGCCGACAGCTCGATGCCGCCGATCACGGTGAGCCCGGGCGGCGGTGCCGGCAGCCCGGCATAGGCGGCGGTGGTGTCGTGATCGGTCAAAGCGAGCAGTTCGACGCCGGCGTCGTGGGCGGCCGTGAGCAAGGCGCCGGGCGGCATGCTGCCGTCGGAAGCCGTGGTATGCGTATGGAGGTCGATCAGGGTGGATGCAGGCATGGCCTGACAGTCTAGCAGCCAGTCGGGCTCAGGCCGCTAGCGGGCCGGATTTGCCAGCGAATACCGGATCGCACCCGCCGCTCGGTTACAATCGTGCACTCCGTTCCATCCCGCCTCGAGCCAGTGACCGCCCGTCATGACACATATCGTCCGCAATGCGAAGTTTCCGATTGGGCAGGTGGTCAAACACCGCGTCTACCCGTTTCGTGGGGTCATCTATGATGTCGACCCGACGTTCAGCAATACCGATCAGTGGTGGGAATCGATCCCCGAAGAGGTCCGCCCGCACAAGGACCAGCCCTTCTATCACCTGTTGGCCGAGAACGCCGAAACCAGTTACATCGCGTATGTGTCAGAGCAGAACCTGCTCGAAGACGACAGCGGTGCGCCGGTCAATCATCCCGATGTGCCACGCTATTTCGCTGAACTGGAGGATGGGTGCTATCGCTTGAAGCCGCACATCGCCCATTGAGTCGCTGGCTGATGAGCACCGCAGGAGACAGCGGGCAGCGCAGCCTCTTTCGCACAGCTTCCCGTCAGGGCAGCGTGGCCGGCGCCAGTGTCGGCACATGGGGATGGACCAGATAATAGACGACGAAAGTCGTCATGCCGACCAATACGGGGCGGTACGCGGCGCCCTTGTCGGCGGCGTCGACGCGCGTCATGAGGACCACGCCCACGGCCGCACAGGCGACGCTGGCGGCGAACAGGACCAGGCCGAGGATATAGTCGATGATGTCACCGGTGCCGTAGCGCGCGCCGGGTGCAATGGGAAAGCTGGCGTAGAAGCTGGCGCGAAAGATCAGTGCGC
>JBBDTC010000346.1:0-14474 GCA_040904625.1 Gammaproteobacteria bacterium
TCGGACGAACGCAGCGGCGATGAAGGCGAGCGCCGACAGGCTGCTAGCCCGCTATAGGGCCTTGGCGAAAGCGGCGCTGATGCGTGCGGCGCGGCGGTCGAAATAGGTTTGCGCCTCGCGGTGCGTATGGATGTAGAGTTCGTTGTTGCGCACGGCGTCGAGAACCAGTTCAGCCACCGGTTCGGCATCGAGAATACGCCCGTCGAGGGCGGCACGCTCTTCGTCGGTATAGGTGCGGTTGGCGGTTGGCCCGCCCAGGTGCTGGGGACGATTGCGTGCACTCCAGTCGATGTTGCTGGAGACCCGCATGGGGCACAGGACGGACACGCCGATAGCGTGGTCACGGACGTCTTTGGCCACCGATTCGGCGAGGGCGACAACAGCGGCTTTGGTGACGTTGTAGGGCGCGAGTTCGCGGTTCGGCACGAGGCCGGCGAAGCTCGAGGTGAACAGCATGTGTCCGCCGTTGCCGGCCTCGATCATGCGCGGCAGGAAAAACTCCACACCGTGTATGCAGCCCCACAGATTGACTTGCACGGACCATTCCCAGTCGGCGTGGGTCAGGTCCTGAACGGCGCCGAATACAGCGACGCCAGCATTGTTCATGACGATGTCCACGCGCCCGTACTGGTCGTATGCCCGCGCGGCAAGCGCGGCGACGGCATTGCGCGACGCCACATCGGTCTGCACACCGATGGTATCGGTACCGCTCCGGCGCAGCGTGTCGACGGCATTGTCGAGGACCGGCTCCTCGATGTCGGCGAGCACGAGCTTCGCCCCCGCAGCCGCGAGCAGACGGGCGACGGCGAAGCCGATGCCGCTCGCGCCGCCGGTGATGACTGCGACTTTATCCTTGAAGTCCTGCATGTTGTAGCCTCCCCTGGTGACGATCCTGGCGGCCTGATCCCGATAGCCGCTCAGAACTGGCATTATTCCACGATGTTTCGTCGGCAGATCGCGTCTTTCGATGATGGTGCGCGGCAGCCAATCACGATTGCTCTATCGCAAGATTACGGTAGGGCATGCGCAGCCCTGACGGTGCCCGGCCGAGACGGTACACTACAACCCGGTGCCACAACATGAACTGCAATGCCTCACCCTCTCCGAGTCGACGTAGATGACAACGCATTGTTCCTGGATTTTCTGGTGGTCCTGATCCCGCCCGTCCCCGCGCGTCGGGCACAGGCATTTCTCGACCAACTGCGCGGGGAGCTGCACCCATGCCGGCGCTGACTGCCTTGATCGCCGATATCGGCGGAACCAATACCCGTCTCGCGTTGACCGAGGACGGCGCCGGCTATTCGGCGCTGACGACCTATGTCAATCGTACGAGCGGCACCCTGGAGGCCTGCCTCGACGACTATCTCGAGCGCCACGGTGTCGTGCCCGGCGATGTGCCGCTGCTGCTCGCCGTGGCCGCGCCCGTCGCCGACGATACGGTGCGGCTGACCAATCTCGATTGGACCGTATCGGCAGCGGCGCTCGTCGATCGCTACGGCTTTGCGGGTGTGACATTGCTCAATGATTTCGCGGCAGTGGCGGCGGCCGTACCCGCCTTCGGCACGCTGGATGTGTTGGCGCTGGGCGGCGGAGCAGGCCTGGCCGATCAGCCGGTGCTGGTAGTTGGCCCAGGTACCGGATTCGGTGCCAGCCTGCATTTGCCCTCCACAGCGGTGCTGCCGACCGAAGGCGGCCATGCCCTGATCGCCCCGGTGACAGATGTGGAGGCCGCCGTGCTGGAACGACTGCGGCGCACGCATGGGCCGATATCAATCGAGCAGGTACTGTCCGGTGCCGGCCTGGTGCGCCTCTATGAGGCGGTCGCGGGCGACGTGGCAGCGGCCGAGAGCAACCCCGCGAGCATCGCCGAGCGCGCCTGCCGCGGCGAGGATGCAGCCGCGGTGCGGACGCTCGATTTGTTCTTTGCGTTCCTCGGCATCGCTGTTCGCAATCTGGTCCTTGCGACCGGTGCGCGAGGTGGCGTCTACCTGGCCGGCGGTATCCTGCCGCGCTATCCGGAACGCCTTGCCGCCTCGCAGTTTCGCGCCCGCTTCGAGACACCGGCACCGCTGCCGGGCTACCTCGAGAACGTGCCGATCTGGCTGATAACCCATGGCGCACCGGCGCTGCTCGGTTTGGCCCGGATCGCCGCGCGAGCCGACAGGTCCGGCGGCGCCTGAAGTGTCACGCGCTCCGCGTGCTCGCAGTACGCGCGCGCGCGAAGGCTTGCGCGGTGCCGCTTTGGCGGCTCTGGCGACGCACGATCCAGCGGCCAAGATTGCAGCGACGCGAGCGGCCGCGCAGCGCACCGCAACGCAAGACGTAGGCGATATCGACGTGGCCCTGACCGCGCCGGAGCACTTGCCCGGGCGCCCGGAGCGGCCCGCACTGGTTGCACCGGGCCGCGTACCGCGACGCAGTATGCACACCGCCCAAGGCCGCGCTGCCTTGCTCCACGCCGTGGCGCACATCGAGTTCAATGCCCTCAATCTCGCCCTCGATGCCGTATGGCGCTACCCCGCGCTGCCGCCGGCCTACTACCGCGATTGGCTGCAGGTGGCCGTCGAGGAAGCCCATCACTTCACCCTGTTGCGCGGGCATCTGCAGACGCTGGGCTACGATTATGGCGATTTCGCCGCCCATGGCGGGCTGTGGGCAATGGCCGAGAAAACCGCCGCGGATCCCGTCGCGCGCATGGCCCTGGTGCCGCGCACGCTGGAAGCGCGCGGGCTCGATGTCACACCGGCCATGCAAGCCGGATTCGAGCGCGCCGGCGATAGCGCCGCCGCTGCCATCCTCGCTGTCATCCTGGCCGACGAGATCGGCCATGTGGCAGTCGGCAACCGCTGGTATCGTTGGCTGTGCGCCAGGGAAGAACTCGATCCCGTGGCGCAGCAGGCGTGGCTCGAGAAGCAATTTGCCGCGCCCCGACTGAAACCGCCGTTCAATCTCGATGCGCGCCGCGCCGCCGGTTTCACCGTTGCCGAACTGGCGGCCTTGACCGGAGACGCCTGATGCCGGCTGGCCGTCGATCTGCGGGTCACCCGCAGACGCGGTCGCGGCCCGCCGCTTTGGCCTCATAAAGGGCGACGTCTGCCGCTTTGAAAAGGCTTTCCCAGCTCAGGGTCTTTTGCGCGGTACTGGCGATGCCGACGCTGGCCGTGACCGACCACTCGCGGCCGGCAGCAATGAAGCTTTCACCGGCGATGGCCGCCCGTACACGTTCAGCCAACCGGGCAGCCGCATCGACATCGGTATCCGGCATGAGGATGAGAAACTCCTCGCCGCCGAAGCGGGCCACGCTGTCCTCGGCACGGATCTGGCGGCGCAGGATTTTGCCTATCCGGGTCAACACCTTGTCGCCGGCATCGTGCCCGTAGTCGTCATTGACGCGCTTGAAATGGTCGATGTCGACCAGGGCCAGCGCAAAAGGTTTGTGCCGCCGCTGATAGCCGGCCCAGGCTTGCCGCAGTTGTTCGACCATGAGGCGGCGGTTGGGCAGGCCGGTCAGTGCATCCTGGTGGGCGACGTCGAACAGGCGACGGTTGGCATCGGTCAGGTTGCTGTTGAGTTCACGCAGGCTCTCGATCTTGCGCCGGAGCTCGCTCTGCAGCGTAATGATGCGCTTGGCCGCACGCAGGCGGCCCTCGAGCTCGCGGACGTTGACTGGCTTGGCGAGAAAATCGTCGGCACCGGCTTCGAAGGCCTCGACCAGACGGTCATCGTCACTGTGCGCAGTCAACAGGATAATATAGAGGAGCCGACCTCGATTGCTGGCTCTGGCCAGCCGGCACAGTTCGATGCCGTCCATCCTCGGCATGAACCAGTCACTGATGATGATATGCGGACGGTAGTCGTCGAGTTTGTCGGCGGCATCCTGGCCATCGATGGCGGCTACGGTATCGAAACCGAGCGTACGTACCTGCTTGAGCAGGATCAGCCGCTGCGACTCGGCATCTTCGACGATTAGCACGCGCAGCACTTTGGAGAAGGTCGCGGCCAGATCGAGCTCGAGATCTTCGTTCGCTTCGAGACCATTGTCGTCGTCTTCGCTTGCTTCGGTCATGACTTCGCTGCTCGGCTCATGTGGTTTCCTGTGGTCAATCCCGGGTGTCTGCTGCGTCTCATGGCTCCCGCGGGGTGGTGCTCGCGACCGCTTGCGCGGCCGCTTCGTTGAATCGCGCAAAACCGTTCCGCAACTCGACGACGCGGTCCGCGAGGTCTTGCAGCTCGCCATTCCTGGCGATGGCTTCGAGAGCTTCGGCGCAGGTTTTCAGGCTTCCTGCACCGACGCTCGCGCTGGTGCCCTTCAGTGTATGGCAAACGCGGATACAGCATTGTCGATCATCCGCCTCCAGTGCAGCACGCAGTTCGGCCAGCCCCTGGGTGAAGTCAGAGCGAAACGCGGCGAGCACTTCCTCTGCCAACGCCTCGTCGCCCATCACATGTTCGAGCAGCACGGCGCGGTCGAAATCTTGCTCGAAGTCCTCGCCGGTATCGCTATCATCGGCATCCGCCACGATGCCATCCAGGGCCGCGGCGGTCCATTTCTGCAATAGATGGGCAAGGACCTCCGGATCCAGCGGTTTCGGCAGGAAGTCATCCATCCCTGCCGCCATGCAGGCTTGCCTGTCGCTGGCGAGCACATCGGCGGTCATGGCAATGATCGGGATGGCATTGTCGATGGCCGGCGTGTCCGACGCGCGGATTGCGCGCGTTGCCGCCAGTCCGTCCATGATCGGCAGATGGCAGTCCATGAGCAGCAGGTCATAGTGCCTCAGCTGCAGCGCCTCGATGGCCGCAGCGCCGTTGTCGGCAACGTCGGCCCGATAGCCGAGTTTGGCCAGCAGGCCCAGGGCGACTTTCTGATTGACCGCATTGTCTTCGACGAGGAGCAGCCGGAGCTGCTGGCGCCGTTTATCCGGTGCGGGCTGGGAACGGCGCGCAGTGGTGTCGGGCTCGGGGCTGGACAGGCAGTCGAGGAGGCAGGCGTGCAATGCGGATTGACGCAGCGGCTTGCTCATCTGGGCGACGAAGCCGCGTGCATTGAGCTCGTGTCGATCGCCATAATGTCCCAGCGACGACAACAGCACCAGCTTCGTCGCGGCGATGGCCGGGTCGGCTTGGATCGTCTGCGCCAGTGCTGCCCCGTCCATGGCGGGCATGTGCATGTCCAGCAGGGCGAGCTGGAACGGATCGCCGGCCGCGGCTGCATCGCGCAGCGCTGTCAAAGCCTCGGCAGCGCTTGCCACTTCCTGGTGGCGGCAGCCCCAGCGCTCGAGCAGGACCTCGAGCAGGCGGCGGTTGGTCGGGTTGTCATCGACCACCAAAACGGGGACCCCGAGCAGGCGCGCGGTGTCGGCCGTGTCGTCGTCAGCGGCGGTCCCCCGCTCGAAGTCGAGCGAGAAGGTGAATGTCGAACCCTGGCCAGGACTGCTCTCCGCGCCGAGCGAGCCGCCCATGAGTTCGACCAGTTGTCTGCTGATCGCCAGCCCCAGGCCGGAGCCGCCGAACTGTCGCGTGGTCGAGACGTCAGCCTGGACGAAAGCCGAGAAGATATCGTCCAGGCGTTCCTGGGCGATGCCGATGCCGGTATCGCGGATCGTGAAGTCGACGCGTACCACTTCGTCGGAAGGCAAGCCCGGCGTAGCGCGCAGTTCCACCTCACCCTCGACAGTGAACTTGATGGCATTGCCGACCAGGTTGAGCAATACCTGGCGCAGGCGGACCGGGTCGCCGCGTAGATATCTCGGTACCGCCGGATCGGCGAAACAGACCAGCTCCAGGCCTTGCAGCTGCGCGCGCAGCGCCAGCGCGCTGGCGACATCCTCGAACAGCTTCCACAGATCGAAATCGGTAGTCTCCATCTCGAGTCGGCCGGCTTCGATCCGTGAAAAGTCGAGTACATCGTTGAGCAGGCTGAGCAGCTGGTCACTGCAGCTGCGCACGAGATCGACGTATTCGCGCTGAGTCGCGGACAGCTCGGTATCCGACAGCAGCGCCGTCATGCCGATCACGCCATTCAGGGGCGTGCGGATTTCATGGCTCATATTGGCCAGGAAGCTGCTTTTCGCCCGGGTGGCGGACAAGGCATCGTCGCGGGCCCGTTCGAGGTCGGTCTGCAGCTGTTGGCGCTCGGTCAGGTCGTACAGGGTCTCGACCACGGCCGCGAGCGAGCCGTCCTCGTGATAGACGGGCGCGGCGGCGCCGCTGATGTAGTGTGTCCGTCCGGTACGCAGGGTTGCCCAGTTCTCGGCGTAAATGCCGCCCGGGATGTGTTCGATCGGCCGCACCGTCACATAGTCTGCGATGTGTTCGTCGATGCTGGCATCGAGAATGATATCGGCCATCATCGGCCGCGTTTCGCCGTAGAACAGGCGGCTGTGGTTACGCGTGCCGACGACCTCGTCGGCGGCGACTCCGGTCAAGTCTTCCAGCGCGCGATTCCAGACCCGCACGGTGCCGTCGGCAGCGAGGACGAAAGTGGGCGTGGCGAGATTCAGCACCAGCGCCTCGACAAAGACCTTCTCGCGGCGCAGGTTTTCTTCGGCCCGCTTGATCACGGTGACGTCGGTGATGATGCCGTACGAGAGCACCGAACCGTCGGCTTCGCGCGTGGGTACCGTATCGACGCGCGCCCAGCGCTCGCCGCCGGCATCGTCGCGCAAGCGAAAATCGCTCTTGATCGGTGTGAGCGTGTGGACCGAGTGTTCGATGGTTTCGTGCAGACGAGGCCGGTCGTCCGGATGCACGCGCGCGAAGACGGGCGAGGCATCGTCCCGCACGTCCTCGGGGCTGATCCCGAGCAGTTCGCCGATGGCTTCACTGGCATAGGGCAGCGCCATACTGCCATCGGGTTTCGAGCGGACCTCGAACACCATGCCCGGCACCCGTGCGGTGACGCGCGCCAGGCGTGCGTTGCTCTCCTCGAGCGCCAGGGCGACGCGCTTGCGCTCGGTGATGTCGCTGATGAAGCCGTGCCAGAGCACCGAGCCGTCACGCTGCAGTTCCGGCATCGATTCGCCGTGCAGCCAGCGGCGTTCCCCATCCGGAAAGCGCAGCGGCAGTTCCTGGCGCCACAGTGTCAGTCCGACCGCCGACTCGTGGAGGGACTGGAGTACCGGCTCGAGCATGTCGGGCTCGAGAAAGCGATAGGCGACCAGCGCGTCCTCGCGAATCTCGTCCGCTGACACCCGGAACAGCTTGTGGAAACCCTGGCTCACGAAAGGCATGCCGACCGAGCCGTCCGGCCGCAGCACGAACTCGAATACCGCGCCCGGAATGCGCGCTACGATGCGCTGCAGGCGATGCTCGCTCTCGAGCAGCGCCGCCTGCACGGCCTTGCTCTCGTCGATGTCGACATAGGTGCCGACGATGCGTACGGGGTGACCGTCGGCATCGCTCTCGATGGTCCGGCCGAAGCCACGCATCCATTTGTAGCTGCCATCTCCGCACTGTACGCGGTGTTCGTTCTCGTAGACCGGGGTCTCTCCGTGCAAATACCCGTTCAGGGCAGCGAGCGTGGCCGGGCGGTCCTCGGGGTGGACGAGCGCAGCCCACTCGCCGGCATTCAAGCGATTCGGCAGCGAGTCGCGTTTGAGGATGCGCTTCAGATTCTCGGAATAGAACATGACATCGGTCTGCGTGTCCCAGTCCCACAGACCTTCGCTGCCGTGTTCGAGGGCGATTTTCCAGAGCCCCTCGCTCGAAGTGCCCGATGTCTCCGCCGGCAGGTTCGACTCGCTTTGGCTGTTGGTGGTCATAGCGTGAAAGATAATCCCCGGGCTCCGGAATGCGACCGCTGCGCGCGGACTGGCATGTGAACGAGGTGTACCGACCTTAGCATGTCCCTCGAGAGCGCTCGACTATCGAGGCGACAAGACGTGCGTGACTTCGCTCGAAATCTGAGAATCTGCTCTTAGATGTACTCCAGATGATGGAGGCGGGTCGCCAGCGCGATGGACATTCACGAGTACGTATTTTGCGGATGCCCCACCCGGCCGTGCGATTCTGGCACGTGCCTTTATAATCGCCAATGGCCGGCAGTCGCTGTGGCCCATGTATCCCTATCGCACTTGGAGATTACCGATGCCGTTAGACCCGAGCACCGATGCCTTGTTGAAGAACCTCGCCGCACAGAACGGCCCTGCGATCCACGACATGGACGTGCCCACGGCCCGCGCCGTATTCGGCCAGCTGGTCCAGGCCCTGCAGGGCGAAGTCGAGCCCATCCACAAGCGTGAGGATCGCACGATTCCCGGGCCGGGCGGCGCCATTCCGGTCCGTATCTACACCCCGCGCGGGGCCGGCGGCAGCCCCTTGCCCGTGCTGGTCCTGTTCCACGGTGGCGGCTGGGTGATCGGGGATCTCGATACCCACGACGCCATGTGCCGTTATTTCGCCAACCACGCCGATGTCATCGTCGTGTCGGTCGATTATCGCCTCGCACCCGAGCACAGATTCCCGGCCGGCATCGACGACTGCGTCGCGGCGACCGCCTGGGTGTATGACAACGCGGCGAGTCTCGGCGCTGACCCCAAGCGGCTCGCGGTGACCGGTGACAGTGCCGGTGGCAATATGGCTGCTGTCGTCGCGCAGCAGTTGAAAGGCAAGGTCGCCTTCCAGCTTCTTATCTACCCGGCTACGGACTTCTCGCCCACGGCCTATCCCTCGCGCGAAAAATTCGGCACGGGCGAATATTTTCTCTCGGCCGAGGACATGGCCTGGTTCGGTGCTCACCTGAGTGAGGATCCGGAGGCTCTGCTCGACGTCAAGGGCTCGCCGATCGCCGCCGACTCCCTGGCCGGACTGGCGCCCGCGGTCACGATCACGGCCGGTTACGATCCGCTGGTCGACGAGGGCAAGGCCTATGCCGATCGCCTCGCCGCAGCCGGCGTGCCCTCCGAATACAAGTGTTTCGAGGGTACCATCCATGGCTTCGTGTCTTTCCCGGGTGCGCTCGAGGCCGGCCGTGAAGGTCTGGCTTATCTGGCCGCCAAGCTGAAAGCCGGCCTGGCCTGAAGTGCCAGTGACTGCCACGGGGTACGGCGTACCCCGTGGCTTTCGATTGCCATGAACAAATCACTCTTGACCAATCTGGGTGCGCTTGCGGTCACTATCGCCGGCTTGCTCGTGCCGGCGCATGGTGAGCTGTTGTTCACCACCGGTCTGTTCGCGCTGTCCGGCGCGCTCACCAACTGGCTGGCGGTGCACATGCTGTTCGAGCGCGTACCGCTGCTCTACGGTTCAGGCGTCATCCAGCACCGTTTCGAGGAGTTCAAAGCGGGCATCAAGCAGCTCATCGTGCAGGAGTTCTTCTCGCGCGAACATATCGAGCGGTTTTTCGATCAGCACGGTACAACCACTGCCGAAGCGGTGACCGCCCGTATCGATTTCGATCACGTGTTCGAGCACCTCACCGATGCCATCGCCGAGTCGCCCATGGGCGGCATGCTCAATATGGTCGGCGGGCGCAAGGGCCTGGAGCCGCTCAAGGAGCCCATCATCGACAAGCTCAAAGGCGTCATCGGCGAACTCGCCGGCGGCGCCGGCGGGGCTGGCGACGGGGATTTCACCGATAGTCTCGTGCACCAGGTCGAGGGCATCATCGACCGTCGCCTGGCCGAACTCACGCCGCAGAAAGTGAAAGCCATCGTCGCGGAAATGATCCGCAAGCATCTCGGCTGGCTGGTGGTGTGGGGCGGGGTCTTCGGTGCCTTGATCGGTTTCATTGCGGGTTTGACGGCGTATGACATCCGCATGTGAGACATGGCGCTATCTTGCTTCGTTCACGAAGTCAATGCACTGCGCCGGTCGATTTTCGTTGGTCTGAGTTCAGCAGCGCGTAAAGGGCTGCCGGTGCGATCACGCAGGTGATAGCGGTGACGAATACCATCCCTGCATAGATGGGCGCGGTCACTATCTGCGGTCCGATTTGGTGCCCCTGATGGATAACGACCATGGCGATCTCGGCCCTTGGGATCATGCTTACGGCAAGCAAGAGGGCGGCGCCGCGGTCGACCGCCATTAACGCCGGTAGATAAGTCCCCGCTAGTTTGCCCACAACTGCCGCAATGAGCAGCACGATGCCGATTGAGATCGAGTCGGTCAGCGCGCCTGGATCGATCTTCAGCCCGATATTGATAAAGAAAAACGGGGTGACGAAGGCGTAGATGTCCTCGAAGTTGGCTTCGGTCCGGATCGCCTCCGGATTGCGGCCGAACACCAGACCGGCAAACAGCGCGCCGATTGCCAGGGATAGTCCGAGCGTCCCGGCACTCGCCGCTGCGGCTCGGTGTGCACGGCACGTGCGCTCAGTAGCTGACCGTGGTCTGAAGATAGAGATAGGTCGAATCGCCTTCGTCGGGGGCTCCAGGCGCGCTGCGCAGGAAGCGTCCATGAAATAGGTGCGCCGCGCCGGCTTCTATATTCAGGTGATTCGCGATGGCGTTCCAGCGCAGCCGGGTCTCGACTTGCTGCCCGATATAGCGGCCGCTGCGACCGCTGGGGTCGCGCAGATCCGTGCCGTCCATGGCATCGCGCCGGCGTGCCAGCCAGGCGGCTCGGTAGCCGAACATCAACATGAGGCGCTCATGCGGTGCGAACTCGAATCGCGCGCCGGGAAGGACCAGATTGGCACGCGAGAAGGGGTCGAAGATCCCCGTCGGTCCGTACTCGAAGCGGCGCGCGCCATAGAGCGTATCGAAATGCCCGTTGTCCCCATCGGTCGGGTCGCCGTCGCCGCTGGCATAGTCGAACTCCAGCGCCAGGCGCGGCCGACCCTCCCCGTCCAGCGTGTGGCCGATGTGCAGATGTAGAAACCCGGCGCGGTGATCGAGATCGCGCGTGTCCTCGGCGAGGGCAGTGGCGCGCGATTGTCCGATCTGCACGGCGAGTTCGATCTCGCCATCCCATTGGGCGGGGCGGGGCGCTCGCCACAGGCGCAGGCCGGGGGTGAACAGCGACCGATCACGCGTCAGTCGGGATCCATCGTCGCTTTCTTTGAGAACGTAGAGATAGGCGCCGGCCTCGATCGCACCCGGCAGTCGGCGGGTGTGGCCGACGAGTCCGAGCAGAGCGGTTTGCAAGCGTTCGCTGTCGAAGGCCCTCTCGTTCGCGGCGAGCTGTCGCCGTTCGTCGGGCGCGCGTTCGATGGGCAGGGTGGCGAAGACCATCAGCCGATCCTCGTTTGCCCCCCGCCATGTGCTTTGCAACCCAGTGAATGCATTGATCGTATTGCGAAACTGGTTACGCGCGACCAGGCGTCTGCTGCCGAGGTTCAGCGTCAGTCGTCCGCCGCGGATATCGAGTTCGCCCCGGCCTGGAATACATCGCACCTGCGCAGGCCAATGTAGGCGCGCAGCAGTTCCAGCGTATTGACGTCGTCGGTGCCCAGCGGCGTACCGGCGTCGTCCAATGTGGCGCGCGAGTCGGCCAACTCGACGCCGCCGAAGAGGCTCGGGCCGATGACCCGCCCATGCAGCAGAATCTGACTGACGAACAGGCGATCGGCGCCGGCGGCGCCGCGCCGGACCGGTCGGTCCAGGGTTTCGTAGCGCGTGCGCACGCTGCCGTCGAAATCGAAGGTGACGGTGTCCGCTGCGGCGTACGGGACCAGCAGGAACGCGGCGGCGAGCCGGTACGGAATGAATGATCGATAGGCTGGCATGTGCTCGTAGACAGGTCGCTCGGGGATTCGGGGGAGTGGTCGGTGAAAGCGCTGGCGGCACAAACACGAATTGCGGCAAGCGCCTGGCCGTTGGGCGCGCCGCGCGCGGCGGGCATTATGCAGGATATCAGCGGCTGGTCAGTTTGATCTCGATACGACGATTGCGAGCCAGATCTGCCGGCTCATCGCCAGCGACGATAGGGTGATTGTCGGCAAAGCCCGTCGCGGCAAGGCGTTGCGGCGGGACGCCCAGCCGGATCAACTCGCGAACGATACTGATTGCGCGAGCCGAAGACAATTCCCAGTTCGAAGGAAAGCGCGCGGTGCTGATTGGACGGCGATCGGTGTGGCCGTCGATCCGCAACACCCAATCGAGATCCGGCGGAATACGCTCGCGCAAGGCTTCGAGGGTTGCCGCGAGTTCGGCAATCTGGCGGCGCCCGCCGGGGCCGAGTTCGTCGGAGGCGCTTGCGAAGAGAAGTCCCGACGGCAGCACGAAACGGTCGCCTTCGATGGCGATGCCCGGCACGTCGGCGAGCGCTTCGCGCAAACGCCCGAAGAATTCCGAACGATAGCGCTGCAGGCGCGCCGCTTCGCTGGCCAGAGCGAGGTTGAGTCTGGCTCCCAGTTCATCGATGCGTTCCTGTTTCTGCGCCACCTCTGCTGCCGCAGCATCGAGAGCGACGGCCAGGCTGCTCAGCTGCTTGCGGACTTCGGCCAACTGTCGATTGAGAAACTCAATCTGCGCCTGGGCGGTGACGTTGAGGTTCTGCTGCTGATCGAGCCGTGCGCGGATGTCGTCGCGCTCGGCGACGATGTCGCCAATGTCGCGCTCGAGCCGCTCTTTCAGCGCTGCAAGGGCGGCAATTTCGCTCTCCAGCGTTCCCAGTCTCTGCGTTTGCCGGTCGATGATCGTTTCCTGCTCGACGAGAGCGCTATGTTGCTGGTCGAGCTGACCGCGCTGTTCTGCGGTCTGTTTGCGGGCAGCTTCCAGACTTGCGGTACGCAGCCGGAGTTCGTCCTGGAGCTGGCGGCCCTCGGCTTCACTGAGCGCGAGCAGATCAGCGAGTTCATCGACGCGCGTATTGAGCCGGGCCAGTGCCTGGTCGCGGCCGAGAATGGCCCCGGTGAGGAATTGCTGGCCGACGACGGCGACGAGCAAGACGAAGACGACGACCATCAGCAGTGAAGCCATGGCATCGACAAAGGCCGGCCAGATATCGATGCCGCGGCGCCGGCGCAGGGTGCTCATGGCGGCGGCACGGAGGCGGGGAGCGGATGATGCAGTACTTCAGTCATGGTGGCGTGGGGTCGAGCATACGCCGCACGAGCGTTTCCTGACAGTGCTCACGACACGACTTGCTCGAGCGCGTTCTCAGGCATCCTCATCGAGCAGCAGTGCCGCGGCATCGAGACCTTCGGCATTCATCATCCGAGCTACTGTTTCGAGCGTGGTGACGATGCTCTCGCGTTCGGCCAGGGTAAGGCCGTCGAAGCGTGTGGTGAACTCTTCGTGAAGCAAGACGGGCGCCGCTGCGAGGGTCGTACGGCCCTTGGCTGTGAGACGGGAGTAGACGACGCGGCGGTCGGTATCGCTGCGGTAGCGCTCGACGAAGCCGCGCTCGGACAAACGGTCCATGATGGTGGTCAGGGTAGCCGGGCTGAGACTGACCTCGAGTGATATGGTCCGGCTCGTGACTTCGCCGAGGCGGGCAATGGCACGCAGTACGATGAGTTGCGCGGTGGTGAGGCCGGTCTGTTTGGAAATCTGCCGAGAGCGGATGTCGTTGGCGCGAATTATCCTACGCAGGGCAACCAGCACCCGATCGTCGAGATCGGGTGTTGGTTGATGTTGCTTCGCGCTTCGTGCCATGAGTGCAATCGAGCGTCAGGGTCGTTGGTAGAGTTCAACCGCCGCGCGTCAGCGAGCGGTCATGGCGATGGCGGCACGTGCTGTCAGGACGCTGTGAGCGGCCATCGCCATGTAGCCGTTGTTCAAGCGGCCGCTTCTACATTCGCCGCGGCGAAATTCTGGGCGACGAAATCCCAGTCGACCAGCGCCAGGTAGGCATCGAGGTAACCGGCTCGTTCATTGCGGTAGTCGATGTAATAGGCGTGTTCCCAGACATCACAGGTCAGCAGCGGTGTCTTGCCGGCCGTCATCGGGTTGTCGGCATTGCCGGTATCGACGATTTCGAGCCCGCCGCCAGGGTTGACCACCAGCCACGTCCAACCCGACCCGAACAGCTTGGCTGCATGCGATTGGAACTGTTCACTCATCTTGGCGAACGAACCGAAGGCCGCGTTTATGGCGGCGGCGAGTTCACCGCTCGGCGCACGCTCGCCCGCGGGGCTCAATGCAGCAAAATAGAACTCGTGGTTCCACGCCTGTGCCGCGTTGTTGAAGCAGTCGAGTTCGGGGCCGCGGCGGACGATATCCGCCAGGTCGAGCTCGGCCAGGTCGGTGCCATCGACGGCAGCATTGAGCTTCTTGACGTAGCCTGTGTAATGCTTGCCATGGTGGTATTCGAGCGTCTCCCGCGAAATATGCGGTTCGAGTGCGTCGAGTGCGTAGGGTAGGGGTTTAGCGGTAAAGGTCATGATTACTCCAAAAAGTTTTCCGTTGCCATGAGTCACGCATGCATCAGGCCATGCTCCATGTCTCCCCTCTGCCAGGAATGTTACACATCTAATGATTTGATATCTACGGGTTTGGTATGTGATGATGTCGGAATGCAATGTCACTTACTTTAGGCGACAGTGGGTTTCGGGACCGGCTGGGTCGCTCCTGCGAGGGGGCCTTTGG
>JBBDTC010000347.1:0-2359 GCA_040904625.1 Gammaproteobacteria bacterium
TTGAATAGAACCACTATTCGCCCTCCTCGCGCCTTGCCAGCCGGGCGCCTCGACGACCCAAGATCGCCCAGTTATTATGCGGCGGGCCCTTAGCGATGCAGTAGAATGTCGCACAGCGACATCCCGGGTTTCCTTGAGTTGAGCAAAGCAGACAAATTTTTCCGCCGCGCGGAACGCCTCGTAGAGCGCCTCGAGAATCTCGTCCCCAAGCCGCCGTCCGGCAGCGCGGCACGCGACGGAGCCGTGGCCTGGCGCTGGCGCAGAACTGCCGGCGGCGGACATCTCGAAGCCATCACCCGTTTCAATCGCATCCGTTTGCACGACCTGCTGCACATTGAACGCCAGAAGGAGACGCTGGTCCGCAACACCCGCCAGTTCCTTGCCGGATTGCCGGCGAACAACGCACTGCTGTGGGGTCCGCGCGGCACCGGCAAGTCGTCTCTGGTCAAGGCCCTGCTGAATGACTATGCGTCGGCCGGACTGCGCCTGGTCGAGGTCGACCGGCTCGATCTGGTCCACCTGCCCGATATCATCGACTGCCTCGATGGGGACGAGCGGCGCTACGTGATTTATTGCGATGATCTCTCCTTCGACGATAACGATGCGACCTATCGGGCGCTGAAGACCGTACTCGACGGCTCGGTGCTGGACACACCGGACAACATCATCATCTATGCCACATCCAATCGCCGGCATCTGCTGCCCGAACATCGCGACGACAATCTGCGGGCAAAAGTGATCGACGGCGAACTGCACCATGGAGAAGCCGTCGAAGAAAAGATCTCGCTGTCCGAACGCTTCGGCTTATGGCTGTCGTTCCATCCGCTCAACCAGGAACGCTATCTGGAAATCGCCGCCCACTGGCTGCATGCGCATGACGCGCCGGCCGACGACGAAGCACGGGCAGCCGCCCTGCAATGGGCCCTGCTACACGGCTCGCGCAGCGGCCGTGCAGCCTTTCAATTCGCCCGTGACTGGGCTGGTCGCCGAGCCCTGGAGAAACGCGATGACCTCGCCTGAAATCCATGCTGAACTGGATCGGGTCCGCAGCACTGCGCACTGCCTCGCTGACGCAGCGAGCGTGGAACGCGCTGTCGATCGCATGGCTGTGGAAATCACCGAGAAGCTGAGCCGCACCGAGCCGCTGGTACTCGGCGTCATGACCGGCGGGCTGATGCCGCTGGCGATGCTTCTGCGCCGACTCGATTTCCCGCTACAGGTCGACTACACGCACTTGACCCGCTACGGCATGCGAACCACCGGCGGTGAATTACGTTGGGTCAAACGCCCACCGGAGAGCGTACGCGGTCGCACGGTTCTGATCGTCGACGATCTGCTCGATCATGGCATCACCCTCGATGCCATCGTCGAGGCCTGCCGCGAGCTCGGTGCAGCCGAGGTGCTCACCGCCGTGCTCGTGACCAAGCAGGTGGCCGATCGGGCCGGCCTCGAGCGGACGGACTTTTCCGGGCTCAGCCTCCCCGACGCCTACCTGTTCGGCTATGGCATGGATTACAAGACCTATCTGCGTAATGCCCCGGGCATCTACGCCGTTCGGGACGAAGCATGAAGCTCGCGGTCATCGGTGGCAGTGGGCTTTACGATCTGGACCAGCTCGAGCAGCGCACGCAGCAACAGGTGACGACGATTTGGGGCGCGCCATCAGACAGCATCACCAGCGGGCGGCTGCATGGCCTGCCCATGCTGTTCCTTGCCCGTCACGGCGCCGGTCACCGCTTGCCGCCGCACCGAATCAACTACCGCGCCAACATCGCCGCACTGGCCGAACTCGGCGCGACTGCGGTCGTCGGCACGGCGGCAGTCGGCGGCATCGGACCAACTGCCGGCAGTATCGTCGTGCCGCATCAGCTGATCGACTACACGGCCGGACGCGAACACACGTTCTCGGACGGATCGCTCGCCTCCCCTCAACACGTCGATTTCACCGAACCTTACACGGCCTGGTTGCGCCAGGCCTTGCTCGATGCCGGCAAGCTGCTGACCATCGCGGTTGGCAGTGCCGGCGTCTATGGCGCGACCCAGGGACCACGTCTGGAGACCGCGGCGGAGATCGACCGCCTCGAGCGTGACGGCTGCACGCTGGTCGGCATGACCGGGATGCCGGAAGCCGCCCTGGCGCGCGAGATCGGACTCGATTACGCCAACATCTCGCTGGTCGTCAATGCTGCTGCCGGACACGCAGACGGCCCTATCACCATGGCCGAGATAGAACACGAACTCGCCCGCGGCATGGGCTCCATTCGCGCGATCGTGGGCGCACTTGCGCGCCGGCTCGCCGCGGCCTAAGGGCCCGTCCCAGAATAACTCAGCTATCTGGAACGCCGATCCATCCCGTCTG
>JBBDTC010000348.1:0-14431 GCA_040904625.1 Gammaproteobacteria bacterium
TGCTGCGGTGGGTGCTGCGGTGGGTGCTGCGGTGGGTGCTGCGGTGGGTGCTGCGCTGGGTTCGGCCAGCGCGTCATCGACCGCGCCGCCGCTGACGAAACACACCTCGTAACCCCGCCCGGCCAGCAGGAACGCCGCCGCGGAGCTGCGCCCGCCGCTGTCGCAGTAGGCAACATAGGGTGTCGTCGTCGGCAATTCGCTGCTGCGCGAACGTAGTTGACTGAGCGGGATATTGAGACTGTTGGGCAGCCCGTTGTGCGCATGCTCGTCTTCGAAGCGGACATCGAGCCAGCGCGCGCCGGCAGCGATGCGGCTGGCGGCCTCGGCGCGTGAAACGGCGTCGAGCAGCGGTGCCTGGAGCAGGCGGGTGAAGTCGCGCTGAGTCAGGCGGGCGAGTTCGCCGTCGCTGGTCATGCGCACGCTCGCATTGCGGGCAGTGCCCGAAACCAGCGCTTCCTCGCCAAAGGTGTCGCCGGGGCCGAGTTCGGCCAGGCGGATCTCGCGCCCTCGGGCGGCCGTGCGCACGACTTCGCAGGTACCCTCCTTGACGATATAGAAGTAGTCGCCCGGCTGGCCTTGCTGGACGACCACGGTCTGGCTCGGCACGCTGACGGTTTCCAGCGTGTCAAGCAGCGTTTGCAGATGGGCCTGGGGGATACGCCTGAAGAGTTCCGATTGCAGGAGATTCAATAGCCAGTCGCTGGTGGCGGTCGTCTCGATCTCGTCCACGTCGATACCGCTGCCGGGCGCCGGCGCAGGCGGCGGCTGATCGACACCGAGCAGCTGCTCGAGCAGGCTGCGGCTGATCCGCAGGACCTGGGCACGCGAGCGGGCCACCGCCGACATCTGCCGCGGTTGCAACTGTGCCAGCGGCTGGAACGAGGCACCTTCGCCGCCGGTCACCCGTTTGATCAGCGAACCGTCGGCGAACATCTCGATTTCACCGTCGAGCAGGTAGAAGGTGTAGTCATCGCGATCGCCCTGATCGAACAATCGGTCTTTCTTGCGCAAGGTCAAGACCTCGGCCTGGCGCAGCAGGCGAGCCTGGCGCTCGGCGCTGAGCTTGTTCAGCGGGACGAGGAATTCGACGCGGGTTTCGAGCGAGATCGGGGCTTCATTCATGGCTGCCGGCCGCCGCGTCTGGCAGCCGTTCAGGCATCGAGGTCAGGGATCATCCGGCTCTTCAAGCGGGTGATCTGGTCTTTGAGCTGGAGCTTGCGCTTCTTCATCCGTTTGACGAGGAGCTGGTCGGCGTTGGCGTTGAGAGCCAGTGCGTTGACGACCTCGTCGAGGTCGCGATGCTCACTCTGTAGCTCGATGATTCGACGCTGAATCGATTTCAAATCCTCACTCGGCACAGTGGCGCGCATCCCGCAGCAGGTTTATCGTTGGCATTTTACGCCGATTTTCAAGCAGATGTGCATGTTTTCAGAGCGCCCTGGCCGCGCCCGCCGGCGCCGTCGGGCAGTGCCCCCGCTGCCGCCCGGGGCCTCGCGCAGAGCCGGCCGCGAGGCCTGGAAAGCGGTCGTGGTGCACGTGCCGGTACGCTGGCGCAGCGTGACGTTCTTCACAAATGCCAAGTGCGGTCGATGCTTGACGCCCGCGCAGAGCCTATAGTTTTGAGCCCCTGCCTGCGCTGAGGAAGCCCTGCAAATGTGGCTGCGCCGTGCTCGGGGCACTATGCAGATAAGTTGGTGTCCAACGACTCCTGTGTGAGGATGATGTCCGCTCTCGAATCGAATCATGAAGCCCTGGTCAGCACGCTGATCCCGATTTGTAATCTGTCCGCCCACGGGCAGGCACAAATCGTGAAAGCGTCGGCGCTGCTGCCCTTTGCCCGCGGCAGCTACGTCTTTAAGGAAGGCCAACGGGACAACTACAGCTATTACCTGCTCGAAGGACATCTGGAGCTGCTCAATGCGGGGCAGACCGTCCAGCGCATCAGCGGCGGCAGCACCGAGGCGACCCGTGCGCTTGCGCAGCTGCAACCGCGCAAGATGTCGGCACGTGCCGAGAGTGATGTGACGGTTCTGCAGGTCCCCCGCGACCTCGTCGAAACACTCACCGCCGCGGAACAGGTCGATGTCGAGGACGGCGCGTCCTTCCAGGTCGACGAGATCGACAGCGCCGAGGTCGACGACTGGATGACGCGCATGCTGCGCTCGCAGCTCTTTGCCCGTCTGCCCGCCTCCAATATCCACAGGGTCTTTACCCTGCTGGAAACGGTCGAGGTCAAGCAGGGCGATTTCGTCGTCCGCCAGGGCGAAGCGGGCGACTACTATTATGTGATCGTGAACGGCCGCGCCGAGGTCGTGCGCGCGGCTGGCCCGAGCGCGCCGAGCTACCGGCTGGCCGTGATCGGCCCGGGTGAGGCGTTCGGAGAAGAGGCGCTGGTCGGCGAAGCCGAGCGCAACGCTTCGGTGCGCATGCTGACCGACGGTCAGCTCGTCCGTTTGCTCAAGGCCGACTTCGTCGATCTCATCCGTAAACCCCTGCTCAGCGCCCTGACGCTGGACGAGGGTCGTAATCTGGCCGAAGGGCGGGGTGCCGTGTGGCTCGATGTGCGCTTCCCCGAAGAGCACGGCCGGGGCGCGCTGGAGAACAGCATCAACCATCCTCTGAATACGCTGCGCATGCATTCGGGGCGGCTCGATCCGTCGCCGACCTACATCGTCTACTGCGATGATGGAACGCGCAGCGCAGTCGCCGCCTTCCTGCTGGCCGAGCGCGGTTTCGATGTTCATTACCTCGATGGGGGCTTGAATGCCTATCGTGGTACCGAGTCCGACGCCGGCCTCGATCTCAGCCTCCACGACGACGACTCTGCGAGCTTCGACACCCCGCGGACCGCACCGTTGCCGAAATCGCATTTGACGGCGGCCGAGAGGGGTGAGGACCCGGCCGTGACAGCGGCGGTGCTCCAGGTCGATCTGGCGCAGGCCGAGATCCAGGTCGAGGCCGCCGAGCGCAACGTGGCTGAAGCCAATCGTAGAGAGCCGGAAGCCGAGGAGCCGACGGCGCGGCGCGGCGCGATTGCCCGCAGTCAGCGCGACGAGGCTTTGCGCGCGGCGACCGATAAGGCCCGCAGCGAAGTGGCGCGCGCGGCGCAGCGGCGCATCGCAGCCGAGCGCGCGCGGGCGCAGACCGAACTCGAGCAGGCCCGGCGTGACGCCGAGCAGGCCGCCGAACAGCGGGTGCAAGAGGAACGCCGGCGTTTCGAAGCGGAGGCCGAGCAGGCCAGGGCCGAGATCGCGCAGGCCCGCAGGGCCGCGGAGCAGGCCGCCGAACAACGCTTGCTCGAAGAGCGTAGCCGTTTCGAAGCCGAGGCCGAGCAGGCCCGCGAGGCATTCGATCAGGTTCGACGGACGGCCGAGCATGAGGCTGAACTGCGTGTGCAGGAGGAACGCCGGCGGCTCGAAACCGAAACCGAGAACGCGCGCCGCGAACTGGAAGCCGCGCGGCGAATGAAAGAAGAGATCGAACAGGCCCGCGCGGCGGCCGAAACAGCGGTTCAGCGCGAGCGTGAGGCGCAAGAGCACAAGGTCGCCCAGGTCCGCGCCGAGATGGAGCGCAAACTCAAGGAAGAGCAGGCCAAAATCAAAGAGAGCTATGCCTGGCAGGGCGAGGAGCTGAAACGGTTGCAGGCGCAGAAACAGGCGGCCGAAGCCCGTTTGAGACAGGAGCAGAGTGCGGCTCGTCGTCAGGCCGAGGAATCACGCGCGCGGCTCGCCGAGGCGCGCGCGTTCCAGCAGCGCCTCGAAGAGGTGCAGCAGGCCAGCGCCACGGAAGCGGCCGCGCGCGAGCAGCAGCAGATCGAGCTCGAGCGACGCCTGCGCGAAGAATTGCAGCATAAGGTGCAGTCCGAACGGCAGCAGCTCGAACAGGAATTGGCCCGCAACGCGGAGGAATTGGCCCGCGCGCGCCATGAACTGGTTGCCGCCGAGGCGGCGCGCAAGGCGGCCGCCCAGGAAGCCGAAGAGATCGTGGCCGATATCAAGACTGCCCATGCGCGCAAACGTCTCGAGGAAGAAGCCGAGATGCAACTCGAGCGGGCGCGCCTCGAAGCAGAGGCCAAACGCTTGCGGTTGTCCCTGGAATTGACGCAGCGCGAGCGCGAGGCGGCGGTAGCGGAACAGCGGCGCATTGCCGCCGAAATCGAGCTGCTGCGCAGCGCAGGCACGTCGGCCGGCGACGACATAGCCCGCGATTTGCAGTCGCTCGAGCAGCAGGCCAGCGCCGCAGCTCGACATCTCGCCGACACCGAACGCGCGCGCGCCGATGCGCAAGCAGCGGCGGTCGCCTCAGCCGGTGATTTGGCGGCGCATGACGTCCATGAAGGCCAGGTCCGCTCGGCGCTCGAGGAAGAGCTCGAGGAATGGCTGAAAGAGCAATCCGATCTCGAAGGCAGTGATGCGCAACGCGACGTCCTGGCCAACCAGAAAGCCCATCTCGAGCGCATCAAGAAGCGCGCGAGCGAGGCCCGCGCCGCGGCCAAGGCGCACGATCAGGCCCTGCTCGATGAACTTGCCAATCGGCTACGCGATCCGGACGAAGACGACTAAGGGCCCGTCCCAGAATAACTCGGCTATCTGGAACGCCGATCCATCCCGTCTGGCGGCGTTGCTCGTCAGTTGAATAGAACCACTATTCGCCCTCCTCGCGCCTGGCCAGCCGGGCGCCTCAGCGCCCCATACAGCCGAGTTATTCTGGGACGGGCCCCTAAGGCCGCGACGCCCGCGCTGGGGAAGCTCTGCAAAAGTGGCCGCGCATCAGTGAAGATGCGAGGTCGAGGTCAGATCCATGTGGATGGCGCCATCCGGATGGTCGAGTTGGATCCAGCGCGGTATGGCGTTGATCAGACAGACCTGCCCGCGCCGCCGATCGGCACCGCTGAGGCTGAATTCGAAGGTATACAGGCGCCTGATGGCGAACGCGCCATATTCGCGGGTCAGACCGATGCGTTCCAACGCGACCGTCTCGTCGAGTCGCTGCAGCGACAATTCCCGACACACCCGACGAATCACACCATCGACCCGCTCGCGGGCCTGAAACGTCCACCACCAGGCGGCGACGATAGCGGCGCCGGCCAGCAGCAAGGGGACTTCAGCGCGCATGGGCCTCATTCGTCGCCACGACGAACCTCGACCCGTGTCTCGTCGTTCTCGCTCACGCAGCTCAGCGTCATCGGCTGGCAGCAGACTTCGCAATCCTCGATGTAGTTTTGTTGCGCTACGCTGGGATCGACCAGCACCGTGATCGCCGACCCACAGTAGGGGCATTCGATGGCAACTTCGACTTGCGCGTGCATGTCTGAAAGCCGCGCTCGGGTCAGTCGCGAAAATTGGAGAACTGCAGGGGGTATCCGAGCTTTGCGGCCTTGATCAGGCCGATGACTCCCTGCAGGTCGTCACGGTTCTTGCCGGTGACACGAACCTGCTGCTGCTGAGTCTGGACCTGGACCTTGAACTTGCTCTCCTTCACCAGTTTGACGATGCGCCGGGCCAGATCCTTGTCGACGCCTTCACGCACCGTCACCGGCTGGCGCGTCTCGGCCAGATTGCTCGACAGCTCGCCCAGTTCGAGGCAATCGATGTCGATGCCGCGCTTGCCGAGCTTGTTGTGCAGGATCTCGAGCAACTGACGGGTCTGGAATTCCGATTCGGCGATCAGATTGATAGTGTTGCCGTCGCGTTCGAAGCGCGCCTTCGAGCCCTTGAAATCGAAGCGGGTCGACAGCTCGCGCGTTGCCTGGTCGACGGCGTTGGTGAGTTCGTGCTGGTCGATTTCGGAGACGATGTCGAACGAAGGCATGGTGATCAGGGCCTGTGCCAAAATAACTTCTGGTCCGAATTGTAGTGGCAAGCGTACAACAGTGGGCAGGTATTCGGGCATGGGATGGACAAATCGGGATGGATAAATGTGGAGTAGGGTGAATTGATCAAGGCTATCAGCTTCGATCTGGACGATACCCTGTGGTATGCGGCGCCGGCACTGGTCCGCGCCGAGACCCTGCAGTACGCCTGGATCGAACAGCATGCCCCGCGCATCGCCGAGCGCTACAGCCTGGAAGCCCTGCGCCGGGCGCGCCACGAGCTGGCCGCCCGGCGTCCCGAGATCGCGCACGACTTCACCGAGCTGCGCCGGGTGGCGCTGCTCGAACATCTGCGCGAATGTGCCTATCCTGAGCATCTCGCTGCGGAGGGCATAGCCGTGTTTTTGCGCGAGCGCAGCCAGGTCGAGTTCTACGACGATGCGCTGCCGGTGTTGCGCCGCCTGGCTCCCCGCTATGCGCTCATCGCACTGACCAACGGCAACGCCGATCTGGATCTGGTCGGTATCGCCGATTTGTTCGTGACCTGTGTCTCCCCCGCTGAAGCGGGGGTACGCAAACCCGATCCGCGTCTGTTTCAGGCCGGACTGGCTCACGCTGGCGTGAGTGCGGCCGAAGCGGTGCATGTCGGCGACCAGCCGCTGTACGATATCGAAGGTGCACACCGCGCCACGATGCGTTCGATCTGGCTGAACCGCAACGCAGCCGAGTGGCCGCCAGACTATGCGCCGGCCACCGCGCAGATCACGTCACTGTCAGAACTCGAGCGCGTTCTCGCTGAGTTATCTCAACCCGATGGAGAAGAACCCCGCAACACATGAGCAACACCGCTTTCGACATCGTCGCCTCGCGACACATCGCTTCACTGGGCGTCGAGCTGACGCAATACAGTCATTCCCCGACCGGTGCGCGCCACTTCCATCTCGCCTGCGCCGACGGTAACAACGCCTTCATGGTGGCCTTTCCGACGCTGCCGCAGGATTCGACGGGGGTGGCCCACATTCTCGAACACACGACCTTGTGCGGCAGCCAGCGTTATCCGGTGCGCGATCCTTTCTTCATGATGCTGCGGCGTTCGCTGAATACCTACATGAACGCCTTTACCAGCACCGACAGCACTGCCTATCCCTTCGCGACGCAGAATGCGAAGGATTTCGACAACCTCCTCGGCGTTTATCTCGACGCGGTATTTTTCCCCACGTTGGATCCACTGGATTTTGCCCAGGAAGGCTGGCGACTCGAAGCCGCCGCCGCAACGGACGACGCGCCGCTCGAGTACCACGGGGTGGTCTACAACGAGATGAAAGGCGCGATGAGTTCACCCATCGCCCAACTGTGGCAGGCGCTCCACAGCGCGCTTTTCCCGGACACCATCTACCGTCACAATAGCGGTGGCGATCCGCTGGCGATTCCGGAACTCACTCACGGCGCTCTGACCGACTTTCATGCCCGCCATTACCACCCGTCGAACGCCGTGTTCATGACTTACGGCAATTTCCCGGTCGCCCGGCACCAGGCGCGTATCGAGGAGCTGGCACTGAGCCGTTTCCACGAGCAGCGCCCGATTCTGGTCAGTACGCCGCAAGCGCCGTTCGCCGCGCCGCGTGAAGTCGAAGCCGCCTACGATGCCGACGAGGAAGAGCCCCGCAGCACGCACATCGTGTGGGCCTGGGTCTACGGCGACAACGCCGATGTCGACAACGCCATCGAGATGCACTTTCTCGCCTCGCTGCTGCTCGAGCACGGCGCCTCGCCGCTGCGGCACTTCCTCGAGACCAGCCCGCTCGCCAGCGCGCCGTCGGAACTGTGCGGGATCGACGATTCCGCTCGGCAGCCGGTCTTCATCTGCGGTGTCGAGGGCAGTGATACCGAGCATGCAGAGGCGCTCGAGCGAGGACTGTTCGACGTGCTGAGGCAGGTTGCGAGCGACGGCCTCGACGCCACAGTACTCGGTGCCGCCGTCGATCGCCTCGAAATGGCGCAGCGGGATATCGCCGGCGACGGCTATCCGTTCGGACTCCAGCTCATGGGCCGCATGCTGCCGGCGGCAATGTACCGGCACGATCCGTCCCTGCTGCTCGATCTCGACCCCGTGCTGGAACGACTGCGGCAGGCACTCAGCGATCCGGGCTACGTGCCGGCGCTGGTGCGGCGTTTGCTCCTCGACAATCCGCACCGGGTACGCCTGGTCATGCGTCCTGATGCGGCCAAGGCCGAGCGCGAGCAGGCCGAGGAGGCGAGGCGCCTGGCAGCCCTGCGCGTAGGCCTCGACGGCGCGGCGCGGGCTGAACTCGAGGCGGCGAGTGCCGCGCTCGCGGCACGCCAGGAAGCGGCGGACGATGCCGAGCTGCTACCGCGCGTCACGCTGGCCGACGTGCCCCCCCCGGCCCCCTTGCTGCAGCCGCGCGCCGTGACCGGCGCCGGTCTGCGCGCTTACGAATGTGCCACCAATGGCGTGTTCCGTATCCGTCTTGCCTATCGCTTGCCGCAGCTGAGCGCCGCCGAACTGGCGGTAATGCCCCTGTGGTGTGAGTACCTGACCGAACTCGGTTCCGGCGACGAGGACTATCTGAGCGTGCAGGCCCGTCGGGCGCGCATTGGCAGTTTCTCCGCCGATGCCATCGTGCGGCCGGGGCCGGCCGCCGGCGATGCCTGCAGCGCCTGGTTACTGGTTGGCGGCAAGGGTCTGTTACGCAAACGTCGCGAACTGGTGGAGGCGGCGGCCGCCATCGTCGGCGATGCCCGCTTCGATGAACGCGAGCGGCTGCTGGAGCTGCTCCAGCAGTCGCGGGCGGAAGCCGAGCAATCGGTGACCGAGCGCGGCCACCAGTTGGCCGTGTTGACCGCGGCGCGGACTTTGACGCCGAGCGCCGGACTCGACGAGCAGTGGGAGGGACCGAGCGCGATCCGCTTGCTCAAGCAACTCGGCGCAGCCGACCCGCAGAAAGATGCACTCGACGAACTGTGCGCGACCTTCGCCGCGATCGGGGCGAAGATGCGCGCCGTGCCGCGCGAGGTCGCGCTGATCGGCGAAGCCGAGGCGCTCTGTGATCTCGAAGGCTTCGGCAACGAGCTCTGCGCAGGTGGCGCGGCGGACTTCGTGCCGTTCGAACTTGCGGCGGCTCCCGCGCCCGGCCACACCGCCTGGATAGCCAGCTCCCAGGTCAATTTCTGCGCCAAGGCGTATCGCGCCGTGCATGAAGCGGAACCGGACGCAGCGGCCCTCGCGGTGCTCGGCCGCTACCTGCAGGATGGGTTTCTGCATCGGGTGATCCGCGAGAAGGGTGGGGCCTACGGCTCTGGCGCAGGCTATGATGCCGACAGCCAGACCTTCCGTTTCTTCTCCTACCGCGACCCGCGTCTGCTCGAGACCTTCGCCGATTTCGATCGCGCCGTGGCCTGGTTCGACCAGGAGCGCGATGGCCAGCGTCTCGAGGAAGCCATCCTCGGCACCATCCGCGCGCTCGATCAACCGCGTTCCCCGGCCGGCGAAGCCGAACGCGCCTTCCTGAGTCACTTGTGCGGGCGCGATGACGATAGCCGGCGGCGTTTTCGCGAGCGGGTCCTGGCCGTCACCCACGACGCTCTGCGTGCCGCCTGCGCCGCGCATCTGCAGGCCGACCAAGGTATCCGCGCCGCCATCGGCGGCGCCGCCGGCGATGCTGAATTCCGCGCCGCCGGCCTCGATCCCGCACGCCTGTGAGCGCCGGCAAGTTGGGCGCGAACGGCGCCTGCGGCAATGCTGGATTATCCGCGCCGGGCACGCGGCCTCGATATCGGAGATACGCCATGCACATCGAATTCGCTGAGGGCGACAACGGCTTCCATGAGGCGCACAGTTTGCTGCAGATAGTCCGTGACGCACAGGCGCAGGACCCCTCCAGCAGTGCGGTCATCCAACTGCTCGACGTACTGAGAGAGAGCGCACAGACGCACATGGAACGCGCTGAATTCGCTGCGCAGCGGGCGCAGACCGCCGCGCCCGTCGCCCCACCGACGGAGCAGCGCGGCATCCGCGGTTGCTGGCGGGCCTTGTTCGGCCCGTCGCGGCGCGAACTGATGTTGAGCGAGCAACGCAGCGCGGCCCTGCAGCGGGCCCAGCGCGCCGAGACTTCTGCTTTCGAGGCCCTGGCCGAGACGGCCCGGGTGGCGCGCGAACGGGACGCCGCAATGGCCCGCCTCGCCGCTCTCGAAGCGGCATCCACGCAGCGTGGGGATGAGGCTTGAAAGTTGCCCGGCTGTTGCTTGCGATCCTCCTCGCGGCGCCGGCCGCATTGGTCAGCGCCGAGTTTCACGTCTGGTCCGATGCCGAAGGACGCCGCCGCGTGAGCAATCTGCCGCCGTCGCAGGTGGCGCCGGACGGCACCGTCCGCGAGCGCTTCCACCCCTATGGCATCGCCGCCCAGCGTGCCCGCCTGCGCGCGGAACTCGCGCGTCGTGATGCCGAACTGATCGAGGAAACGCCGCTCGATAAGCCGTTAGGGGCCGCGGCAGAATAACTGGGCGATTTGGGGCGTCGAGGCGTCCGGCTGGCAAGGCGCGAGGAGGGCGAATAGTGGAACTCTGCAACCGACGAGCAACGCCGTCGCCGCCTATAATCATAGTCGCATGTGTGCGCTCGAGACGTCTCCGATAATCACTGAATCGCCCTGGCGCGATACCGCGCTGGCCGTGCTCGACCATTATGCCGTGCAGGCCGACATTCTCGAGCGCGTGCCGCAGGGGCTGGTCAATCTGACCCTGAACGTGATCGAGCGGGGCGGCGGGCGTTACGTGCTGCAGCGCCTGCACAGCGTCTTCAGTGACAGCGTGAACGCCAATCTGGCTGCAGTCACCGCGCATCTCGAGCGCGCGGGCCTGTATACGCCGCTGCTGGTCCGAACGCGGACGGGTGCGCTCTCGGTCGCCCAGCCGGACGGCCTGTGGCGGCTGCTGAGCTTCGTCGAAGGGCGCGCACTCGATGCACTCGAATCGCCGCAGCAAGCCTATGCCGCCGGCGCCCAGATCGGCCGCTTCCATACGGCACTGGGCGACTTCACCGAACCGCTCGCCAGCGATCGGCCGCCAGTGCATGATCTGGCGCGTCATCTGCACCACCTCGGCGAAGTCCGCAGACAGTACGACAGCCACCCTGACAGGGCGGCGGTAGACTCGCTCACGCATACCTTGCACGAAATCCTGCCGGCGGTGACAACGTTCTGCCGTGAGCCGCTACGCCTGGTGCATGGCGACCCCAAGATCTCCAATCTCCTGTTCGACGCCAGCGGCTCGCAGGCCGTGTGCCTGATCGATCTCGACACTATCGCGTACATGCCGCTCGCCGACGAACTCGGCGACGCCTTCCGCTCCTGGTGCAATCCGCACGCCGAGGATGCCGGCGAGGCCTGTTTCGATCTCGACTTATTCAGCGCTGCGGCGCGCGGCTATTTCGATCAGGCACGCGGCTTCGTCACCCGCGAAGAAATCGAGGCGATCGTTCCGGCTACGCTCGCTATCTACCTCGAACTCGCGGCACGGTTTCTCGCCGACGTGCTCGAAGATCGTTATTTCGCCTTCGATGCCTCGCGCTATGCGAGCCGCTCCGAGCACAATCTCGCGCGCGCCCGCGGTCAGCTGAAAGCCTGCGCCAGCCTGCTCGCCCAACGTGCCCGGGCCGAGGCCGTCACGCACAAGCTCGCTGCGCGCCTTTAACGGTTCTTTCGCTCTATCGCCCGCATGCGACCGGCCTCTCTCACCTGGAGCACATTTACGAGCACGTATTCAGCCCCACTATTCGCCTCGAATACACGCCAATCTGTCGTCGCTCTCCCACTCGCCACTGACGATGCCCTGAGTCCGACAGGCTGCTAGCCGTTCCCGGTCGCGGCTCCGTATACTCCGCTCCTACCTGTAAAGCCATGCGAGGGGAGGCAGCCATGAGTGGCGAGAACTTGCCCGATGACCGACAAGCCATCGTGTACGAACGTTTCACGGCGAACCTGAAGCGCCAGCTGCGCGCACTGGTCACCGAAGACCTGATCGATGAACATCGCCAACAGCCCTTCGGGCAGCACAGTGATGCCCTCGAGCGAGTCCTGAATTTCCTGCGGCGTCCGCCGCATTACGGCCTCTACGCCCGCGTGCCCTGTCGGGAATATCAGGTCATACGCCTGCCGGTGGCGCCGGGTGCCACGCCGGAACCCGTCGACGACACCGTCTACAGCGATGAAAAGGCCGCGGCACACGCGGTCTTTCTGCGCCATATCGACGACTTGATGCGCGAGAGGGACAAGTGAAATGAGCATGCGATACATCACCGGCTATGCCGATCCCCTGTGCGTCAAGAGCGGCCAGGACATCGAATTCATGCTCAGCGCCGAAGGCGTCGACGCGGCCGATGCGGCGCTGGTCCGCATCATCCATGGCGACGAGCACCCGCAGGGCCCTGGTTTCGTCGAGCGCGAGGTAGACAGCGATCTGGCCCGCCAGGTCGAGCTCCATCATCAACCCGTGCAAACGGGCAGCTTCGTCGAAGTGCCCGATGTCAACGGCCACCTGTGTCCCGACGGCAGTTTCACCGTGCACGCCTGGATCTGGCCGACCCTGCCGGGCCGCGGTGAACAGGCCATCGTTGCCCAGTTCGACGCCGCGAATCGCCGCGGCTACGCGCTCGTCATCAATGCCGAAGGCTGTCTGGCGTTCGTCACCGGCGACGGCAAGCTTGCCGCGGAAGTCGCGCTGGAGAAGCCGCTGCAAGCGAAGCTCTGGTATTACGTCGCGGCTGCCTACGATGCCCACACCGGCCGCGTCCGCCTGTTCCAGCAAGCCGTGCTCAACGCCTACAACAGTCTGCTCTCGCCGCTGCTGCCGAACACCTACGATGCCACCGCAGTCCTGACCCCGGCCGCACGGCCGGCGCCGGCCGGAACCAGCCTGCTGCTGGCCGGCAGCCATGACACCGCGGGTCCCGGCGCGGTGCAGGTGAAAGCGCTCTACAATGGCAAAATCGATCGGCCTGGTCTGCTTGGCGCCGCGCTCGACGAAGACGAACTCGGCGCCTGCGCACGCGGCGAGTGCGCGGCAGGGCACCCGGTCATCGCTTACTGGGATACCACCGCCGGCTACACCGATGAGGGCATCGGCGACACCGTCTACGACCTCGGCCCGCAGGCCTTGAACGGCCACGGCCGCAACCGGCCCGTACGCGCCATGACCGGCTACAACTGGAACGGCCGCGACGATTGCTTCCGCCTCGATCCCGGGCAGTACGGCGGTATCTACTTCAATGACGACGCCATCACCGATTGCGCCTGGCAGGCGAACATCTCCTGGCGCGTGCCGGACGATCTGCCGAGCGGCGTGTACGCCTTGCGGCTGCGCGGCGGTGAGCTCGAAGACCACGTCGTATTTTTCGTCCGGCCGCGTACACCGCAGGCCAAAGTCGCCATGTTGATACCGACGGCGAGCTATCTCGCCTACGCCAACGAGCGCTTCGTGCTCGACGGCCCCATGGTCGAAGTGGTGACGGCACATACATTGGTCTTGTCGGATTCGGATTACCTGCTCGGCCAGCATCCGGAGTTCGGCCGTTCCACCTACGATCACCACAATGATGGCGCCGGCGTGTGCTATTCCTCCTGGCGCCGGCCGATCATGAATCTGCGCCCACGCCACCGCATGGCCGGCACGGGCGTGCCGTGGCAGTTCCCGGCCGATCTGTCCATCGTATGGTGGCTCGAGCAGAGCGAATTCGATTACGACATCATCACCGACAGCGATCTCGATCGCGAAGGTGTGGCCCTGCTCGAACCGTACAAGGTCGTTATCAACGGTACCCACTCCGAGTACTACTCCGAGCCCATGATGGATGCCACCGACAGCTATCTGGCCGGCGGCGGTCGGGTGATGTATCTGGGCGCCAATGGCTACTACTGGGTGGTCGCCTTCCGCCCTGACCAACCCTGGTGCATGGAAGTACGCAAGCTCAACGCCGGTTCGCGCGCCTGGCAGGCGGCGCCCGGCGAGCATTACATGGCGACCGACGGCAACCGCAGCGGGCTCTGGCGTGATCGCGGTCGTCCGCCGCAGAAATCGATGGGCGTCGGTTTCACCAGTGAAGGCATGGATGAATGCAAGCCCTACCGGCGTCTGCCCGACAGTCACGACCCACGGGTGGCCTGGGTGCTGGACGGCGTCGGTGAAGTGTTCGGTGAGAACGGGCTCGCGCTCGGCGGTGCGGCGGGCCTCGAGCTCGACCGTTACGAACGTGTCTGGGGTACGCCACCGAAGACCTTCCTGCTGGCAGCCTCCGAAGGCCATTCCGACAACTACCCGCACGTCGGCGAGGAGGTGATGTTCAACTTCCCCGGTCAGGGTGGTACCCAGGATTTCCAAATCCGCGGCGATGTCACCCTGTTCGAGGCTGACCAGGGCGGTGCGGTGTTCGCCACCGGCTCGATCGCCTGGGGTCAGGCATTGCCCTGGAACAATGGCGAGAACGACATCGCGCGAATTACGAGAAATGTATTGGAAGCGTTTGTAAATAAAAAGGATTTGTTCTAGAGCTGGCCGCCCCTTCGGAATCCCCTCGGGGCACGACGGCGAGCCTTGCCGTACCGCCAG
>JBBDTC010000349.1:0-14357 GCA_040904625.1 Gammaproteobacteria bacterium
CTCGCTCTCCCACTCGCCTCGTCACGATGCCCTAAGTCCGACAGGCTGCTAGGGTGTTCCTGAACTGGGACAGGCATCGGCCCTCAGGGCTAAGGGCCCGCCGCAAAATAACTGAACTATTTGGAACGCCGATCCATCCCGTCTGGCGGCGTTGCTCGTCCGTTGAATAGAACCCCTATTCGCCCTCCTCGCACCTTGCCAGCCGGCGCCTCAACGCCCCAAATCGCCAAGTTATTCTGCCACGGACCCTAACAACGTTGCTCATCTGGCCTGGCGACCAAGCATGACGCCGGTCGACGCGACGCGTATGATCGTCCGGCTGTACCGGGCATCATCATGACATCCAGACACATCTTCATCGACGGCGAAGCGGGCACCACGGGTTTGCAGATCGCCGAACGGCTGGCCGCGCGCGACGACCTCACGTTGATCCGCCTCGATGCTGCCCACCGCAAGGATCCCGACGCGCGCCGCGAGGCGCTCAATCGCGCGGATGTCACCATCCTGTGCCTGCCGGACGATGCCGCGCGCGAAGCCGTGGCCCTGGTCGACAATCCGCATACACGCATCATCGATGCCTCGACGGCGCATCGCACCGCCCCTCACTGGGCCTATGGTTTCCCCGAATACGGTCCCGGCCAGCGCGAACGTTTGCTCGCAGCGACCCGCATCAGCAACCCGGGTTGCTATGCGCTCGCCGCAGTCGCGCTCCTGCATCCGCTGGTGGCGGCCGGCCTGCTGCCGCCGGATTGGGCCGTCAGCATCAATGCCATCTCCGGCTATTCGGGCGGCGGCAAGGCGCTGATCGAGGCGTTCGAGGATCCCGCCAGTCCGCAGGCGGTCAGCAGTACAGTCTATGACTATGCCCTGGGGCTGACACACAAACACCAGCCGGAGATCACCCATTGGGCAGGACTCGAACATCCACCGATCTTCCTTCCCGCCGTCGGCCGCTATTACAAGGGCATGCTGGTCCATGTGCCACTCGCCCTGTGGGCGCTGCCGGCGCAGCCGACACCACGCGATCTGCACGAAGCCTACCGCGCGCATTATGTCGGTGAACAGTTCGTGAGCGTCGCCGATTTCGACTTCGCCGCGAGCCAAAACCGCATCGACCCCGAAGCCTTGAACGGCACCAACTCCCTGCGCCTGCACGTGCTGCACGATACAGCGCAGAATCAGGCCGTTGTCGTCGGCCAGCTCGATAATCTCGGCAAAGGTGCATCCGGGCAGGCCGTGCAGACCTTGAATCTGCTCATCGGTGCCGCGGAGGCCACCGGTCTGCAATCACACCAGGGAACTTCTGCATAGCATCCACGCTTGCTGCGCGAGCAGGTACCGCCCGACGCGTCCGTGAGTCGTACCTGGCAGCCTGTCATGAGGTCTTAACTTTCTCCCCGTAGTCTGCCGCGCGGTGGCTCCATGGCTTGCCTGGGGGCGCCGAGCGTCAGCTCATGGGAAGTACCCGGTTGAATATCAGACGTCCTCTCGATCGCTTCGACGACCGCCTCTTCGACGCCATCTATACCCGCGCCCTCGTCTACAACGCGTGCTGGGAAGATCCCGCAGTCGATCGCCAGGCCCTGGATCTGCGCGCCGACGACGCGGTGATGGTGATCGCCAGCGCCGGCTGCAATGCCCTCGATTACGCCCTGGCCGGACCGTCGGCAGTCCACGCCGTCGACATGAATCCGCGTCAGATTGCGCTGCTCGAACTCAAACTGGCCGGCATACGCGGACTCGACTTCGAGGACTTCTTTGCCCTGTTCGGGGACGGCCGCCACCCGCAGTTCGCAGCACTGTATCGCAGCCGCCTGCGCGAACAGCTGAGTCCCTACGCACGTGATTATTGGGATCGCCACGGCGCCGTATTCAGCGCCGCCGACGACGCCCTGGGCGGGCTTTACTTCCACGGCCTGGCGGGCACGGTCGCCCGTGGGTTTCACGTCTACCTGCGTTGTCGCCCACAGCTGCGCGCTGCCGTGCGCGCGCTGCTGGAGACGACTTCGCTCGAAGAACAGCAAGCACTTTATGACAGCCGGGTCGATCCGCTGCTGTGGCGTAACAGCCTGAACTGGGTGCTGTCGCGCCAGATTACCTTGAGCATGCTCGGCGTACCCCGCCTGCAACGACTCGAGGTCGAGAGCCAGCATGCCAACGGCGTTGCTGCATTCATCCGCGAAGCGATCGGTTACGTCTTCCGGGCCATCCCGCTCGGGCTCAATTACTTCTGGCGCGTCTACCTGACTTCCCGCTACACACGCGACTGTTGCCCTGAATACCTCAAGGCGGAGAATTTTGCCCGCCTGCGCAGCGGCCTGGTCGAGCGCGTGCAGACACATACCACGACGGTCACCCAGTTTCTGCGCACGACAGACAAACCCATCTCGAAGTTTGTCCTGCTCGACCACATGGACTGGATGAGTTCAGCCATGCCTCGAGCGCTGGCCGAAGAATGGCACGCCATTTTCGAACGCGCCCGTAGCAACGCTCGCATCATCTTCCGCAGTGCCCACGCCTGGCCGGCCTACCTGGAAGCCATCCGGATCGACGGCGACATCCCGCTCACCGCTCGGCTGCGCTTCCATCCCGCATTGGCCACGGCGCTGCAAGCCCGTGACCGAGTCCACACCTATGCCGGCTTCCACATCGCCGACGTCATCGATTGAGGTCCAGCCATGAGCGAAACCCAGGTTTTGTGGCAGCTGCTGCGCGGCCAGCCCCGCCACGGCGGCCATCGGCAACGTCTCGAGCAGTTCTACGCGCCGCAGGCACGGCATTATGATGCCTTTCGTGACCGGCTCCTACCCGGGCGCGCGGCGCTGCTCGACGCATTGCGCCTCGATGCCGGCCATCATGTCGTCGAGCTCGGCTGCGGTACGGCGCGCAATCTCGACTATCTCGATCCGACCCTGCGTGCGTCGCTTGCGCAGGTCGACGCCGTCGATCTGTGCCCGGCCCTGCTCGAGCAGGCGCACCAGCGCTGCTGTGACTGGCCCAACGTGCACGTGATCGAAAGCGATGCGACGCACTTCAAACCCGACCGTCAGGTCGATCGGGTCGTCTTCTCCTATGCCCTGACCATGATGCCGGACTGGCGTGCAGCTTTGCGCAACGCTTTCCGCATGCTGCGTCCCGGCGGTCTTGTCGGTGTCGTCGACTTCAGCGTCTCACGGCATCGTCCACAGGCCTGGCAGGAGCGCGCAGTACGTTACTTCTGGCAACATTGGTTCGCCCATGACGGCGTCTGGTTGGACGGCGCTCACAGCGTTTACCTCGACGTGCTGTTCGAACGCCTCATGCTGAGCGAACGCAAGACCGCAGTTCCCTATCTACCGTTCGTCAAGGCGCCCTACTACCTCTACATCGGCCGGAAACGGCTGGGCACAGGAGACCAGGCATGATCATGAAACGCTTGCTGATGGTATTGGACTTCGATGGCCTGCTGGTCAATTCCTATGAGCTGTTGCGCGCGACGTTCGCCGAGTTCGATCTCGACGTCGGCGACGAAGAGCGCTTTCGCAACCGGCGCAAATTCCTCAAGTACTTCGGCGGCGGACGTGAGCTGCTGAGCAATCTGGCCAAGGTCGCCCTGCCCAAGAAGCGGCGACTGCGCGAGGCCCTGACGCGCAACTACCTCGAACGCGGTCGCGTCCACGGGGTCTTCGTGCCCTACGTCAACGCCTGCATCGACGAGCCCGCGGTACACGTCGGCGTGGTCAGCCGCAACTACACACTCCGCCCCGGCCCGACCATCCGTCATGTCCTCGCCGCGAGCGGGATCAACGAGCGCGGTCTGGATTTCGTCATTCCCCTGTCCGTCGGCTCGAAGAAGGACGATGTGCTGAGCGCGATGACCTCGCCGCGCTTCCCCGTCAGTCTGCTCGCCGGCGACGAGGTCGGCGACTATCGTGCTGCGGTAGCAGCGGGCTATACGCCCGTCATCGCGAGCTACGGTTTCGATCACCGCGAGCGGCTGCGCCAGCACGGCGAGGTCCCGGACGACCTCTTGTTCGATACGCCCGCTGCCCTGGTCGCGCGCTTGTGGCAGTTGAGTGCGCTGTACATGGAGACGGGGCTGCCGCCGACGACAGCGCCAATCGATTCACTGCCGGGCTTCGTGCCGCAGCTTACTGGCAGCGCCCATCAGGGGTTGGCCGACGCACCGACGCGAGGCGGCTGACAGCGACTCAGGCCTGCGCTGCGCTCGCCTGTGGCGTGCGCCCAGTGATTTCGCGACAGATCTCCGCGCCCAGTTCATAGGCACGCAGGCGTGCACGATGATCGTAGATCTGCGCCGAGAGCATGACTTCATCCGCCGCAGTCAATTCCAGAAACGCCTCCAGACGATCGCGCACGGTGGCCGCGGAGCCGACCAGGGCGTAGGTCAGCGCGCGCTCGACCCCGGCACGTTCGGCCGGCGTCCAATAGGTATCCATGTCGTCGCGCGGGGGTTCCAGCACCCCCGGCGCGCCGCGAAAAAGATTGGTGAACTGGATCTGGACCGAGCTGAACAAGCGCCGCGCCTCGGCATCGCTATCGGCGGCATAAAGCCCCGCGCCGACCATGACATAAGGCTCGGCCAGAAATTCCGAGGGCTGGAAGCGCGCGCGATAAATCTCGAGCGCCTGGACCAGCGCGTCGGGAGCGAAGTGCGAAGCAAAGGCGAACGGCAGGCCGAACAGCGCGGCGAGCTGGGCCCCGAACAGGCTCGAACCGAGCACCCATACGGGTACGGCAAGGCCGGCGCCAGGCACCGCCCGCACCGCCTGGCCGGCCTCCACCGGCCCCAACAGGGCGAGCAGCTCCTGCACGTCCTGCGGGAAGCGATCCGGATGCGACGTCGAGTCGCGGCGCAGCGCCCGCGCCGTCAGCATGTCGCTGCCGGGCGCACGCCCCACTCCCAGATCGATACGCCCGGGGAACAGCGACTCCAGCGTGCCGAACTGCTCTGCAATGACCAGTGGTGAATGATTGGGCAGCATGATGCCGCCCGCCCCGACGCGGATGCTGCGGGTGCCGCTGGCGATGTGCCCGATGACGACCGCCGTCGCCGAGCTCGCGATACCCGGCATGTTGTGGTGCTCGGCCAGCCAATAACGATGGTAGCCCCAGGCTTCGGCATGCTGCGCGAGATCGCGTGAGTTCCGGAAGGCGTCGGCGCAGGTGCCGCCACTGACGACGGGGGCCAGATCGAGCACCGAATAGTGCTGCATGCTCATGCCGCGCGCTGGCGTCGCCGCCGTTTCGCTGTGGCGAGCGCAGTGCCCGGCGGCGGCCGGCGATGGAATTGCCCGTCTTTCATGACGGCCGTGATCCGGTCGCGATGTTGCAGCAGCGTGATGTCCGCCAGCGGATCGCCGTCGACTGCGATCAGATCGGCCAGGAAGCCTGCCTTGACCCGCCCCAGCCGCTCACCGCTCGTTCCCGCCCACGCCGACCCGCCATAGGCCGTCGCCGCACGCAAGGCCTCCCACGGCTGCATGCCGAAGAACTCGACCATGTGCGCCAGGTCGCGAGCATCCTGGCCGATCGGCAACCAGGCGAATCCATAATCACCGAAAGGCAGCACCCGGATCCCGGCCGCGTGCATCTTGCGCATGGTCGCGCAGCCGACTTCGAACTCACGCTTGTTGCCCATGGCGGTCGCGACCGCGGTGGTGATGCCCCAGTCGGCCGCCTCGAAGGTGGTGTTGTAGCGCGCGGCGATGGCCGGCGTGACCCAGTGCCGATCCGCCACCGCCGCCAGCGCCTCGATGGTGGCATCGCTGGCGAAGGTCGCGTGATTGATGAATTCGACGCCGTGACGAATGCATTGCATGACGCCTGAGTCGGCGTGCGCATGCGCCGCCAGACGTCGCCCCAGATTGAGCGTGGTTTCGCAAATCGCGCGCACCTCGTCCTCGCTCATGGGATTCGTTTCCGCGGACACGCGGCCCATGGTGAAGCTGTCGCCTGAATTGTTGAACTTGACGATATCGACGCCTTCACGCACGAGCTCGCGCACCGAGCGGCGGAAGGCCTCTGTGCCATCGAGCACGATGCCTATCGAGGGGACGTGCCGATCGAGCCGGGAATCGTCGCCGACGCCGCCGGTGACCGTGTATTCCGGCGTGCTGGCCCGTATCCGCGGTCCCGGATAGTGGCCGGCATCGACGGCGTTGCGCGCGGCAACCTCGAGACGGGGTTTGGCCGATGCCATACCGATGACGGCGGTGAAACCGCAATCGAGATACGTGACCAGATTGCGCATGGTCACGAGCATGTGTTCTTCGACCGGCAAGGCGGTGATGTCGGCCAGGCTCATCGCATTGTTATAGGTGAAATGGCAATGCGGGTTGATCAGGCCCGGCATCAAGGTCGCCCCGCCGCCATCGATGACCTCCGCGGCACCGCGCCGAGGGACGCGCTCGCCACCGGTAGCAACGGTCTTGATACGGTTGCCCTGCACCAGCACTTCGGCAGGCTCGAGCGCCGCGCTGGTGCCTTCGAAAATGCGTACGTTCGTGAACAAGATACCGCTCATACTGCCCTCCCCCGCTGCCACCGTCCGCTGTGGCGGTGATCCGGATATCGTGTGCAGCATGTAAGCAGGAACGGTGACAGGGTTCAATCACTGCGGCGATACTGTAGCGGTATGCGCACCCTGTGCATGTCGCCAACCCGAGGAGGTCTCGATGAAACTCTATGATTGCAAGATGGCACCCAACCCACGCCGCGCGCGCATTTTCATTGCCGAGAAGGGGCTCGATATTCCCGCCCAGGAAGTCAGCATCATGGCCGGCGAGAACCTCGCCCCCGATTTTCTGAAAATCAACGCTTGGGGGACCCTGCCCGCGCTCGAGCTCGATGACGGCACCGTGATCGTCGAAGCGCCGTGCATCTTCCGCTACCTGGAAAGCCTGCATCCGGAACCCAATCTGCTCGGCCAAGACCCTCTGGAGAGCGCCCGCATCGAATCCTGGGAGCGCTTCTCGGAGATGAACGGTATGGGCGCAATCGGCGAATTCTTCCGCAATCAGGCCGAGGCGCTGGCCGATCGCGCGCTGCCCGGCTACAGCGGCGTGAAGACCCTGCCCGCATTGGTCGAACGCGGCCGCCAACGCGCCGCATGGTATTACGAACAGGTCGAAAAGCGCTTGGCGGAAACGGCCTTCCTCGCCGGCGACCGCTACAGCGCCGCCGATATCACCGCCTTGTGCGCAATCGATTTCGGCAAGGCAGTTGGGCTCGGCATCCCGGAAGGCAACGCCGCCACGCAGCGCTGGCATGAGACGGTCAGCGCGCGGCCCAGCGCCAAAGCCTGACGCGCTTGCGGGGATCCCCACCGCTGACAGCCTGTCGGACCGAGGCCGACAGGCTGTTGGACCTCAGGTCTGCACCGCGGACAGGCGCAGGCCCCTGGCTTCGAGCCGCGGCAATACCTCGGCGGCGAAATACGGCAGTTCGTCGAGATAGTTGACGAACGCGACAGAGGCGCCGCCGAAACCCGCCGCGGCGATCGCCGCGAGGCCTTCCGCCACCGTATCCGGATCACCGATAAGGGGATACACGCCGTGACCGGCCGCGAAATTCGTGCGTAGCGCGGCAATCATGTCGCGCGGGAATGACTGCGCATGCATGCCCATGAGGCTCATCAGGCGCTCGACTGCGCCGTGATCGGCGTGCTCGACGGCGTAGTGCTCGTGATACGCCTCGGCCTCGCGCCGGGTCGGCCGACACACCACGTAGGTCGTCGTGAACACCGCCAGCTCGCGCGCATAGCGCTCACGCGCGATACGCTGCCATTGGTCGACGGTAGCAGCGCCGCTCGCCAGGTCAACCATGACGGTGAACAGCACGTCGCAGTTGCGCGCGGCGAAATCCCGCCCCTCGTCCGAAGATCCGGCATTCATGATGGGGGGCAAGGTCGAGCCGACCGGCTTCGGCGTGCAGCGTGCATTGCGCACGGTAAAGCACTCGTCCGACCAGTCGAAGTCGCCGTCGGTTTCCCATGCCGTCCGGATCAAATCCCACCAGCTCTGACCGTAGCGGTAGCGATCGACATGCGCGTCGGGCAAATGCAGACAGAACATGTCGTATTCGGGCTTGTTCCAGCCACACACGATGTTGAGCCCGAATCGCCCCGCGCCGATGTGATCGATGGTCGCGAATTGCTTGGCTGCAACCAGGGGATGCGTGAACGCTGTATGCGCGGTGGCAAATACGCTGATGCGCGAGGTCGCGGCGAGCAGGCCGGCCGCCCAGGTCACGGTCTCCAGCGACTCGCCCTGGAAGTCGGTCTCCCCGCCGTAGCCGGTCCAGCGCGCGATCGGCAGCACGAACTCGAGACCGACGTCTTCGGCCATGCGTGCGAGTGCCAGATTGTTGTCCCAGCTCGCCACCCATCGCTCCGGCACGGTGGTCACCGCCATGCCGCCCGAACAATTGGGCGAGAACAGACCGAGCTTGAAACGATTGCGATTGAACAGTGCGTTGTTGGGTCGCCGCATCCGATCCTCCCCAATACGCGGGTCGCCGCGGCAGTTGCAGCCCCCGACACATCCCGCAAGAATTGCGCGGAATTAGAGCACAGCGAGGCGCCAGCCGTGAGTGGAACGTTCATCGATATTGCCCTGCCGGACGGCAGCCTGCGCGCCTGGCTCGCGACACCGCCTGCCGGCAGCGGGCCAGGCCTGGTCCTGCTGCCGGAGATCTTCGGCCTCAACGATTTCATGCGCGACATGGCGGCACGCTACGCCGAAGAGGGCTATGTCTGCTGCGTACCCGACGTCTTCTGGCGCCTGGCACCCGGGACCGCGCTCGGCCCGGAACAGCTCGACCAAGCCATGGCGCTGCGCGCCCGCTTCGATGTCGGGCAGGGCGTGGTCGACCTCGGCAGCGTCGTCGAGGCATTGCGCCAGCACCCCGCCCAGGGTGGCAAGGTCGGCGTGCTCGGCTATTGCATGGGGGGACAGCTCGCCTGCCTCCTCGCCGCCAGCGGCGCGGTCGACTGTGCGGTCGCCTATTATCCGACCGCCATGGAGGACTGCCTGGAGCAGCTCGGCGCGGTGACCTGCCCGCTGCTCCTGCATGTCGGCGATGCCGATGCCAAAATCCCGCCGGATACCCTGCAGGCGATCGCCGCCGTGGTCGCGGCGCGGTCCAACCAGCAACTGCAGGTCTATCCCGGCGCCGTCCATGCCTTCGCCAACCATCATCGCGAAGCCTTTGACAAACCGGCCGCCGGCATGGCCTATTCGCGCAGCCTCGCTTTGCTGCGCGGCGTGATGGGGCCCCTCTACGATCTCTCCGCGCTGTGGGACAAACACACCGAATACGAATTCGCCACGCGTGACGTCGAGGCGACCATGGCGACCATGGTCGACCAACCCTACGTCAATCACATACCGACCATGACCGGCGGTGTCGGCTATGAACACCTCGAGCGCTTCTATAGGAACCACTTCGTCGAATCGAACCCGCCCGATACCCGCCTCATCCCGATCTCACGCACGGTCGGCGCGGATCGCCTGGTCGATGAAATGATCTTCTGCTTTACCCACACTTGCGAGATCCCGTGGATGCTGCCGGGGATTGCGCCGACCGGCCGCTATGTCGAGATCCCCCTGGTCGCAATCGTCAACTTCCGCGGCGCCAAGCTCTACCACGAGCATATCTACTGGGATCAGGCTTCGGTGCTGGTGCAGATCGGCAGACTCGATCCGACGGGACTACCGGTTGCGGGGATCGAGACGGCGCACAAGCTGGTCGACGAGACACTGCCGTCGAACACGCTGATGGGGGAGACCTGGGCCGCCAGCACAGACCGGTAGCAGTGACGGAAACAACGCATTGGTGCCGGTAAGAGACGGGACGGAAACGAAAGAGGCCGCCCGAGGGCGGCCTCTGAATCGACTCGCCGGAGCGAGCCGCAACCTCCAGGCTTAGCGGCCTTCCGTCAGATAGTTGACATCGAGCACACGTTTGGCCACGTTGAAGTCATGGTCTGGTGCGTTGGCGCCACGGCACGGCACGAGCGTACCGCGATCGTTCTGCAGATCGACCACGTTGATGCTCTGGAACAGCTGGAAGCGGGTCCCTTGCGGGGTCGGCTGATTCTTCCAGCCATAGCCGCTCTGGTCGTTCTGCACCCAGGGATCCTCGGACCACACTTTGGTCAGCTGCCAGACTTTCCAAAGCTCGCCAGCCTTGTCGAACGCGTTCGCGTAGTAGGACTCACCCGACTGCCTGTCGACATGGATGAACTTGAACGAGTAAGGATGGTTGGCGCTCTTGGTGATCTGCTTCATGACGTCGGTCGTGCGCAGGGCATAGTCGTCTTTCACCGCCCAGCCATTGGGTCCGTAATAGACCGTGTCACGATTGCGCGAGCGGGCGACGACCAGCAGGCGGGTGGTGCCGATGTATTCCCAGTCGTGTTCCATCGGACGTCCGTTGAAGCCGTAGAAATCCTCCAGCGTGTGATCGGTGCCGAGCAGCGAGTCCGATTTCACCTCGACGGAGATACGACGCACGCGGCGCAGGCTGGGGATGTAGGCCCAGGAATCGTCCGCCTTGCGCGGATCGTCATAGCGCAGGATGAGGAAGGCCGTACCGGCGATATCGAACGGCGCAGTGAAGCCGGTGTACTCGCGGAACTCGGTGTTCTTGGCAAAGCCCTCACCGTTGTTCACCTTGTAGCCGGTGCTCTCGTACTTGGCATTGTGGGCCATCAGGAAGCGCATGTAGGGGCCGGTGAGCACGCGCTCGAAGCTGCCGCCGCCTTCATAGTACTGAGCGTACTTGCCGCCTTTCTGGCTCATGATCTCGTGACCGCTGTGGTCGCCGCCGCGACGCACCCAGACCCAGTGCACTTCGCCGACCGACAGGCCGTCGTTCTGCCAGCGATAATTCCAGTTCCAGACCATCTTCCAGCCGCTGTCGCTGCCAGGGGTGAACTCTTCCGGATCGAACGGGCGGCCAGCGGCATAATTCTCGATGGCGCCGTCGGAAGCCAGCGTTGCCTGCCCCTTGTGCCGCTCGGTGGCATCCATATAGACCGCTGGCGGAGTCAGGTCGCCGGCGTCCTTGATGGTCATCTCCATGCCGTCGAAGATCCATTCGTCCTGGAACTCGCGTGGAATGAAGGGCCGCACCAGATCCGCCTTGTCGTAGGTGATCACGTCACCGTCGACGAACTGCGGCTCTGCCTTCTGGTTCTCCTCGAACCAGGCCATGTAGTCGGATTCGCCGAACGCCGAGACGGCGAGTGGACTCGCGGTCAGAGCGGCAATAACGGCAGCCGAGATTTGTTTTCGCATGATAAGGACTCTCCCTTGTATGGCACGCGGCATTCACGCGCCGTACGGACTCTGGTCACCGGGTGTGCCACGGCGCAGGGCCGCCACATCCGATACATAGGCGCTGACAGGCAGCTGTTCGGGCCGCAATCCGCCGCGCCGAGAGGACGCTAGCACGCTGTCAGTGAAGACAGCGTGAAGGACGCTCCATGACCGCAGTGCAGCAAACAAGATCGCCGGTACTAGCAGCCTGTCGGACTTAGGGAATCGTCGCGAGGCGAGTGGGAGAGCGAGGCCAAATGAGTGCGCATTCGAGGCGAATAGTGGGGCTATTTAACGAGAATGCGCATGAAGCCGCAACGCGGATTGAACGGGACCTCAGAGGCACCGCGCAGGCCACTGCCATACGCAAAATGTACGATTGGGCCAGTGGGCATTTCGATCCGAAAGTTTTCCAGGCCTTCATCAAGACCGTTGGCATCTACCCGGTCGGCTCACTGGTCCGCCTCGCATCTGGCCATCTCGCCGTAGTGGCCGAGATCGACAACCAGGCGCTGCTGACCCCGGTCGTGAAAATCTTCTATTGCACGCGCCGGCACACCCGAATTCCAGTTCGCAGAGTCGATCTCGGGCAACCGGATGGGGACAACCGCATCGTCGGCTGGAAGGATCCGGCGGCATGGCGCTTCCCGGATCTCGACGAGCTGTGGGCGGGATCGCGTGCGGTCGGGCAGCAGCGCCGGCCAGCGGCCGCCTGACGCTTGCGGGTCCATACAAGCTTCCTTAGCCGGCCACTTCTCGCGCAGCCGTCGCCGCATCGTCCGGCAGGAAGCCCCCCGCCTGCATACGCCACATATTGGCGTAATGACCACCGCTCGCGAGCAGCGCTTCGTGCGTGCCTTCCTCGAGGATGCGCCCCTCGTGAAAGACCACGATGCGATCGAGATGCGCCAGGGTCGACAGCCGATGAGCGATGACGACAACTGTACGCCCACGCATCAGAAACTCGAGACTGTGCTGGATATCTCGTTCAGTCACCGAGTCCAGCGCGCTGGTGGCTTCGTCGAGCAGCAGGATCGGCGCCTGCTTGAGGATGGCGCGCGCGAGCGCGATGCGTTGGCGTTGGCCGCCCGAGAGTTTGACCCCACGCTCGCCGACCAGTGATTCGTAGCCGTGTTCCGTTTCCATGATGAACTCATGGGCATGGGCGCGGCGCGCCGCCTCGATGACCTCGGTATCGCTGGCTTCGAGACGCCCGTAACGAATGTTCTCCATCAAGGTGCGATGAAACAACATGGGATCCTGGGGAATCATCGCAATTGCCCCGCGCAGGCTTTCCTGAGCCACCTGCTGAATGTCCTGGCCGTCGATGAGTATGCTGCCGGACTGCGGTTCGAACAGCCGCAGAACGAGATTGACCAGGCTGCTCTTGCCGCTGCCCGAATAACCGACCAGACCAACCCGTTCCCCGGCGCGGATGGTCAGTTGCAGATCCGAGAATACGGGATGACCCTCGGTATAAGAGAAATTGACGTGTTCGAAGCGGATCTCGCCCTGACTCACCTGCAGGGCCGGCGCGTCGTGGCGATCGACGATCTCGTGCGGCCGGACAATCATCGAAACGCCGTCATTGATGTTGCCGACGTACTCGAAGAAATCGAGGAAGCGCCGACTCAGCCCCCGCGCTTGTTCGATCAGCAGCAAGGCCAGGCTCGCCGCCATGGCAAAAGCGCCCGCCGTCATACCGCCACGGCTCCAGATCACGAGTGCGTAGCCGATCACACCGAGCATCAGGATCATCGCCGCAAGAAACTGGAACCAGCGAATCCATTCCATGAACCAGAAGGTCTCGCGGGCACGCTTCACTTCGAGATTGAGATAACCCTCGAGGTAGCTGCGTTCGTAATCGCGCCGCGCGAACAGCTTGGCGTTCATGATGTTGGAGACGGAATCGACGATCTTGCCGCTGACCACGCTGCGCGCAGCCGCATAGTCGCGAGCGTAACGTCGGCAGCGCAAAGCGAGCAGGAACGACACGACCACATAGAGCGCGGTCCACACGCCGAGCACGGCGGCCAGACGCAGATTGACCGAGGCGAGCAGTACGAGAGAGACCGAAAACGAGATGAGCAATGGCCAGAAGTCGAACAATACCGTCCACAGCGTGTAGGCCACGCTCATCGCGACCTCGGCGATGCGATTGGCGAGCGAGCCTGCGAAATTGCTCATGAAGTAACGCTGCGAATGCTGCTGCAGATAGGCGAAAAGCTCACGCCGCACGCGACGGCGAAGCTCCGGGCCAAGGACCACCAGCAAGGCCCCGCTAGCCCGCGAGAACAGCACCACACCGAGGTTCAAAGCGGCAAAGAGCCACAGCGGCGCGGTGACCAGTGCCCAGACGTCGAGGTCCTGCGCCTGCGCGGCGCTCACCGCGTCCATGATGCGTTTGATGGCGTACGGCAGCAGGATGGAACAGCTCGCCTGCGCCGCTTCGAAGAGCACCATGATGCCGACGAAACCAGCATAGATGCGTGCGTAACGCACGCAGAACGGCAGCGACGCGGCAGGCAGCTCCCCCGCGGCGGCATTCACAGAGTCAGTCGCGTGGGGCATGGCGCATGCCGCAGACGCTGCTCGGTATACGCCGTGAATGGCTCGATGGCGCCGACGACACCGGCATTGTTGACCAGGCCGCCGAACGGCACGCCGCTGGCATCGACCGCCTCGAACACCTTGCTCACACCGGCGCCCGTGGCAATATCGCCGCCGCACAGGCAGGCCCGTCCGCCGGCGGCCGCGATGCTGTCCCGCACGCGCCGTGCCGCCGCTTCGTCAGTGCGATAGTTGATGCCGACGACGTAGCCTTCGGCGGCGGCCAGCTCGGCCGTAGCCGCGCCGATGCCGCGGCTGGCGCCGGTGATGAGCAGAAATCCTGGCATGTTTCCTCGTAACCTCTAGCAGCCTGTCGGACTTAGGATGAATCTACTGCGGCGGTGGGATAACGGCCCAAATGAGCGCGCATTCTCGTTAAATAGCCCCACTATTCGCCTCGAATGCGCGCTCATTTTGCCTCGC
>JBBDTC010000350.1:0-3732 GCA_040904625.1 Gammaproteobacteria bacterium
CGCCTTGCCAGTCGGGCGCCTCGACGCCCCAAACAACCAAGTTATTCTGGCACGGGCCCTAAACAGGGGGGCACTCGGGATGACGCGTCGTGGCCAGGGTCCTTAGGGCCCGCTCGCTCACTTTTGCAGAGCTTCCTTTGTGCGATACTCGGCGACACCTTCCAGAGGTCTCAGCGTGACCGCGATGGCCATCGTAACCGAAGTCGAACTGCTCGAGTATCGTCGCACCAAGATCGTTGCGACCGTCGGCCCCGCATCCAATTCGCCGGCGCTGATCAGGGCCTTGATCGAAGCCGGCGTCAACGTCTTCCGGGTCAACATGTCGCACGGCACGCACGATGAACATGGTGCGGCGATTGCCATGATTCGCACGGTCGCCGCAGAGCTCGGCAGCGCCACGGCCATACTCGCCGACCTTTGCGGGCCGAAGATCCGCACCGGAAAGTTCAGCGCCGGGATGGTCGAGCTCGAAGCCGGGCGCGAGGTCGTCATCACCACGGCCGACGTCTTGGGCGACGCCCAGCGCATTCCCTCGCAGTACAAAGCGCTGCCGCGCGACGTCGGGCGGGGCGAGCGTATCCTGCTGAACGACGGTGCGGTCGAACTCGAAGTCCTCGACATCACCGGTGAAGAGGTGCGCTGCCGGGTGATTGCAGGCGGCAAGGTAGGCGATCACAAGGGCATCAATCTGCCTGATTCGCGTGTCTCGGCGCCCTCTTTGACTGACAAGGATAGGACCGATGCGCTCTTTGCGCTGGCGGCAGGTGTGGATTTCCTCGCGCTCTCATTCGTCCGTTCCGCCGCCGATGTGCGGGAACTACGTGAACTTGCAAATGCCCATGACCCACAGGTCGGGATCATTGCGAAAATCGAAAAAACCGAGGCCCTGACCAATAGCGAAGCCATCATCGACGCCGCCGACGGCATCATGGTCGCCCGCGGCGACCTGGGCGTGGAGCTCAATCCCGAGCAGGTACCGCTCGCACAGGCGCAGCTGATCCAACGGGCACAGGCGCTGAACAAGCCGGTCATCGTTGCCACACAGATGCTCGAATCGATGATCACCAATGCGCGGCCGACGCGCGCAGAGGTCTCGGATGTCGCTTTCGCGGTGGCCAGCGGGGCGGATGCGATCATGCTGTCGGGCGAGTCGGCGGTCGGCCGCTTCCCGGTCGCCGCGGTCGGCATGATGGACCGGGTCGCACGACAGACGGAGAGCTACCATTGGCACGCCGGGCTCGAATTTGCGCAGGCGCGGCAGGTCGATAATGGCGGCCGTGTGCCCTTCGGTGATGCCGTGGCCGATGCCACGGCCAAGCTGGTCGGCGACTTGCGGGCACGGGCTGTGGTCGTCATCACGACCCGGGGCAGGACGGCGGCGACGATCAGTGCTGCGCGGCCGGCGGCGCCGGTCGTCGCCATCTCGAACGATCCGCGGACCTGCCGCCGCATCAGCCTGATGTGGGGCATGATCCCGCATTTTGCTGCCGGCGCGGGCAGCGAGAACCCGAATCAGCTGGCGCGCCGCTGCTTGCGCGATTTGGGCCTGGCGAGCACCGGAGACTTCATCGTGATGGTGCGCGGCTTTCACGCCGACCCGCAGTGGAATTCACCGTCGATTACCTTGCTACAGGTCTGAATACCTGCTCGCAAGTGCTCTTCCGATGGCGGCGGCGAGTCGCAAGCGGATACCGTATGCCGCGACACGCCGTCAATAGATCCCTTGCAGGCTCGTCCCGCCGTTTCGCCCTCAGAACGGGATGTCGTCGTCGAAGTCGTTCATCGGGGGCTCGTCGTCAGACGGCGCCGAACCACCCGAGCCCTGCGCCGGCCGTTCATGCGGCTGCGTGGACCCGCCGCCACCGCCACCACCACCACCGCCGCCCGCACGACTGCCCAGCATTTGCATGTCGTTGACGACGATTTCCGTGGTGTAGCGGTCATTGCCGTCGCGGTCCTGCCATTTGCGCGTTTGCAGGCGGCCTTCGACATAGACCTGTGAGCCTTTGTGCAGATATTCGCCGACGATCTCGGCCAGGCGGCCGAAAAACACCAGGCGGTGCCATTCCGTGCGCTCTTGCTGCTCATTGGTTTCCCGATCACGCCAGGATTCGGCGGTCGCGAGGTTGACGTTGGCAACCGCGCTGCCTTTCGCGGTATAGCGTATCTCGGGATCGGCGCCGAGGTTGCCTATCAGCATGACTTTATTGAGGCCGCGTGCCATCGAGTGTCTCCCGTAAGTTGCTTGGGGTCATCCCCGGGGCGTCGTGTCTGGCGGTGGATTCTATCGAAGTCTGCGCAGCAGGTGGCGCCTGGGCGGCGCTGAGCCCCTCACGCGGTGCCGGCGTGACGATTTCCCGGTTTTGCCTACTGCTCCGACCCACGGTCCCGGCGTCAATGGCGCGGCGGCCGGACCAGGACCTCGGCGGGGATGAGCAGGCTGCCCACGAACCACGCCAGGCAGAGCAGGGCACAGGCTGCCGGTACGGCGGCATAGCCCCACAGCGCCGCGATGCCGCCGCCGCACAGCCCGCCAGCGAAGACGCCGATGAACTGGAAAGTCGAGTAGGCACCGAGCGCAGTGCCCTTGCCGTTGGCCGGCGCGGCGCGCGAAATGAAGCTTGGCAGGGATGCCTCGAGGAAATTGAAGGCGACGAAATAGAGTGTCAGCGCGGCATACAGGCCGTAGGCGTCGTCCCACCAGAGCCAGAGCAGGCCCTCGGCCACCGCCAGCGTGGCGATAGCGGCGAAGAACAGGCTGCGCCCGGCGTTGGTGCGTGAGGAAAGCATGATCAGCGGGGCGACGAAGACAAGCGATATGAGCAACACCGGCAGGTACACCACGTAATGCCGATCGGCCGCCACTTGCATGCCCTCGACGAGAGCGATGGGAATGGCGACGAAGCTCGCTGCCAGGACGAGGTGCAAGGTGAGCACGCCGACATAGAGTACGCGCAGCTCCAGAGCGGCCAGCGAATCCCACAGCGGCGTCGCCGCCGACGCGCGACCCGTCGCCGGCGCGCGGGGAATGCCGTAGAGGAGGATGCCAATGGCAATCAGGGCGAGCAGCGCCGAGGCCAGAAACAAGCCGTTCAGCCCGAATGCGCCGTTCAGCATCGGTCCGACGACGAATCCCACGGAGAAAGCCGCGCCGATGCTGATGCCGATGATCGCCATCACCTTGGTGCGCTGGCTGTCCCGCGACAGATCGGCGGCCAGCGCCAGGGTTGCCCCCGAGACCGCCCCGGATCCCTGGATCGCGCGGCCGAGGATGATCGGCCAGATCGATTTCGCCGCCGCGGCAACCAGCGAGCCCGCGCCGAACAGGAGCAGGCCGGCCACGATCACCGGCCGCCGGCCGATGCGGTCGGACAATCCGCCGAGCGGAATCTGGAACAGGGCCTGGGTAAGCCCGTAGACACCGATGGCCACGCCAATCAGGAACGGCGTGGCTCCGGGCAGGGTCTCGGCATAGAGCGCGAGCACCGGGATCAGCATGAACAAGCCCAGCATACGCATGAAAAACACCAGCGCGAGGACTACGGCACCGCGTTTCTCCTCGGCGGTCATGGTGAGTTGCTGGGACACGGCTGAAAGGGTTTGAGGCTCGACGGAAAAACGCCGTATAGTACTCGCTTGCACCCAATGGCACTTACTTAAGCGCGGATAGGCCTCTCCTGTGAGGGGTCCTTTGGCGGAATGGCTCCCTTCGGTCCGCTTTATTTCCGCCAA
>JBBDTC010000350.1:3742-14327 GCA_040904625.1 Gammaproteobacteria bacterium
CCCCGGACCGGTCCCGAAACCCGCTGTCGCCTAACGTAAGTGGCATTGTCGCTTGCACCTTTTTTTGGCGCCAGCCGTCGCTGGCGCCCCGCACCGGCGCGTTGAGCCCAAGCTGATTTCTGAATGGACACCATACACCTGCGCGGCGCGCGTACGCACAACCTGCAGAACGTCGATCTCGACCTGCCGCGCGACAAACTCATCGTCATTACCGGCCTGTCCGGCTCGGGCAAGTCATCCCTCGCCTTCGACACCATCTACGCCGAAGGCCAGCGGCGTTATGTGGAATCGCTGTCGGCCTACGCGCGGCAATTCCTGTCGATGATGGAAAAGCCGGATATAGACCACATCGAAGGGCTTTCTCCGGCCATTTCCATCGAACAGAAATCGACCTCACACAATCCGCGTTCGACGGTCGGTACCATTACCGAGATCTACGATTATCTGCGCTTGCTGTTTGCGCGGGTCGGCGAGCCGCGCTGCCCCGACCACGCCGAGGTACTGGAGGCGCAGACCGTCTCGCAGATGGTCGACCAGGTCCTGGCGCTGCCGGCGGACTCGCGCTGGATGTTGCTGGCCCCGGTCGTGCGTGGGCGCAAGGGCGAGCATCATCAAGTGTTCGAACATCTCGCACGGCTCGGTTACGTGCGGGCACTGGTCGATGGTGAAGTGGTGATGCTCGACGATCCCCCGGTGCTGGCACTGCGCAAGAAGCACGATATCGACGTCATCATCGATCGCTTTCGCGTGCGCGATGACCTGCGCCTGCGCCTGGCCGAGTCCTTCGAGGCGGCGCTGGAGCTCGGCGACGGGGTCGCCCGCGTGCGGCCGCTCGAAGGCACGGGCGCCGAATTGCTGTTCTCGTCGCGCTTCGCCTGCCCAGCCTGCGGGTACAGCATCAACGAACTCGAGCCGCGGCTGTTTTCGTTCAACAATCCGGTTGGCGCCTGCAGCGCCTGCGACGGCCTCGGCGTGGTGCAGTTCTTCGACGCGGGCCGGGTCGTCCAGCGCACCGACATCAGTCTCCCCGCCGGCGCCATCCGCGGCTGGGATCGGCGCAATGCGTATTACTTCCAACTCATCAACGCGCTCTCCAGGCATTACGGTTTCGACGTCGATACTCCGTTCGCGGCGCTCCCCGACGCGGTGCGTCAGGTCATTCTGCACGGCAGCGGTAAAGAGGAGATCGAGTTCACTTATTTCAAGAGCGGTGGACGGACCTACAAGCGCAAGCACGCCTTCGAAGGCGTGCTGCCGAACATGGCGCGACGCTACCGCGAGACCGATTCCAACATGGTGCGCGAGGAGCTCTCACGCTACCTGGGCAGCAGACCCTGCCCGGATTGCAGCGGCACGCGGCTCAACCGCGCGGCTCGCAACGTTTTCGTCGACACGCACAATCTGGCCGAGATCACGGCCATGCCGATCGGGGCGACCTACACCTTCTTCGGCGGCCTGAAGCTGAGCGGCAAGCGCGGCGAGATCGCTGAAAAGATCGTGCGCGAAGTACGCCTGCGCCTGGAATTCCTGGTCAACGTGGGGCTCGACTACCTGACGCTGGACCGCAGTGCCGACACGCTGTCCGGCGGTGAAGCACAGCGCATCCGGCTCGCCAGTCAGATTGGTGCCGGCCTAGTCGGCGTGATGTACATTCTCGACGAACCTTCGATTGGGCTGCACCAGCGCGATAACCAGCGCCTGCTCAACACGCTCGTCCACCTGCGCGATCTCGGCAACACGGTGATAGTCGTCGAACACGACGAGGAGGCGATCCTGGCGGCCGATCATGTCGTCGACATGGGCCCGGGCGCCGGGGTCCATGGCGGACGGGTGGTGGTCTCGGGTACACCGCAGAAGGTCGCAGCATGTTCCGAATCGCTTACCGGCCAGTATCTGTCGGGACGCCGCGTCATTGCCGTGCCGCCGCTGCGCACCGCGCCCGATCCCAAACGGCAGCTGCACATCCGCGGTGCGCGCGGCAATAATCTGCGCGGTGTCGATGTGGCGCTGCCGCTGGGGCTCATGACCTGCGTCACCGGCGTTTCGGGTTCGGGTAAATCGACCCTGGTCAACGACACCCTCTACGGCTGCGCCGCCCGTGAGCTGAACGGCGCGGCACTCACCCCGGCGGCCCACGACGAGATAGTCGGCCTCGAGCAGTTCGACAAGGTCGTCGACATCGACCAGAGCCCGATCGGGCGGACGCCACGCTCGAATCCGGCCACCTATACCGGGCTGTTCACCCCCATCCGTGAGCTCTTCGCGGCGACGCCGGAGGCGCGCTCGCGCGGCTATCAGCCCGGCCGTTTCAGTTTCAACGTCAAGGGCGGCCGCTGTGAAGCGTGCCAGGGTGATGGCCTGATCAAGGTCGAGATGCATTTCCTGCCCGATATCTACGTGCCCTGCGACCTGTGCAAGAGCAAGCGTTACAACCGCGAAACTCTCGAGATCCTGTACAAGGGCCGCACCATCAGCGAAGTGCTCGATATGACGGTCGAAGAAGCTCGACAATTCTTCGATTCCGTGCCGACGCTGAAAACCAAGCTGCAGACCTTGACCGAAGTCGGCTTGTCCTACATCCGGCTCGGGCAGAACGCCACCACGCTGTCCGGCGGCGAGGCACAACGCGTCAAACTGGCCCGCGAGCTGTCCAAGCGGGATACAGGAAAGACGCTCTACATCCTCGACGAGCCCACCACAGGCTTGCATTTTCATGACATCGAACAACTGCTGAAAGTACTCCATCGACTGCGCGATCACGGTAATACGATCGTCGTCATCGAGCACAATCTGGACGTCATCAAGACCGCGGACTGGGTGATCGATCTCGGCCCGGAGGGCGGCAGCGGGGGCGGTGAAGTGATTGCCGTCGGCACGCCCGAAGACGTCGCGCAGAACCCTCACTCTCACACCGGGCGTTTCCTCGCCCGGGTTCTCGAGCGTCCCGCGGCGCTGGCACAGGCCTGATACGCTGCATGCGAGCGCGTGCCGGCAGCAACGGATGCGTGCCGGTCATTCAATATGCGGTGAGCTGCTGACCGAGGGCATAGCCGTAGATCAGGACGGTCGGCGCCTGGGCGACGAGGGCGACCGCATGCGGCACGATGCGATCGAGACCTTGGGTGCCGCAGCGATCGTCGAGAAAGTGGCCGAGCGCCTGGCCCATGGGGGCGGCGGCGTGGTGGACGACGAGAGCGACGCCACACACTACGGCAGCCGGTGCGAACCCCGGCCATGGTCCGATACTGTGTGCGCCGAGCCAGCTCGCGTACCAGCCGAAGACCATCGCCGTGGCGACCACGCCCTGGATCGCGAGTACGAGGCCCAGACGGCGGTGAAGCGACGGCAACAAGGGCAGCAGCAGGCTGAGCACGAAGGCCACATTGACGAGATTGGTCAGTCGCAAACTGCCCTGTGACAGCAGCACGACAATGGTTGGAGCATCGCGCAGCCCGAACAGGACCGGATAGGCGACGAGCACGAAGCCGACGATGAGCAGCGCGCGCAGCAGCGGCGCCCCGAGATATTCCCAGAACCAGTCGATGGCAGGGTTGGGCGACACCCGTTGGGTGATCTGGTATTCCAGCGGCAGCTCGAGCAGGCTGCCGCCGAGCAGCAGGAGCAGGGCCAGCACGATGTCGCTGCTGCCGAAGGCGGTCGCCAGCTGCATCAGCGGCAGTCGCGGTCGGCGGCCGTCCCCAGCCTGGATCCGGTATCATGCACGGCGCATCGTTTCATACGGGTAATCGCGCTGATGTCAGCTTTGATCTGCGGCTCTTTCGCTTTCGACAACATCATGGTGTTCCAGGACAGGTTCAAGAATCATATCCTGCCGGACAAGATCCACATCCTGAATGTCTCCTTCCTGGTGCCCGAACTGCGTCGTGAGTTCGGCGGCTGCGCCGGCAACATCGCTTATAACCTGCACATGATCGGCGGCGACGCGACGCCCATGGGCGCGGTGGGCGAAGATTTCGCGCCCTATGCCGCGTGGATGGACAGTCTCGGGATCTCGCGCCGCTGTGTGACGGAAATCCCGCACACGCTGACCGCGCAAGCCTTCATCACGACCGATCTCGATGACAACCAGATTACGGCCTTTCATCCCGGGGCCATGAGCTATTCGGCGCAAAATGCCGTCAGCGCAGCCGGCGCCATCAGCATCGGCATCGTTGCGCCCGATGGGCGCGACGGCATGATCGCCCATGCCGAGCAGATGCGTGAGGCAGCGATCCCCTTCATTTTCGATCCCGGCCAGGGCTTGCCCATGTTCAACGGCGACGAGCTGCTGCATTTCATCGAGGGCGCGAGCTGGGTTACCGTCAACGACTACGAATCGGAAGTCGTCCAGGAGCGCACCGGCCTCGGGCCGGCCGCCATCGCCGAACGCGTCGCGGCCTGCATCGTCACACGGGGCGCCGAAGGATCGGTCATCTACACCCGCGACACGACGATCGAGATCCCGCCAGCCACGCCGGCGGTGGTCAAGGATCCCACCGGCTGCGGTGATGCCTATCGCGCCGGTCTGCTCTATGGCCTGATGCATGATCTGCCTTGGGAGACCACCGGGCGCATCGCCTCGCTGCTGGGGACGGTCAAAATCGAACACGCCGGTACGCAGAACCACACGATCGGGCGTGACGAGTTCGCCGCCCGTTACCGGCGCGAATTCGCACATACCCTGGAATGGTGAAACCGCCCACGACCCGATCACAGCTGTACGACCGAACGTGGTCGGCTCACGGCTTGGGCGCGGTTGTGCCGTCATAGTGACGCAGCGCCGCGCGGAATTCGTCGAGTTCGGTGAGCGGCGGCTGGCAGGCGAATCCGGCACATAGATACGCTGTCACGGCCGCGCCATCGAGCGCCTTTGGTGCATGGTCCGGCCGCACGGCCGACGCTGGAATGGCGTAGCATCGCAGACGTGCCGACTCACACTCGGCCGCTGCCGCGAGCCACGCGGCGACAGCAGCCTGGTCGCTTACGCGCAGAATGGCCCGCGGCGGCGGCACGGTGTGCTCGAGTACGGCACCGGCGAGCGTCGCGGCGGCGGCGGGATGGCTTTTCCCCTCATTCATCCCCGCTCGCAGGGTCTGCTCGGCTGCGTACAGGTAGCGCTGCTCTGAGCTGAGATGGGCAAGTTCGATCAGGGCCCGCGCGGCGATGCCGTTGCCAGCGGGAAGCGCGTCGTCGGTGAAGGTTCGCGGGCGCTCCAGTAGCTGCTCGTGATCGTCGGCGGTAAAGAAGAAGCCGCCGCGCTCAGTGTCCTGAAAATGGGCGAGAAGGGTGTCGGCGAGGGCGACCGCAAACTCGAAATCCGCATCACGCCAGCGCGCCGCGAGCAGGGTGAGCAAGGCATCGAGCAGCAAAGCATAATCATCGAGGTAGGCATCGAGGCGCGCGCTGCCCGCACGGCTGGTGGCCAGCAGGCGGCCCTCCCGCCAATGCACCCGGTGCAGGAAATCAACGGCCGCACTGGCTGCATCCAGACAGTCAGTTCGCTCGAGCCGCTGGCCGGCAATGGCGAAGCCGCGAATGGCGAGTGCATTCCAGGCCGTGAGAATCTTCTCGTCGACGGCGGGCGCCACCCGTTCGGCACGCTTCTCGCGCAGGCGTCGGCGCGATGCCTGCGTGCTGGCCAGATCGGGCGGTACGGCATCGGGCCCCGGCGCCGGGAGACGCAAATGCCAGCGGCCTTCGAAGTTGGCCGGGCCGTCAACCCCGTATTGTGCCGCGAACGCCGCCGACGCCGGGCCGAGTACTGCATCGATTTCGTCACGCGTCCACACGTAATAACGGCCTTCGACACCTTCGGAGTCGGCATCCTGGCTCGAGTAGAAGGCGCCTTCCGGTGCGCGCAGCGTGCCGAGCAGCCAATCGACGATCCCGGCCGCGGCATCGTGGAACAGCGCGTTCTCGGTGCGCGCCGCGCGCTCTGCATATAGTCCCAGAAGCGGCCCGTTGTCGTAGAGCATTTTTTCGAAATGGGGAATGGTCCAGGTGTCGTCGACCGCGTAACGGCAAAAGCCGCCGCCGACGTGGTCGTTGATGCCGCCCCGCGCCATCGCCTCCAGCGTGTAGTCGACGACCTCGGTGAGACGGCTTCGAACAGCGCTGTCCGCGGCGCAGTCGGCGGCGTCGAGCAGGAGCTCGAGCCCGCTGGGATGGGGAAATTTCGGCGCCGGGCCGAAGCCGCCATGGGTCGTATCGAAGCTCTCGTGCAGTTGGCCGCAGGCCTGGTCGACCAGGCTCGGGTCGATGTCGGCGGCGGGGGCGCTGCCGCGCAGGACCTGGGCGAGCGCCGCGCGCAGTTCCCGTTTGTAGGAATCGATCTGCTCGGGATGTTCATGGAACGCCGCCGCGACCCGCTCGAGCAGATCGGCGAAACCCGGCAAGCCGTGGCGAGCGGTCGGCGGGAAATAGGTGCCACCGAAAAACGGTAAGCGATCGTCGGGGCTCAGGAACATCGTCAGCGGCCAGCCGCCGCGGTTACGGGTGAGCAGTTGATGTGCTGTCTGGTAAATGCGGTCCAGATCGGGTCGCTCCTCCCGATCCACCTTGATATTGACGAAATGCGCGTTCATGACGCGCGCGATATCGGTGGATTCGAACGACTCGTGCGCCATGACATGGCACCAGTGGCAGGCCGAATACCCGATGGAGAGCAGAATTGGCTTGCGCTCGCGCGCTGCGCGCTCGAGCGCTTCGGGTGCCCAGGGGTACCAGTCGACCGGGTTGTCGGCGTGTTGCAGAAGGTAAGGGCTGGTCGAGCCGGCGAGCTTGTTCATCGCTGCGGTTCTCCAACTTGTGGCGCGGCTGCGCACCGTAACATAGTGGGGCAGTGGGCTATACTGCGCGCCCCGTGACAGGGGGTGTCGTCGCCAGCGGAGGGACCGTCGAGTCGTGATTTATTTTCCCGCCATCGATCCGGTGGCCGTGCAAATCGGGCCGCTGGCCATTCACTGGTACGGCCTGTCCTACGTTGCCGGCATCGGGCTCGCCTGGTGGTATCTGCGCAGCCGCGCCGCGCGCTTCGGCTGGAATGCGGCCGAGGTCGGGGATCTGGTCTTCTATATCGCGCTGGGTGGCGTGGTCGGCGGCCGAGTCGGTTACGTGCTCTTTTACAACGCGGGCAGCTATATCGACGATCCGCTGGCCATCTTCGCCGTGTGGCAGGGCGGCATGTCTTTCCATGGTGGTTTGCTCGGCATGGCTGCGGTCATCGCCTGGCTGGCGCGCCGCAGCGGGCGCCGTTTTCTCGAGATCGGCGATTTCATCGTACCGGCCATCCCCATCGGCCTGGGGCTCGGCCGCATTGCCAATTTCGTCAACCAGGAACTGTGGGGGGCGCCGACCAACCTGCCCTGGGGGGTGGTCTTCAGTCATCCCGCGGCCGGCGGCATTGCGCGCCACCCTACCCAGCTCTACGAGGCGTTTCTCGAAGGTCTGTGTCTGTTCGTGTTGCTCTATTTCGTCAGCCGGGCACGGCCGCCGCTGGGCGTCGTCAGCGGGGTGTTCCTGGCCGGCTACGGCCTGTTCCGCTCGCTGGTCGAGCTGGTTCGCGAGCCCGATCAGCACATCGGGTATCTCGCCGGCGACTGGTTGACCATGGGACAAGTGCTTTCGCTGCCCATGTTTGCCGCTGGCCTCGGACTGCTGCTCTGGGGCTGGCGGCGGTCTCGTGCGGCACAGCTGACGAACAGCGCGGCGAGACCGCTACAATGAGGGTTGTCATCGCGCGACCCACGGTCTTTTCTCGTCACGGCAAACGACCATGAAGACTTACCTCGATATGCTTCGCCATGTTCGTGAGCAGGGTATCCGCAAGGCCGATCGCACCGGCACGGGCACGCTGAGCGTGTTCGGCTATCAGATGCGTTTCGACCTCGGCCAGGGCTTTCCGCTGTTGACCACCAAGAAGCTCCACCTCAAATCGATCGTGCATGAGTTGATCTGGTTTCTGCGCGGCGAATCGAATATCGCTTACCTGCGTCAGCACGGCGTTTCGATTTGGGATGAGTGGGCTGATGTCAACGGCGAACTTGGGCCGGTCTACGGCGTGCAGTGGCGCTCGTGGCCGGCGCCGGACGGTACACATATCGATCAACTGAGCGCGGTGATCGAGCAGATTCGTGATAACCCCGATTCACGCCGGCTGCTGGTGAGTGCGTGGAACGTGGCTGACATTCCGCGCATGGCGCTCGCACCCTGCCATACCCTGTTCCAGTTCTACGTTGCCGACGGCCGTCTTTCGTGCCAGATGTATCAGCGCAGTGCGGATGTTTTTCTCGGCGTACCGTTCAACATCGCCTCTTATGCCTTGCTCACGATGATGGTTGCGCAGGTATGCGAACTCGAGCCCGGCGATTTCGTCCATACGCTCGGCGATGCCCACCTCTACCTCAATCATCTCGAACAGGCCGATCGGCAATTGGCGCGCGAACCGCGGCCGCTACCACACCTGGCGCTCAATCCCGCGGTGTGCGACATCAACGACTTCCGTTACGAAGATGTCTCCTTGACGGGCTACGAACCGCTGCCCCATATCGCAGCACCGGTGGCAGTTTGATCCATTCCCGGCAATCACGTTCGGCATGTTGAGCCTGGTCGTCGCCATGGATCGGGGCCGCCTGATCGGACGAGACGGCAGCCTGCCCTGGCATCTCCCTGACGACTTGCGGCGCTTTCGCGCGATCACCATGGGCAAACCCATCATCATGGGGCGGCATACGCACGACTCCATCGGCCGGGTGCTGCCGGGTCGGCGCAATATCGTGCTGAGCCGCGATGGCGGCGATCGCGCGCCGGGCTGCGATGTCTATCCCTCGCTCGACGCTGCTCTTGCCAGCATTGCGCCATCGTCAGAGGTCATGGTGATCGGCGGCGCCGCCGTCTATCGGGAAGCGCTGCCCCGGGCCGGCCGTATCTACCTCACCGAGGTCGATGCCGAACTCGCCGGTGAGGTGCGTTTCCCGGCATTGGCCGATGAACAATGGCGCGAGGTTTCCACACAACACCGCTCCCGGGACGAACGGCACGCGTACGATTACTGCTTTCGCATTCTGGAGAGAGTCGCCGGCTGGCGATTCGAGCCGCGCTAGCGCGGTACGGTTCCCGAGAAAACGATCGCGCTTGGCGGGCGGTCCAGGGAAGCGCAGACGCGCTTTTCGTGTGGGGTTCATTCATGAGCCAAGGGCAAGCTCGAGCTGACACTGAAGAGCACCCGGTCATCGAGTCTCAGCGCGGTCAGGCTCTCGCCCCAGACTGCACCGGTATCGAGCGGGTAGACGTTATGCCGGCGACAGTCCTCGGCGTTCAGGTGCAGGGTCGACCAGTGGCCGAAGACGATGGTGGTGTCGCGCGAGCAGCGACCGGGCATCGCATACCAGGGCACCAGATCGTCCAGGTCGTCACGCGGGGGACCTTTCTCCGCCAGGTCGAGGTCGCCGCTGCCGGTGCAGTAGCGCATGCGCGTCAAACAATTGGTGATGAAGCGCAGGCGTTCGAGACCGTTGACATCGCTGCGCCAACGGACGGGCGTATCGCCATACATCGTACGGAGAAAATCGACAGCCGCCTGTGGGTCACGAAGTGTCTGTTCGACCTCCCGTGCGCAATCCGCCGCCGTCGAAAGTGTCCATTGCGGAGGAACACCGGCATGGACCATGGCGACGCCGAGTCTTGTATCGACGTGCAGCAGGGGCCGCTGACGCAGCCACGCGATGAGGGCGTCGCGATCGGGGGCATCGAGGACGTCGCCGAGGGTGTCGCGCCGACGCGGTCGGTGCTCGGGCAGCAGGGCGAGTGCCAACAAATGCAAATCATGATTGCCCAGCACACAGACGGCACTGTCACCCAGCGCCATGATGGTGCGCAGTACCTCGGCGGATTGCGGCCCGCGATTGACCAGATCCCCGGTCAGCCAGAGGCGATCCCGGCCCGGCGCGAAGTCGACCGCAGTGAGTAGAGCCATCAACTCGCGATGACAACCCTGAACATCACCGACCGCATAAGTCGCCATCGTTCGGAACGTGCCGCCTGTCGGACTCGGTCCGTCGGGCTCAGTGGAGCATGTTCGGCACGGCGAGACGAAAGGCTGCGATCGGCGCGTCGAATTTCACGCCGTCCGCAGCGACCATTTCGTAGGAGCCTTGCATGCTGCCGAAAGGCGTCTCGAGCACAGCGCCGCTGGTGTACTGGAACTGCGTTCCCGGCTCGAGCACCGGCTGCTCACCGACCACACCAGCACCGCGCACTTCCTGCACGTGACCGTTCGAATCGGTAATCAGCCAGTGGCGGTTGACGAGTTGCGCGGTGACCGCGCCAAGGTTCGCGATGGTAATGGTGTACGCGAAAACGAAGCGTGACGCAGCAGGATCGGACTGCGCCTCGATGTATTGCGTCTCGACACTGACCTGGATAGCGTATTTTTCTGCAGACATGATTCGGAGCTTACGCAGATCGGACAGGCTGGTCGAGAGTAGCGCGGACAGCCCGCTCAACCGCATGATTAGAAAAGGTTTCGTAGTTCCTTCGTGTGCGCGGGCAGCGAAGCGCTTTCAGTGTCGCAGGATCAAACCAATCG
>JBBDTC010000351.1:0-14159 GCA_040904625.1 Gammaproteobacteria bacterium
ACGCCGAGCGGCGCGACAGCAACACAGGAAAATTGACAACCGGGCCGGGCGCCTCAACGCCCCATATCGCAGCGTTATTCCGGCACGCTACTTGCGCGCGAATTGCGCCGGATACATGGCATCGTGCAGCGTGCGGGCAATCTTGGGCAGCCATTCGCCGCCGCGACTATCGGCCACCAGGCCGACCAGAATGTAACTGCCGCGCGGGGTCTCGACCAGCGCGCTGTCGGCGTGCCAGTGCCGCCAGCTGCCGGACTTGCGATAAATCTCGACGTTACGTCCGTGCAGGCCCTTGACGAACTTGTGGAAGATACCCGGCTCACCCAGAGCGCGTTTGAGCTCGGCATTGAGATCGGGGCGCAGCAGTTCGCCGGCTGCCAGCAGGTAATAGAAGCGCGCGACCTGCAATACTGTCGCGCCATGGGAGAGGTTGTGCAGGGGATCGCGTTCGAACGCCGGCCGTGGCCCGTATTCCTTGCCGACCCACAGCCCGCCATTGCGCAGGCGATCGTAGAGGCGGTAGCGCTTCGAGGCCAGAATCTGGTTGACGCGTTGCTTGCCGACCAGGTTCATGACCCGTGTGGCCTCGACATTCGACGAGACGCGGATCATCTCGTGCAATGAACGCCGCAAGCCCGAGGTCAAGGTCATACGGCCGCGCTCGACCTCGTGCAGCGCGGCCAGCAGGATGCCGATCTTCGGCAGACTCGCCGCGTACATCATGGTGTCGCCATTGACCGCAGCCAGGCGCGGCTGGTGTATGTCGCTGATGTCGACCAGCGCGACGGCGAGATGATCGGCGCGCGCGGCTTCGCTCAAACCGATTCGATCGAGGCTCCGTTCGAGCAAACGCTGCAGGCGGGGGTCGCCGGCATCGCGCAACGGCGGGAATTCTCCGGCTGCCGCACCGCTGCTGGCGCAGACGGTGAAAAGCATCAAGCTTGCGGCTACGATGTAGCGGAACTTCATGGGGCAGGGATTCTGCCCGTAAATTCCCGCCGCGACAATCAAAAAAATCACTGTGCCTATGACCAGCCTGCCGCAAACCGCAGTCCGTCCACCGCTGATGGGCCGCGCCGTGATGCTGTTCACGAGCTTTCTGCTGGTGATTCTCGCTTATTACCAGGTCAAGGCCGCGAGCCGTTCTTTGCTGCTCGAATTCGGCGGCGCCAATGCTTTTCCCTATGTCTGGATCGGATCGGCGATAGTCCTGCTCGCCTTCATCGGCATCTACAACCGCCTGGTTGAACGCTTCAGTCGCTTGCAGGTTGTCATCGGCTCGTTGTTCGTCTTCGCCCTCGTGCTGAGCGGCTTCCACCGTCTGCTCGACCACGGCGGCATCCGTACCGTCATCGCGTTTTACATCTTCGTCGACATATTCAGCGTCGTCCTGGTCGAGCAATTCTGGAGCCTCGCCAACAGCGTCACGCGCCTGGACGAGGGGCACAGGAGCTACTGGTTCATCGCGACGGGCGGTCTGGTCGGCGGCGTCGCCGGTGGCCTGGTCTCCGGCGCCCTGCTCCGCTATACCCCGATGGGCACCGCCGATCTCCTGCTCTCCTGCGCCTTCATGCTGATCGTGACCGGGCTGGTCAATCTGCTCCTGGGGCGACGAGGAATCTTCGAGGAGGTAGTCCAGGAACCGCGCATACCGCTGCGCGGCGAAGGCCTCAAAGCCGTGCTGCGCAACCGCTATCTGGTACTCATCGCACTGGTCGTGTGTCTGTCCCAGCTCGCCGAACCGGTGATCGAATTCCAGTTCCTGCGTGCCATCGCCGCGGCTTACACGGACACCGATCAACGCACCCGCTTCATTGCCGACTTCTTCAGCGTCATGGGCTTCGTCGCCATCGCCATCAACCTCATCGTCACGCCGCTCGTCCATCGCTATCTGGGCGCCATTGCCGGCCTCGCCATACAACCGGTAATGATTACCGTCGCAACCCTGGGCTTCGCACTGCGCCCGACGCTGTTCATGGCGGCGACGATGAAAATCGCCGATCGGGGACTGTCCTACTCGATCAACCGCGCCTCGAAAGAAATTCTCTTCATCCCCGTCGACCCGGTTCTGACCTACCAGGCCAAAGCCTGGATCGATATGCTCGGCTATCGCATGTTCAAGGTCCTCGGTTCCGGCCTCATCGTTGCCGTCACCAGTACGGTGCCGAACAGTGCCATCGAGCTCGAACTCGCCTGGCTGACGTTCGCGATCTGCGCCGCATGGATCCTCGCGGTCGTCATGCTCGGTCATGAACAGCGCCGCAGCCTCGTCCATTCAGTACCCTGAGTGCAGGCTGCTCGCCGCACTCGTCAATCCAGGAGTTCATCCATGAGCTACGACACCATCAGCATCGCCCACGAGGGCGCCATCGACTGGCTCACGCTCGATCGACCGGAACGCTTGAACACCATCACGCCGCAGATGTGCGACGAACTGACCGAGTACTTTCGCAGCCTGCAGCGCCACGAGCGGGTACGGGTAGTCATGCTGCGCGGCGCCGGCCGTGCTTTCTGCGCCGGCTATGATCTGCGTGCGGCCGACGGCGTCAGTGCCGGAACGGCGTCCGGCATGCGCGTCCAGCGTCAGGTCGCACAGGTGTTCCAATCCATGCGCCGTTGTCCGCAGCCGATCGTGTGCCTCGCCCACGGTGCCGCCACCGGCGGTGGATTCGCTTTCATTCTCGCCAGCGATATCCGCATCATCACCCCCGACACACGCATGAATGTGGCCATGGTCAAGGTCGGCATGACCGGCTGCGACGTCGGCATCAGTTATTTTCTGCCGCGCTCGGTCGGCCAGTCGGTCGCCGCCGAACTGATGATGACCGGCCGCTTCCTCGAACCGGAACGGGCCGAACGTCTCGGCCTGGTGTCGGCCGTGGTCGCGGAAAACGAACTCGAAGACACTGCCCGCAGCATGGCACACGACATGCTGGCCGCGTCTCCGCTGGGGTTACGCCTGACCAAGGATGGTCTCAATTTCGCCATCGATGCGCCCAGCCTCGAAGCCGCCGCCGCGCTCGAGGACCGCGGTCAGATTCTGTGCGCATCGGCCGGCCTGTTCCGTGAGGGCATCGACGCCTTCCTCGATAAACGCGACCCTGCGTACAGCGACGACTGAAAGCGGCCAGGCCTCCAATGTGCAGGATCTCGTGACGCCCCCGATGCGACGAACTGGTCCTGGCGCCGCCCCTTATCCTGCGGCGATCTCGTCTGCGTGGATGGCCGCGATCAGCTCGGACCAGCGCGAGAACTGCGCGTCGCCGCCCATCGCCATATACAAGGAGACCCGATCGAGCACTCCCGCATAGCGCTCGCGCAGGCGCTGACCAATCTGTTCCGGGCGGCCGACGATGGCGACCTGCTCGATGAAATCGGCCGGCACGGCCGCGGCCATCTCCTCCATCCGCCCTTCGCGCATCAATCCGTTCAGCGTGCGCGCCAATGCGCCATGGCCGTGGTGTTCGAGCACGGCCGCATAGCTAGGCGTCGAACCGTAGAACGCGACCTGGCGGCGCACCACCTGCTCCATCCGATCGATTTCGGCCTGGGTCTCGCCAGTGATGACGAAAACCGGTGCATAAAGCTCGAAACCGGCCATCGAGCGCCCGCCAATCCGCGCGCCTTCAGCCAGCGCCGGGCGCACGACTTCCTGCAGATAACCGGCCGAATGCATCGGATGGACATGAAATCCGTCCGCTACCTCGCCCGCTGCGCGACACATGCGCGCGTTGACACCGGCCAGATAAATCGGAATGCGCGGCTGCTCGATCGGCCCCGGATTGAAGAATTCGTTGATGACCTTGAAGCGATAGAACTGCCCCTCGTAGGCCGGCCGTGCACCGGTCTGGAAAGTATCCCAAATCGCCCGTACGCAGCGAATGTAGTCAGTGACTCTGGCCGCGGGATGATCGAAAGGCATGGAGAAACGACGTTCGATATGGGCACGTACCTGGGTTCCCAGCCCGAGCCGGAAGCGCCCTCCCGAATCGCGCTGCAGATCCCAGGCAATCTGCGCCATCGAAAACGGCGAACGCGCGAAGGCGACGGCGATATTGGTGCCGATTTCGAGACGCGAGGTCGCAGCCGCCGCATGCGCAAGCGGCAGGAACGCATCGTTCTTGGCCTCGAAAGTCCACACGCAATCGAAGCCGAGGGTTTCGAGTTCACGCGCCTGGGCCGCGACCTGGGCCGGCGCGCCGGCCGCCATCAAGGTGTCGATCTTCATCTGTTGCTCCATCGTCGAAATCCGAATATCGCCAATTGTCACTGGGCTCAGCCGTCGCTGCCGCCGCTTACCGGATAGCCCTGCGCCCGCCAGCGCAGCATGCCACCGGCGAGGTTGGCGGTGGTGCTGATGCCGGCGCGGCGCAGGATGACGATCGCCTGAGCTGAACGTCCGCCAGCCCGGCAGACCGTCACGATCGGCCGCTCAGTATCGAGTTCCTCGACCCGCGCGGCGAGCTCTCCGAGGGGCATCAGCACGGCATCGTGAATATGGCCAAGAGGCCCCTCGTATTCGTCAGGCTCCCGCACGTCGACGACCTGGACCCGGGAGCCGGCTTCCTCCAATGATTGCGGTTCGATTTCCCAGATGCCGGCGAAGGTGTAGCGCAGCGGCGCCCAATCCGGCGTGTGCCCGGGCACCTGACCGTCGTCAGGACGACCACACTGGAGATTGGCCGGCACGGCTATGTCGATCTTCTTCGGATGAGGGAGCCCCAGATGCCGCATGTACCCTGTGAAGTCACTTTCGGCAATTTCTCCGCCGAGCCGTGGATTGAAGCGCTTCTCCTCGCCTACGCTGGTCATCGTCAGCCCGTTGTAATCGTGCGCAGGGTAGAGGCGTGTTTGTTCCGGCAACGAAAAAATCTGGGTGTGCACCGAATGGAACAAACGGGCCGGATCGCCCTGCTGAAAATCAGTCCGCCCGCAGGAGCGGATCAACAGCGCGTCCCCGGTGAATGCCATCGATTCGTCGTCGAGCACATAGGTCAGGCAGCCGGCGGTGTGACCCGGCGTCTCGCGCACGCTCAGGTAACGCTTGCCGAATTCGATGCGGTCGCCGTGATTCAGGTAGCGATCGGCGCCGGCGACCCCGCTCGCGGCACCGACCGCGATACGGGCCCCGGTGCGCTGGGCCAGCAGCCACGCCCCGGTTACGTGATCGGCATGGCAATGCGTCTCGAGTATTGTCGTGAGATCGAGCGAAAGTTCGCGCAGTAACGCGAGATCGCGCTCGATTTGCTCGAACACCGCATCGATGATGACTGCGGCGCCACTTTCCGAATCGGCCAGCAGATAAGTATAAGTCGACGACTCGGCGTCGAAACATTGGCGGAATACGAGCATGATTTCAGCGATTCTCCGTGAGTCCCGGCATTCAGACGTTCGCGCCGCTGCCGCGCGGCGGGCGACGTGAAGGTGCATCGAGCTTGTTCAGGTAACGGGTGAGCGAGATCAGCAGATCGAGCCCACCGCCGCCAGCGACGAGCCGTTCGGCAGTCAGCTCGATGCGTTCCTGGTGGCTGCGTGCGACATAACGCAGAACTTCGAAGGCCTCGCCATCGGACAGGCCGAAACGTTCCATCAGGATACCGACTGCGATACTGATCGATTTGCGATCTTCGAATTCCGACGACAGGCGTTCGACCGATTTCAGCAGCTTGCCGAGTTCGCTGGAGCGCGACAATGCCGTTTCGACGGCAGCGACCAGCTGTTCCAGTCCGACCGGCTTGATCAGGTAGCTCAACGCCCCGCTCCGTGCCGCGCGCTGGTAGGCATCCTGCTCGGTCTGCCCTGTCAGATGCAGATACGGCACGCCAAACTCCGTGGAGACGGCCTGTCCGAACTCGACGCCGTCGGCATCCGGCAGGCCGATGTCGATAATGGCGAGATCGAACGACAGCTCAGCGAGCTGGACACGCGCTTCCGCGGCGCAACGTGCACGCCTGACATCGTAACCGGACTGCTGCAAAGCCTGCAGCACGAAGCGCAGCAGTGCTTCGTCATCCTCGACGACGAGAATTCGCTGTTCGGACTTCTTTGCACTGGACATGGAAACGTACTCCGGGATTGGCGCTATCTTGAAGTCATTCTGGCACGAGCCCTGGCGCCAATGGCAGCTCGAGCCAGAAGGCACAGCCGCGGCCGCGCTCGCCTTCGGCGCCAATGGCTCCGCCCATCGCTTCGGCGAGCTGTTTGCTGAGCGCGAGGCCCAGGCCGAGCCCTTCGCAGGCGATACGTTCTGCGTCGAGGCGCTGAAACGGCACGAACAGCTGTTCGATCTGCGCCTGATCGAGGCCGAGTCCCGTGTCCTGCACAGTAAGCCGAACGCGTCCATCGGCGACCTTGTCGAAAACGATATCAACCTGCCCGCCCTGCACGTTGTACTTGATGGCGTTGCTGAGGAGATTGAGGAGAATCTGCCGCACCCGAGTGCGATCGGCGTAAACCAGCGGCCGACAGCCGGGGCGCCAAGTATAACTGTTCAGAGAAATCGCACGAAGCTGCGCCTGGGTCTGGACCATCGACACACACTCGGCGATGACGTCGCCCAGGGCGACTGCTTCGTAGCTGATACGCAACTTGCCCATCTCGATGCGCGTGAGATCGAGCATCTCGTCGACGATGGCGAGCAGATGACGCCCGGCGCCTATGATCTCTTCGACACTGTCACGCTGTGCACCATCGAGCGGACGCGTTGTATCGAATTGCAACAATTGGGCGAAGCCGAGCACCGCATTGAGTGGCGTGCGCAGTTCGTGACTCATCTTGGAGAGGAACTCGGACTTGGTCCGGTTGGCGGTTTCGGCTTCTTCCTTCAGACGCTTGAGCTCGGTCAGGCGACGGCGGTCGGTGACGTCGGAAGTGAGCCCGGCGATCAGCACCACACCAGCCCGCGCGGTGGATACGCGATGCGCCTTCTCCAGCACCCAACGCACCGCGCCGTCGGGGCGCACGATGCGATATTCCTCGGCATAACCCACGCCTTGAGCAAGCGCTTCGAAATGGCCCCTCATGCGTCCGCGATCGTCGCTGTGGACCCATTCGAGCCAGGCTTCCGGCGAACCGCCGATATCGTCTCCCCCGCGACCGTAAATCGCCTCGAAACCGGGGCTGACATACATCGAACGGGGATTTCCGACCTCGATCAGCCAGAACATATCGTCGATCGTGTCGGTGATCTGACGTAAACGCTCTTCGCTTTCCCGCAAAGCTATTTCGGCGCTCAGTGGCTCGGTCAACGGCTCGATGGCGATGACCACGGCCGGCAACGCACCGTGCCCGCGCCGTGCGCGGCAGTGCGCGGAATGAATGTTGGTCGGGTCTGCTGCGGCAGCGATGTCGACCATGGCATCCTGCCCGGCCAGTGCCCGACGCACGGCGGCCTCCATCCGGACCGCATCGGTGGCACTGAGGAACCGTGCGAAAACCTGCCCGACAGCGGCGTCGACGGTGCAACACGCCCATTCGGCGAATGCCTGGTTGGCACTCAGGACGCGCAGATTGGCGTCGACCAGAAGCAGCGCAACGGGTGCGGCATCGAACGCCGCGGCTGCCAATGCCTCCTGCATTGCGGCATGGACGCCGGCTCGCTTGGTTTCCATACTCGATTGCTCTGCCATCCGCTGCGCTCCACGTTCGTACCCTCACCGCCGGTACTCTCGCATGTATCATCCCCTTTCAACGCCATGAACGGCAATCGGGGAGCACGCCGCGGCCGGCGCCGGGCCGGGTCGGCTGAGTGCCGGTACTACGCAGCGCGCCGGGCGCAGCAGCGGAAACTTTTGGCGCCAGTCGGCCCAACTGACCGGGAAAGACACTATGCACGTGCTCTACATCGAGGATAACGACGGCAATGCGCGGCTGCTCGAAAAGTTCTTCTCCATCAATCCGGCCTGGCGGCTCACACTTGCGGCAACGGCCGAAGACGGACTGGTATTGGCACAGCATGCTGCGCCCCATCTGATTCTCATGGACATCAACCTGCCGGGGCAATCCGGTATAGAAGCGCTGCACGAACTGCGTGCCAGTCCGCTGACGGCGGCGATCCCGGTGCTCGCCATCTCGGCCGACGCCCGCCCCGAGTACATCGCGCGCGTACTGGAGGAAGGCTTCGATGCTTATATCACCAAACCGCTGGACTTGCGTGCACTCGAGCAGACCCTGGTGCAATACGCCCCCTGTGCCGGCGAGCCATGATGAGCGCTGGCGCTGCGGCGGGCGATTATTCAGAAACGCATAAATCGATTCCCAAGGCCGCGCCGAGGTCGGCGATTGCCTGGGTCTCGGACAAGACCTTGATGGTGGTCATGCCGAGTTCACGGGCGGGCTTCAGGTTGATGCCGAGATCGTCCAGGTACACCACCGCCGCCGGCGCCACCGCCATGCGCTCGCATGCCAGGCGATAGATTCGCGGATCGGGTTTGCGCAGTCCTTCCTTACTCGATTCGATGACCTGGTCGAACAAGGCCATCACCGCTGCCACGGCCTCCGCGCGGGCCGACGAATCGGCCATGCCGGGACCGTGCCCTGATTTGACGTTGTTGGTCAGGCAAACGACCTGGTAATCCTGTTTGACGCGTTTCAACACCTCCACCATGCGCGGCCGGACATCGCCCCCGAGCAGCGGCAGCACCTCGCACCCACGCAGCGGATGTCCGGCCGCCGTGGTCTCGGCCAGGAAAGCCTGGTCGAACTCGCTTTCGGAGATCCGGCTGGATTCGAAACGAGCCCAGGCATTATCCTCGTGATTGACTGTGTTGACCCCGCGAATGAAGTCCCGCGGCAAGCCGTGGGCGGCTTCGTAGCGGTTGAACGCCTCGAACGGCGATGTGGTCAAAACCCCGCCGAAATCCCAAAGTACGGCTCGATAGCTCATCGGCTTCCTCATGACTGCCTGTCGAAGCGGGGCATTCTCGCAGATTATGTGCTGCGGCCGCCGTCAATCGCCCAGGCGGCCAGCGGTTATGATGCGCTTTCGCTTGCGATGCTGCGCAGTGGACAGGGCTCCTGCCTGCTGCGGGCAGCGCACAGATATTTCGAGGTCAGCAACTTGACAGACAAAGGATCCGCCGACTTGAACGCAGCACCGCAATCTCGAGCCCGCAGCGCCATCACCGCCATTCAGAAGGGCTTTGCCGACTCGGGCTATATCGCGAGCGACGCCATCGCGACGGTGGTCTACCTCGCCCAGGCCCTGAGCAAACCCGTGTTGGTCGAAGGGCCGCCCGGGGTCGGCAAAACGGAGCTCGCCAAGGCGTGCGCAACATTATTCGACAAACCGCTCATCAGACTGCAGTGCTACGAGGGTCTGGACGAAGCCCGGGCGCTCTACGAATGGAAGTACGGCAAACAATTGCTCTACACCCAGGTACTGAAAGAGAAGCTCGGTGACCTCATGGCGGGCGCGCACGGTCTCAAGGAGTCCATCGCCCGCCTGCACGAGTTCGACGATACCTTCTTCAACGAGGAATTCCTCGAGCCGCGGCCGCTGCTCAAAGCGCTATGGGCGGAACACGGCGCGGTGCTGTTGATCGATGAAATCGACAAATCCGACCAGGAATTCGAAGCGTTTCTACTCGAACTGTTGAGCGACTATCAGATCTCCATTCCCGAGATCGGCACCGTGCGGGCCAAACATCCACCGCTGGTCGTTCTCACCTCCAACAACACACGCGAGATCGGCGATGCCCTCAAACGACGCTGTCTGCATCTGTACATTCCGTTCCCCGACAGCCCGCTCGAACAGCGCATCATCGAATCCCGCGTGCCGGAGCTCGAAGCCCACCTGCGCACCCAGCTGGTCGCCTTCGTGCAAGGACTGCGGGCGCTGGATTTGAAGAAAGTGCCGGCCGTCAGCGAGACCATCGACTGGGCGCGGACCCTGCTCCTGCTGCATGCGCAGGAACTCGACGCGCAGTTGGTGCGATCGACGCTGAACGTCCTGCTCAAGTTCCAGGACGACATCGAGAATGTCGATGCCGAGATACCCGCGCTCACCCGCGCCGCCGCCAAACGCTGATTTGCCCCCGTGACCCAGGCCCTGGCCAATTTCATCAAAGCGCTGCGCGCGGCCGATGTGCGGGTCTCGACGGCGGAAAGCATCGACGCCGCCGCGGCGGTCGATCGCGTCGGTTTCGACGAACGCGGCCTGCTCAAACTCGCCCTTGGCCAGGTCCTGGCCAAGAACGTCGATGACAAGGCGCGCTTCGATGCCTGCTTCGAGGCATACTTCAGCAGCGCGCAAACGCCTGCACCGCCCGCAGCGTCCACCGACAACGATGCCGGCGCAGCGGCAGATCCCGCGGCCGAAGCGGACGCCGCCGATGGCGGCGCAGCAGCCGCTGGTGCCGGTGGCAATGGGGGCAGCGGCGAGGCGCTGGAGTCGCTGCTCGAATCAACCGATGGCAGCGCGCTGCAGCAGCGCATCGCCATGGCTGCGCGCAATGTGCAACTGCAGAACATTCGCCTGTTCACCCAGCGCGGCATGTACATACGACGCATTCTCGAACAACTCGACATCGATGCGCTGGATGACACTTTGATCGCGCTCTCTCGGGCTGATGAAGACGATCCGCGGGCGCTGCGACTGCGTGAACGCAAGGCACAGCTGATCGAGACGATCGCCGAGCAGGTCGATCGGGAATTGTTGCTCTACGCGGCCAATGCCGGCCAGCGCCTGCGCGAAGAAGTGCTGCAGCGCACGCCGCTCGCGCGCATCGAGATGCGCGACTTCAAGACCATGCACGAACTGGTACGCCGACTCGCCAAACGCCTGATCGCACTGCATGCCCGGCGGCGGCACGTCGCCCGCCGCGGACGTCTCGATGTGCGCCACACGATTCGACGCAACATCGAATACGACGGTCTGATGTTCGATACGGTATGGAAGCGGGTGCGCGTCGACCGCCCCAAGGTCGTCGCGGTTTGCGATGTGTCGGGTTCGGTCGCGCAGGTTGCGCGCTTTCTCCTGTTGTTCCTCTACAGCGTCAGCGAGGTCATTCCCAAGGTGCGCTCTTTCGCCTTCTCGAATTACCTCGGTGAAGTCACCGAACTGTTCGAGACGCGGCCGGTCGAGGATGCCATTGCGGCGACCCTGCACGACTGGGGGATGGGCGCGACCGATTACGGCGGTGCGCTGGCTGAACTCGAACGGCTTGCCGGCGAGGACATCGACCACCGCACCACAGTGCTCATACTCGGCGATGCCCGGTCCAATTACAGCGATCCCGGCGACCGCGCCCTGCGCCGCATCCATGCCCGCGCGCGCCGCGTGCTGTGGCTGAACCCCGAGCCCCGCGCGCTGTGGGACAGCGGCGATTCGGAGATGCGCAAACTCGGCACCTGCTGCGATCGCGTCGAGCCCTGCCGCTCCATCGTCCACCTCGAACGCATCATCAGCGAGATCGCGCGCACCGCTGTGTGAGCCCTATTTCGCCGTCCAGCCGCCATCCATGGACAGTGTGGTGCCGGTGATCTGCGCCGCTTCGGGCCGGCACAGATAGAGCGCGAGCGCCGCGATCTGGGCGACGGTGACGAACTCCCGGGTCGGCTGCGCGGCCAGCAGGACGTCGCGTTTGACTTCCTCCTCGGTGATGCCGCGTGCCTTGGCGGTATCCGGAATCTGACGCTCGACCAACGGCGTGAGCACGTAGCCGGGGCAGATTGCGTTACAGGTGACGCCGAACTCGGCGAGTTCGAGCGCCAGTGTCTTGGTCAGGCCGGCCATGCCGTGCTTGGCGGCGACGTAGGCGGACTTGAACGGCGAGGCCACCAGCGCGTGCGCCGAACCCATCATGACGATGCGGCCGGCCCCGGCCCGCTTCAACCATGGAATGGCAGCGGCGCTGGCATGGAAAGCCGAGGACAGATTGATGGCGATGATGTCGTTCCACTTGTCGACCGGGAATTCCTCGACCGGGGCAACGTGCTGAATGCCGGCATTGCAGACCAGGATATCGAGACCGCCGTGGTCGTCCGCGACGGTCTCGACCAGCCCGCGTATGGCCGCGGCATCGCGCATATCCGCATCGCCGAACGATACCCTGCCGCTGCCGAGGCCATCGAGACGGGTGAGCAGGCGCTCGATTTCCGCAGCGTCGGCGATGCCGTTGATGACGACGTTGGCATTCGCTGCGGCAAGTTCTTCTGCGATACCGAATCCGATGCCACTGGTCGAGCCGGTGACGAGCGCCGTGCGCTGACTCAACATGTTCCTGTTCTCCTGTACTACGTGTTCGGATGGCTCAGGTTGCCGGCCGGCGCGGGCCCGGCACCCTGAGTCGTGAGCGTCCCAGCATAGCCCACGTCGGCGCCGCGATGGCTGCATGCCCTGCGGCCAGCCGTGTGCTAGCGTATAGCGCACTATGAACGAGAAACGCCGTCTCCCCGCCCCTGACGCCGAGCGCCGCCGGTTTCTTGCCCGCGGCGTGCAGGCGGCGGGTGCCGTGAGTCTGGTCGGTATGCTGCTGGCGAGCTACGGTGAGCAGGCGCGCTCGCGCCCGACCGCCGCCCTGCGGCCGCCCGGAGCGCTGCCCGAAGACGAATTCCTCGGCGCTTGTGTGCGCTGTGGCCTGTGCGTACGCGACTGCCCGTTCGATACCCTGCGTCTGGCCAGCTTCGGTGAACCTCTGGCCACCGGCACGCCCTATTTCATCGCCCGCCAGATCCCCTGCGAGATGTGCGAGGACATCCCTTGCGTGGCGGCCTGTCCGACGACGGCCCTGAGCAAGGATTTGACCGACATCCGCGATGCCGACATGGAGGTTGCCGTGGTCACCGGCACGGACACCTGCTACAGCATCACCGGCATGGGACGCTGCATGGCCTGCTATAACGCCTGCCCGGTCAAGGACGACGCGATCACCATGGAACTCAAGCAAGAACAGGGACGGGTCTATTTCGTGCCGACCGTGCATCGCGAACACTGTACCGGCTGCGGCATGTGCGAAGCCGACTGCATCTATCCCGAGGCCGCTATCAAAGTACTGCCGCGCGCGCTCGTACGCCATGACGTCGGACCCGAGCTCGGCTGACGCCGGCGGCCTGCCCGCCGGCGATGCAGGCCTGCCACCGTCCGTACCCCACGGCTGGTGGCGCCGGCAACGCTGGTTGATCCTGCGCCGCTGTTGCCAGTTCGGTTTGCTCGGTCTGTTCATGCTCGGGCCGTGGGCCGGGATCTGGTGGGCCAAGGGCAATCTCGCCGCCAGCACCTGGTTCGACGTCCTCCCGCTCGCTGATCCGTTCATCGCACTGCAGACGCTGCTCGCCGTCGGCACGCTGACGACGACCGCAGTCCTCGGCGCCGGGCTCATTACCGGCTTCTTCTGGCTGGTCGGCGGGCGCGTGTTCTGCAGCTGGGTGTGCCCGGTGAATGTCATTACCGATGCCGCGCACTGGTGCCGCGAGCGACTGCGTCTGCCGCCCGGCTGGCGCCCGCGGCGGGACCTGCGCCTGTGGCTGCTGGGCACCTGCCTCGTCACCGCGGCCGTTACCGGCACACTGGTCTGGGAACTCGTCAACCCGGTCACCCTGGTCCATCGGGCGGCGGTGTTCGGTGTCGGACTCGGCTGGCTCATCGTCGTCGCCGTATTTGCGTTCGATTTCCTCGTCAGCCGGCGCGGCTGGTGCAGTCACCTGTGCCCGGTCGGCGCGTTCTACGGGCTGCTCGGAGCGACCTCGCCGCTGCGCATGGCCGCCGCCGCGCGCGAAGCCTGCACCGATTGCGGCGAGTGCTTCGAAGTCTGCCCGGAACCGCACGTCATCACCCCCGCCCTGCGCGGCAATGGTACGCGCATCGTGACGGCGGGTGACTGCACCAATTGCGGCCGCTGTATCGATGTGTGCGCCGACGATGTCTTTCGCTTCACGCTGCGCTACGGCTACGACCGTCGTCATGGCCACCCATGAAAAGCGGGTTCTGCGCCGGCGCGGCGCTGCTGATGTGCGGGGTGTGGGGGGCGAGTGCCGCTGACGGCATTGCGGTCAACGTGCCGGTCGCGCTCGATTACGCGCTCATCGAGCAGGCACTGCGGGAACATCTGTTTAGCGGCGACGGCGCGAGCCTGACGGTGTCGCAGGACGCCGCGGGATGCAACCGGGTAACCGCCGCCGCTCCCCGCGTCGCCGCCAGCGGCGACGGCCGTGTCGCCGTC
>JBBDTC010000352.1:0-2142 GCA_040904625.1 Gammaproteobacteria bacterium
TCTATCCCTCTGGTTCTACCTCGTCCAGACTCATACCTGAATTGGAATTGACTGCCCCGTAGTCGGAAATTATCATGTTATCGCCATGTTACGGCCCACTTCACCTAATCCTTCCGACGAACTTCGGCGTCGCCGTCTTGCGGTTGCATGTACAGGGGAGGCTCCTCGTATAATCCACGGCCCGCCGAAGGGCCGTGCCTGGTTTGAGACTGCAGCATAGATGACTGACAACTCGCCTTACCCGCTTCTCGATCGTATCGACTCACCCGCCGATCTGCGCGCCCTGCCGGAATCGAAACTGGTCGAGCTGGCCGACGAACTCCGTGCTTTCCTGCTCGCCACGGTCAGCCGGTGCGGCGGCCATTTCGCTGCCGGCCTCGGTTCGGTAGAGCTCACTATTGCGCTGCACTACCTCTACAACACGCCCGACGATCGCATCGTCTGGGATGTCGGCCATCAGGCTTATCCGCACAAGATACTGACCGGCCGTAAGCACCGCCTGCACACCATCCGCCAATGGAACGGTCTCGCACCGTTTCCGAAGCGTGACGAAAGCCCCTATGACACTTTCGGCGTCGGTCATTCGAGTACGTCCATCAGTGCCGCTCTCGGCATGGCGATCGCGGCCGAACTCACCGGTTCTGCACGCCGCTCGGTAGCGGTCATCGGCGACGGCGCGATGACGGCTGGCGTGGCCTTCGAGGCACTCAATCACGCCGGTGCTCTGAACACCGATTTGCTGGTGATTCTGAACGACAACAACATGTCGATTTCGCCCAACGTCGGTGCACTGTCGAATCGCTTCGCGCAAATTCTCTCGGGCAAGCTCTATACCACCATGCGTGAGGGCAGCAAGAAGGTGCTGTCCCAGATGCCTTCGGTATGGGAGCTGGCGCGTCGCGCCGAAGAGCATGTCAAAGGCCTGATCGTGCCGGGAACCCTGTTCGAGGAGTTCGGTTTCAACTACATCGGCCCCATCGACGGCCACGATCTGCCGGCACTTCTGGCGACCTTGAACAACGTGCGCCAATTGCGCGGACCGCAGTTCCTCCATGTCATTACCAAGAAAGGCAAGGGCTACGCGCTCGCCGAAGCCGACCCGGTCAAGTATCACGGTGTAGCGCCGTTCGATCCCGCGGTGGGCATCGTTTCTTCGGGCAAGAAGAAGCCGATGAGCTACAGCGAGGTATTCGGCAACTGGGTGTGCGACATGGCTGCCCGTGATCGACGGCTGGTGGCGATCACGCCGGCCATGCGCGAAGGGTCAGGGCTGGTTCGTTTCGAACGTGAATACCCGACGCGGTATTTCGATGTAGCGATTGCCGAGCAGCACAGCATCAACGTCGCCGCGGGCATGGCCTGCGACGGTCTGCGCCCGGTGGTAGCGATCTATTCGACCTTCCTCCAGCGCGGCTATGACCAGGTCATCCATGATGTCGCCAACCAGAATCTGCCGGTCCTGTTCGCGCTCGACCGGGCCGGGCTGGTCGGGGCGGATGGGCCGACTCACAACGGCAGCTACGACATTTCGTTCATGCGCTGTCTGCCGAACATGACCGTCATGGTGCCGGCGGACGAGAACGAATGCCGCCAGATGCTCTACACCGGTTTCATGCTGGGAACACCGGCCGCGGTACGTTACCCGCGCGGTAGCGGGCCGGGCGTGCCGGTAGTCGAGGATATGGAGGTGCTGCCGCTCGGCAAGGCCGTCATCCGACGGGAGGGACGCAATGTCGCGCTGCTCGCGTTCGGCCCCATGCTCGAGCCGGCGCTGGAAGTGGGGGACAAATTGGACGCCACGGTGGTCAACATGCGTTTCGCCAAACCGCTGGACGAAGCCTTGATCCTGGAGCTGGCCGGTTCCCACGACTTGTTGGTGACCATCGAGGAAAACGTGGTCGCCGGGGGGGCCGGCAGCGCCGTCAACGAATGTCTGGCGCGGGCCGGCGTCACGGTGGTGACCGCCAACTACGGCTTGCCCGATCGCCTCATACAGCACGGCTCACGTGACGACATGCTGCGCGACGCCGGACTCACGGCGGAAGCGTTCGAGACTTTCGTACGTGAACGCCTGGCGCGAGCGGGCGATCTGGCGCCCACCGTCCGTCGCGCTTGAGGAGTTTCTAACAGCCTGTCGGACTT
>JBBDTC010000352.1:2152-9917 GCA_040904625.1 Gammaproteobacteria bacterium
AGGCCGCATCTACTGCGGCCTAAGTCCGACAGGCTGTTAGGCGCTCAGCGCGAACGCGGCCCGACTGTCATTCCTCGGTCGAGAAAGGCGTCGACCGCCGACAGCAGCCCGTCCAGGTCCGCTGCCGTGATGTCGCCCATCGCGGAGATCCGGAACACCTGCTCGGACAAGGCGCCCTGACCGGCATAGATGATGAAGCCGCGCGTCTTGAGGGCGTCATGCAGCGCCTGATAGCTGGTCTGCGCGGGTAGTTCGAAGGCGTGCAAGACGCAGGAACTTTCCGCGGCGCTGAGTAAGCCCGTCACGCCGCGGCCTTCGAGATGTGTGCGGATGCGCGTCATGCGGTCGCGGAACAAGTGCTGGCGCGCGCGCCAGCCGCCGGCCTCGAAGAATTCATCCAAGGCTTCGTCGAGCGCGTAGAACGTCTGTACCGATTGCGTGAAAGGCGTGCCGTGCTGGTCCTGTTGTGCCAGATAGGCGCTCAAATTCAGATACACCGTACGCGGCTGCTCTAGTGCAGGCAACGCTGCACGGCGGACGATGACGAAGGCCGTACCGGGCACGCCATGCAGGCATTTGTTGGCCGCGGCGGCGCAGGCATCGATTGGCCATGCCGTGAAATCAATGTGTTCGGCACCGAAGCTGCTGACGCCGTCGATGAGCAGCCGGACGCCCGCTTGCCGGCACAGTTGGGCAATCGGGGCGAGCTCATTGAGACGCCCGGTGGTTGTCTCGTGATGGACCAGGGCCACGTGTGAATAGGCCGTACGCCGCAGCGCGTCACGCACCGCAGAGATATCGATCGCGGCGTTCCAGGCATGCTCGATATGATCGCAGTTCAGGCCATGCGCCTGCGCAATGCGCAGCATGCGTTCGCCGTAGACGCCGTTTTGCAGAATCAGTACTCGCCCGTCAGCAGGTACGCAGCTGCTCAGCATCGCTTCCACTGCCGCAGTCCCCGAACCGGTCAGCAGAATCGCCGCCCACTGTGCTGGATCGAGGCCGTACACGGCTGCGAGCTTGTGCCGCAAACCGTCCTGGAGTTCGGCAAACTCCGCTTCGCGATGGCACAGATCAGGACGCCCGAGCGCGTCGCGCACCCGTGCGCTCAGAGTGACCGGGCCAGGATTGAGCAGAATCCAACGCATCAGGACGTTCCTATATGCTGCATGAGTCGAGCGCGCACCTGCACTGGCGTAATGGTCGGCCGGGGCAGATCGGCTGCAGCACCGGGACGAATCTTCAGGTGCAAAAATGCGGGCCCGATTTCGCTCTCGAGCAGTTGTTCGAGGTCCGCGAGCGTATCGCCGCGCAGGACGCTGGCATAGCCGCAGGCGCGCGCAATGGCGGCAAACTCGGTCGTCGCTGCCACGGTAGCCTGGGCGCCGGTCGAATCGTGAACCTCGTTGTCCAGCAGCAAGTGGATGAGATTGCGCGGTTGATAGGCGCCGACCGTCGCCAGATTCCCCAGACGCATGAGCTGCGCACCGTCGCCATCGATGACGATGACCCGCAGATCCGGCCGTGCCAGCGCCAGGCCCAGGCCGAGCGAAGAAGCACAGCCCATCGACCCGACCATATAGAGCTGGTTGGGACGATCGGCGATGGCATACAGTTCGCGCCCCGTGAAGCCGGTGGTAGCGATGATGACGGTCCGGGCAGGGTCGGTAGCCTCGACCAGTCGTGTGAGGACCGCATGGCGGCTGAGCCGCGCCGCCGTCGCACACGCACCCGTCCCGGCAATCGAGGACGGTTGGGCGCGCGGCGCGCTGATCTTCGGCTCCAGCGCGCAGGGGGCACAGGTTCCCTTCTGCATGACCAGCCCATAAGGCGTGTGTTCGCTGGCGATGTGGGCATCGATGCGGTCGAGCGCCGGGCGAATTGCGCTCGTTTCTCGCGGGAACTCGCACCAGGGCAGCGACATCGTTTCGAGCATTCGCTCCGTGATCGCTCCCATCAGTTCGTGCTGCGGTTCATCCTTGACGTCGGGTGCGCCGCGATGCGTGCAGACGACGAGAACCGGGATGCGGAAAGTCCATGTCAGAGAAGTCAGCGGACTCACCGCATTACCCAGCCCCGAGTTCTGCATCATCGCCACACCGCGCCGGCCGCCGAGCGTCGCGCCGGCTGCCAGCGCGACGGCATCACCTTCGTTGGCAGCACAGACGTAGCGTAACGACTCGGTGTTTATGACGTAGTTGATGAACGGCGTCAGGAAGGAACAGGGCACACCGGCATAGAAATCGAAGCCGCGTGTCCGCGCGGCCTCGACGAATTCACGTGCGTCAATCATGGGTACATCCCGGAGCGTGAGAACGCCAGTGCAGTGGCGTCGAGCCGTGCGCCTGCGTAAGCCTCGAGTGTCCGACTCCAGGCCGTCATTCAGCGTTGGCCGCGGCTGAACTGTCCGGCGCGCTCGAGATCGCGCAGAGAATTGATGTCCAGCCAGTGCCCATGAATGTAAATCACGTGAATGCGCTGGCCGTTGGAGATGAGGTAATTGATGATGTCGCGCATGCCGAGCGTCGCGAAATCCTTGTGCGTGCCGAGTGCGTCGAGCGCCGCGGAGAGTTCGCGCACACCTTGTCCGTGCGCACGCAGCATCCCTATCCAGCGGCCGTCCGCCTGACGTGTGCCGTCACTCGCGTTACGCGTCAGTTTCTCGAGCAGGACATCCTGTTCCCACAATGACCGATCGTCAGCCGCCGAACAGTAGGCGAAATCCGGCACCCCGCTGGATTCACGCCCCGCCGCCTGCGAATCGACCACGATGGCAAGTTCGTGCTCGCATTCCGCCAGGCTGCGCAGGACGTAGCCCCTGAACATCAGGTCACCGTAGAGAATGACAACGTCATCGCCAAAACGCTGCTGTGCACACGCGAGCGAAACCAGTTCACCGGTGCTTGCATAGGCGTCGTTGACGACGAGTTCGATCGCGGGCGCTTCGATGCGGTCGGCCTTGTAGCCGGCCACGACGGTAACGTTGTCGATGTGTGCGCGTTTGCAGCTTTCGATCAGGCGTTGCAACAGCGGCCTGCCGTTGACGGGCAGCATCACTTTGGGGCGATCGTCGGTGAGTTCCGCGAATTCATCGCCGCGGCTCGCCGCGAGCACGATGGCGCGTGCGGCGCGACGGTTATCAAGGAAGTAACGGCGCTCGGCTTCGGCCAGTTCGTCGGCTCCCTGCAAGCGGAAGATCTCCTTCACACTGGCAATCTGATCCTCGACTTCGACCAAAGACTGTTGCTCGTGAATGCGGCGTGCGGTGTCTTGCATCGCGCTGGCAGCGCTGCGGATGAGGTGATTGGCCCAGATGACCAGGCTGACCTGGGCCTCACGATAGGCCTCGGTGGGCGTGCTGTAGTACTTGGTCGGCACGATCACGAGCGGTGCGCGGGCGGCCCACTCCCGGGCAAACTCGAGTATCTGGTCCGGCCGCGACCATGCGCTGTGAATGAGGATGCCATCGGCGCCCGCTTTACGATAGGCCTCGGCCCGGCGCAGAGCTTCGGCGGTGTCCCAGCCGGCGATATAGGCCTCGACCCGGGCGACGACACAGAAGTCGTCATCGGTCTGTGAATCCTTGCCGGCAGCGATCTTGCCGCAGAATTCAACAATGTCGGCCAGTTCCTGTCGTTCGCCGTCGATAAAGCTGTTGGTCTTCGGGAACAGTTTGTCTTCGACGCAGACACCCGCTACGCCGCGCTGCTCGAGTTTGCGCACGAGACGCCGCATGTTGTTGAAATTGCCGTAACCGGTATCGCCATCGAGCAGAATCGGAATACTGGTGACATCGGCCATGAACTCGACCATGTCGACGACCTGCGTCCAGCTCGCTTCGTTGTTGTCGCGTACACCGAACTGCGCCGATAAAGCCAGGCCGCTGGCCCAGATGCCGTTGAATCCGGCTTCTTCGACGATGCGGGCGCTGAGACCGTTATGGGCTTCGAGGATGAATTCGAGGCCGCCGGAACGCAGCAGGTTGCGGAGCTGGCTGGTCTTGCGCCCTTTGGGTGTTGGGTCAGGTTTGGTCTGGGTCATCGAGTCGGGGAAGAATTTCCTGCGTTGCGCGGCGGACATCGTCCGGATAATCAATCTCGATCCATGGCAGCCCGGTGACGTCCTCGACGCCGACCGCGCAATCGGCGGCCAGGGCCAGTTCGCGCAAGGCCTCTTCGTGCGGCTGCTCGCGTCGGTCATCGGCCGCGTAGGCCGCTGTCAGCGCGGCCAGTCGGGTCGCCGTAGCGGCATCGAATCTGAAGAATCCGACCGACTCGCCGAGCGCATTATAACGAAGGCCGGGGGCGATCTGCTTACGGAATTCGACGATGCGGCCGCGGTCGAGGCAGATCTTGACCGGCTCGTCACCGGGCGTGAAATCGCGGTCGATCAGGAAGCAATTGGCATTGGGACTGGTGACGAGACGCGCCAGGATGCGCTCATGGTAGAGGACGTCGGCATCCATGACGAGGACATCGTCGCCACTCAGCAGGGTAGCTCGCGCGGTCCACAAACTGACCACGGAGCCCAGGGTATACAGCGGGTTGTAGTGGACCAGCACGCGCTTCGTCCAGCGCGCCGGAATAGTGCGCTCCACCGCGCCGCTGGCATGGCCGAGAACCAGGGTCACATCGCCGATCCCGGCCGCCTCGAGCGCGTCCAGGTGTCGCTCGAGCAAACTGACGCCGCCGAACTCGAGCAGACACTTGGGACCGTGGTGGGCGAGCTGGAGTCGTTTGCCGACGCCTGCAGCGAGAATGATCGCTTTCATCGTGTCCGACAGGCTGCCAGTCAGCGTCCTACGGTACGCCCGAAAACCTGACGGAAACCGAAGTAGGCGATGGCATCCTTCATGTTCGACACGAAGCGCCGGACAGGGTGCATCTCCAGGCTGGTCAGATATTCGAGCGTCAGTGCCACGCGGCGCTCTCCGGCTGCACAGGGTGTGACGCGGTGGTAGACGCGGTCGCCGTTGAACACGACCAGCATGCCGGGTTGCAGCGCGATACTGCCGGTCACGCTTGCCCGGCTGGCATCATCACGGAACAGCTCGTACTCGAGCCGGGCGCTGGACTCGTCAACCAGTCCGAGCAGGACGGTGTAGCGCGCGCCCTTGTAGTAGGACATATCGTAATGAAAGCCGATGTGATCGCCCGCTTCGGTGTAGTAATAGAGCGCGTAGGTGTGGGGGTCTTTCGCCGGACAGTAGCGCAATGGCTGAGCGGTCAGGGCGCGCAGGAATTCGACGAAGGCCGGGTCGTGGTAAAGCGCCCCGAACGCCGGCGCGCCCTGGTCGAGATCGAAGCGGGACACGCTGCCGCCTTTCTTGTAGCCGGGAATGAAGTTGCGATGGATGCGCGGTTCGATTTGCGGCAAAGCCGCCAGCAGCGGCTCGAGCGTGCCGCGCGGCATGAACTCGGCAAGCGCTATGAATTCGCCTTGGGCGATGAATTCGCGCCGCAACTCGGGCAGGTTCAACTGCGCCAGGTGACCATCGAACGGTAGGTCGGTCGCCTGGGCAGCGCTATCGGTCAGCATGCAGGATTCCTCGCAACGTTGGGACCAGGTGACTGGCGCGGCAAGGGTACTTGGCGAAACCTGGGCTCGCAACCGAACTGGAAGCTGGCACCGTCAGTCCGGCGGCCGCCCGTGCAAGCCTGGTTGCGCTCTTGATGTCAGCGAGCCGCTCACCTCGACGAAATGCCGCAGCAGGGCCGGGAGTACGACCAGGGTGCAGAGCAGGGTCATGCTCAGGCCCACGGTCAACATGATGCCCATGCTGGCGGTTCCGGCGTGGTCCGAAACAGCGAGGTTGCCGAAGCTCGCCGCGCTCGTCAGTGCACTGAACAGGACGGCCCGGGCGGAACTCGTGGCGAGCAGTGGTGCGTCGTCCTGGCCGGTCGTCTTGTAGCGGTGAAGGATGTGCAGCGCACTGTCGACGCCGATGCCCAGCAACAAAGGCAGCGCGATGATGTTGGCGAAATTGAACGGGATCCCGAGCGCGATGTTGATGGCCGTGGTCAGCAAGCCGGCGAGCAGCAATGGGGTCAGGACGACGGCGACCTCGCGCAGGCGCCGCAATACGCAGAACAGCAGTGCGGTAATCAACACCCCAGCGGCGGCGAAGGCTTCGTAGAAAGCCACAGTGACTGCTCGACCCGCTTCGATGTTGATGACGGGCGTCCCTGTCACGCTCGCGCCCAGGACCCCACGCACCTCGTCGACGAAGCGGGCAAGTGCTTGACTGCTGCCGGTATCGTCGCGCGGCCGGATTTCCAGACGGTAGCGTCCTCCCTCGGTCACCCAGCGCCGGAGCAGGGGTTCGGGCAGCGCGTCCTGGGTGATGCGTTCTGCCTCCAGGCCGCGCCGCAGCCGTTCGAGCTGGTCCGGAAAGTGATGCATCAGCATACGTTCGAGCGCGACCTGCTGCTCCAGTGCAGCCGCTGTCGGGAGACCATCCAGCATTGCGCGCAGACGCTGAACGGTCGCGCCGAGACTCGTGAACGTTGCGGCCAGGGCATGGTCGGGCGGAATGTCGTCAATCGCCAGCGCCAACTCGACCAGGGCTGGCCCGGCAACGCCTGGTGACAACGGCGTCGGGGCGGCGGGTTCGAGGACATCGCCAAGGGTGAAGCGCATGTCATCGATGAGGGCGAGCTTTTCGTCCTGAGCCTCAGGCACCAGATCATCGATGGTGATGACCTCGGCGACCGTGGGCAATGCCGTCAGGCGGGCACTGAGCGTCGCGGCAGCGCCTTGATCAGGCGCGATCGCCGCAATGAAGTCCATGGAGTCGTCATCGTCGAGATCCTGCAACGTCGTTATCGATTCCGCAAAAGGATCATTGAGATGCAGTGGATTGTGATCGAAGCGCGCATAGGGCAGGGCGAATAGCGCAGCAATCGCGCAGATCGCGGCCACAATCAGGATGTGCTTGTTGCGCATTCTGCCGGTCGTCTGCAGCAATCGGGCACTCGCTGAGCGGCGCGGCGGGCGCGGCGCAGGCAGTGCGCGCAGTACCGCGGGCAGCAGCGTCAGGCTTACGACCAATCCGATGATGATGCCGACACCCGAGATCAGTCCGAGCTCGGCCACCCCGCGGTAGGAAGTCGGAATGAAAGCAAAGAAGGCGATCGCGGTAGTCAAAGCGCATAGAGCGAGAGAAACTCCGACATGACGCGCGGCGGCGAGCATTGCCGCTTCCTGGAGTCGCGCACCGGCCAGTTCGCGGTAACGTAAACACAGATGAATCGCGAAATCGACGCCCAGCCCCACGTAGAGTACGGCGAAGGCGACTGAAATCATGTTGAGAGTGCCGACTGCGAGGGTCGCGAAAGAGGCCGTCAGAACGAGCCCTACGACCAGCGCAAGCAGCGTGGCGATAACCAGCGAGAGCGAGCGCAGGCCGATGATGAGGCAAGCGGCGACCAGGACCAACGCGAGCATGGCTGCGCGCTCGGCGCCGCGAACCACACTGCGCAGTTCGTCGTAGCCGAGAGCCGCGCCGCCGGTCAGGCGCACGCTGACGTCGGGGTGATCGTCGTAGCCGAATTCGGCGACCCGCGCACGCAAGGCTCCGATGGCGTCCGTGGCCGGCAACAGGTTGCCGTAATCGAGATGCGGTTGGACGGTGAACACGACCTGCTGCGGCAGGTCGATCGCGTTGCCGCCGAGCATGTTGGCCCACGACATCGGCGTGCGCTCACCAGCGAGGAAACGCGTGAGCGTTGCGTCGATTTCGCTCAGCAAATCGGCCAGGGGGGCG
>JBBDTC010000352.1:9927-14108 GCA_040904625.1 Gammaproteobacteria bacterium
CCCCCCCCCCCCCCGCGACTTCGGTCAGGACGCCGAACAGGCCTATGAGTCCCGGGTCCGCAGCAAGCCGTCCCAGCAGGGCCTGGCCGCCGCTCAGCTCATCGATCAGGTCTTCCAGTTCATCAGTGCTCAGATACAGGAACTGGTTTGCACGGAAGAACGGCAGTGCAGCTGGATTGAAGACATCGACGAAATACTCGTCATCGCGTGCCAGCGTCGAACTCAGTTTACGCGCCGCTTCATCGGCGAGATCGGGCGTTGCGGCATCAACGACTACGAGCAGTGTATCGACGAAGAATGGGAAGGCAGATTTGTAGTCTTCGTAAGCGATCCGCCATGGCAGCTCGGCGGACAGCATGTCGGTGGTGTCGGTGTTGATCGAGACATTCTGGACGGTGTACCAGCCGGCCAGGACGGCACCGATCAGATAGGCACCGATCACGCCGGTGCGCCGCCTCATGCACGCTTGTACGACACCAGCGATGAGGCCTTGCAGGCGATGTTCGAGCGGACCGCTCACGATGCGGAAAATCTGCGAATCAACGCAGGGCGCGCGCTGCCGCGTGGAGCGCAGAGCGGGCGGTGCGATAGTGCGCGAGCAGTCGCAGCAATCCCGGCAATTGCCTTGGGTTGCTCCAGATGGACTGCAGGACCGCCTCCGGGCGCAGCTGTCCGGTGCCGTCGAGTCCGGCCAATGCGGCCGCGGGGATATCGAAATCGAGAGGATCGATGATGCAGCGCATGATGACGAAGGGCACGCGCGCCGAGCGCGCGACGTAGGCGATGGCGCTCGATTCCATGTCCACGGCAGTAGCGCCGTAACGCTTCCGGAGTGCGTGCTTCTCGCGCGCCGAAGTGGCCGCTCTGGCAACCGTCAAAACGGCGCCGCGGTGAGCCTGAATGTCGCCGAGACGGGTCTCCAGCTCGGCGCGCAGCGCGGCGTCGATCGGCAGTTCATCTGCGGCTTCGGTCAACACCTGGTCACCGAGGAAGATGTCGCCACAGGCGAATGTGGGATCGAGTCCGCCGGCATAGCCGCAGCTCAGGAGCCCGCTGCAGCCGTCGACGATCAAATCATGCGCACTGCGCGCCGCATTCTCGCGGCCAGGCCCGCTCACCGTGAGCACGAATTCGTGCGCACCCAGAATGGCTCCTTGGCGACGGCGTCCGAACGCACGTGCTTCGGCTTCCATGGCGCAGATGATACCAATACGCATAGAGAGGACGGTCGCGGGTGCGCTGCGTCGCGCGTTCAGGGGACGAGTCGGGAGCCGGCGATATCGGCGATGCTGGCAATCGGGGTGTTGATGCGGCGCTGTGGCAGGCCGGTTGAGGCCAGCTCGAATAGCGCCCGCAGCGCTGTGTCGGATCGGACCAGGGCATTGGTTGTCAGGATGGTTCCCTTGACGGCCCGGCGCGAGATCTTGACTGCCGCACCGGAATCGAAACTCCGCTGCCGGTTCAGCTTTCGCAGCGTGAGCACGGCCATGCCCAGTGCCCACAGGCAGAACCGCCGTATGCCGGGTTCGTCGCCCGGCAGCAGCAGTGTGTAGCGCAAGGCATTGCGCAGATGCCCGTGGGCGACTGCGATCAGTTGGCCGAAGGCTTCCTCGAAGCCCGGCCCGCCGCGACCGGGTTCGACCTGGCTCAGCGTGACACCGTGCTGGGCAAAGATGTCACGGGGCAGCCAGCACGCGCCCCGCGCACGGTCGTCCCAGACGTCCTTGAGAATGTTGGTCATCTGCAGGCCCTGGCCGAAGGATACGGCGAGGTGCATCAGTTCAGTCTCGCGCGCGGCCAGGTTCGGGCAATGATGGCAGAACAGTGTTGTCAGCATTTCGCCGACGACGCCGGCAACGTAATAGCAATAGCGGTCCATCGCCGCCTGATCGGCGACACCGTCAAGGGTTTCCTGTCCCTGATAGTGCACCATGCCCTCCGCCATGATGCGCACGCAGCGGGCCATGGCACTGCGCTGCACGGGGTTGAAAGCGTGGGTGATGCGGATCACCGCAGCGCAGCCGCGCACCAGTTCCCGTTCGGCGGCCGTGGCGTGCTCGGCCAGCAGCGGGCTTAGCTCGGCAGCAAAGGGTTCGGCTGGGGCGAGACCTTCGACAATTTCGATGAAGCGGGTGGCGTAGCGTGCCTTGTCCGCAAACGACAAACCGGCGTCGTCTTCGATGGTATCGGCAATCCGGCACAGCAGGTAGGCGTTGGCTACCGCTCGATACAAGGGTTCTGGCAGTTGCGGGATGGTCAGGGCGAATGTCCGTGAGACCCCCTGCAGGATATGGTGCTGGAATTGTTCGTCGTGGCTGCTCGGGCCCGTAACCATCGTGTGCCCCTATGCTGGCGTGCGGCGCGGCCGCAATCTTACACTGCGCGACGCCGGCCCGCAGCCGCGGCCCCGAGCCCGCCATGGCCGGGCAGCGCATCGCCACCCTCTTACACAGTAAGCAACGGAACGCCGGCCAGGTAGACGTGAAACCGCGTCAGAACGAGCCCGTAGACGACCAGGCCGAGGGTGATGGCGACGGCGTCGTATAGTTCACGCGGTGCTGCCACCACAGCGCTGCGGCCGCTGCGTTTGACGGCGATCAGGTCGACTACCGCCCAGGCGAGGAAGCTGCCGAAGAGGAGCATCGATGCCAGATCCCCGTTGACCAGCAGATGGGCGAAAGCCCAGATCTTGACGGCAAGCAGCATGGGGTTGCGGACGCGCGCCTTGATATTACAAGGCAGGTAGGCGGCGGCGAGCAGGACGAAAACGGGCAGCATGAGCATCATCGCGAATGGGCGCAGCCAGACGGGCGGCGCCCACAGGTCGATGCGTGGCGCGTCGCCGTAGCCAATGACGATGGCAATGAAACCGGCGAGCGAAACGAGCGAATGGAGGCCACGGTAGGGCAGGGGGCCGATGCGTTCGATCAGTCTGGCCCGCGGCTCGCGGAACATCGTGAAGCTGTGAGCCGCAAAGAAGGCAACGAGACCCGACATCAGGAGCGTCATGACCTTTCTCCCTGAGCAGCGGCATGCCCGTAGAGCCTTCCGCGGCGCCGATAAAGTGGTCGGGGTGACAGGATTCGAACCTACGACCCCTGCCTCCCGAAGGCAGTGCTCTACCAGGCTGAGCTACACCCCGACTGTGGCGCGAAATTCAAGACGATCGATGGACGGCGAAATCGACCAGCGCTTCGAGCGCATCGCGATACGGGGATTGCGGGATTCCCTGCAACGCCGCCAACGCGCTGGCGGCCTCGGCCTCGGCGCGGGCGAGAGTGTAAGTGATGGCTCCGGTCGATTCAATCGCGCTCATGATGTCGTCGAGCCGTTCGAGGCCGCCGTGCTCGATGGCTTCGCGGACACACTGGGTCTGCGCCGGGGTGCCGTAGCGCATGGCATGGATCAACGGCAGTGTCGGTTTGCCTTCGGCGAGGTCATCGCCGATGTTCTTGCCCAGCGTATCCGCGTCGGCGCTGTAGTCGAGGGCGTCATCGACCAGCTGGAAAGCCGTGCCGATATGACGGCCGTAAGCGCCCATCGCATTCTCGAATGCGCCGGTCTCCCCCGCGACGACCGCCCCGAGCATGGCCGCCGCTTCGAAGAGTTTTGCCGTCTTGTTGTGGATAGTGGTGAGATAGCGCTCTTCGGTCGTGTTCGGATCATGACAGTTCATGAGCTGCATGACCTCGCCTTCGGCGATAACGTTGGTCGCATCGGCGAGTATCTCGAGGACCCGCAGATTCTGCAGGTCGATCATCATCTGGAAGGCGCGCGAGTAGAGGAAATCCCCGACCAGCACGCTCGCTTCGTTGCCCCACACCAGATTGGCGGTTTCGCGGCCGCGGCGCAGCTTGGAGGCGTCGACGACATCGTCGTGGAGCAGGGTTGCGGTATGGACCAACTCGATGATGACGGCAGCCTCGACATGCCGGGGGCCGCTGTAGCCGGCGGCTTTCGCGCTCAGCAAGGCAATCAGAGGCCGCAGCCGTTTGCCGCCGCCGGCGATGATGTAGTGGCCGAGTTGATTGATGAGCACCACATCGGAATACAGCCGCGCGCGGATGAGGCGGTCGACGGCGGCAGCATCCTCCTGCACCAGGGCGCGGAGTTGCTCGATATCAGGGCGGGCTTGAGTGTCGTCCACGGGGTTTGCAGGGGCGCTAGGTGAGCAGGGCGTG